>CALWXA010000023.1 GCA_944385395.1 uncultured Oscillospiraceae bacterium | reverse complement strand
CTACTTTACAAATCAGGCAAACAGCAGTAAAATAAAACGAATATGTAAAAAAACGGGAAGAAGTTTGTGCCCTGCAGCGGGGCACAAAGGAGACAGAAGATGAAAGTTTGGATCTTGAACCATACGGGAACTTTTCACAGGGTCCTGCCAGTATATAATCATTTTTCCGAGGAAATGAGATAATCTATGGAATTTACTTATAAGGCATATGAAAGTCTAATTGCATTGCTTAGAGAAAATGGATATGCCGTGAGGAATTATCACAATTGGGAGACGGCTCCCCGGTGTGTGATTCTCCGGCATGATATTGATTTTAGTCTGGACAGTGCGGTGGAGCTGGCTGCGCTTGAGCAGAGACTGGGAGTCAGCAGTACCTACTTTGTATTATTGACCAGTGATTTCTACAACCCGGCATCTCCGGGCAGCTTGGCAAAGCTTCGGACAATTCAGAGCATGGGGCATGAGATTGGCTTGCATTTTGACGCTAAGGCGTATCCGGAGGGTACGGAGCAGGAATTGGTGGAACATATTCGCAAAGAAATAGACATTCTGTCGCAGCTTCTTGACGGTCCTGTATCTACTATGTCCATGCATCGCCCCTCTGCAACGGTGCTGGAAAGTAATCTTAAAATCCAAGGTGTAGAAATTTCCTACGAAAAAACATTTTTCTGCGATTTTAAATATCTGTCTGATAGCCGCCGTCACTGGCGGGAACCTGTGCTGGATATCATCCGAAGCCAGGCATATGACCACCTGCATATCCTTACCCATGCGTTTTGGTATCACCAGCAGGAACAGGACATTGCGCAAAGTGTAACCGCTTTCATTTGTTCCGCTGCGGGAGAACGGTATCTCCAAATGGCTGATAATATTCGAAGTATAGGTGAGATCCTGCAGAAAAGTGAGGTATAAGCACATGCTGATAGCAGATATATTGGAATTCCTGCGTCAGGAAGAGATCTCATTTACCTTTACAGGGAACAGCGGCGATGAAATCAAAGGATTTTCTTCGTTGGCACACTATCGACCCGGCACGGTTACCTGGGTTAAAACGCAGGGGAATATACCCGAGGGGATGGACCTGAGTCAGGTCAGCCTGGCTATCGTATCAGAAGACGTAAGCGGGCCGTTTGCCGGTGCTATTGTGACTGCAGAGTCTAAGCGGGCATTTTTCGGCGTATTAGAGCATTTTTTTGGGACAGAGGAACTGCGTCCCCGCATAGGTAAGAATACGTATCTTTCCACACAAGTAAGATTAGGAGAGAATGTTTCCATTGGACATAACTGCACACTGGACGGGGATATTTCCGTTGGCGACAATGTTATTATCGGAAATAATGTGTCCATCGTGAACCGGGTACGAATCGGGGCGAACAGTGAAATCCGATCCGGGGTCGTGATTGGTCATGCCGACAGCATCAGCTATACAGAGGATGAACACCACAACAAGACGATGATACGTCATTTTGGAGGTGTATGGATCGGTGAGGATGTGCTGATTGGTGAGAACAGCACAGTGTGTCGTGGAACGCTGGATGACACTGTCATTGGGGATGGAGTGAAGCTAGACGCTATGACGCAGGTATCCCACAATTGCCGCTTTGGGAAAAATGCAACGGCGGTGGCTGCCTGCCGCTTTTGTGGAAGTGTAGTGGTGGAGGACGGTGCCTATCTCGTGGGAGCGTTGGTGAGAAACCAGTGTCGCATTGGACGGGAGGCATTTGTAGGACTGGGCGCCGTGGTGGTAAAAGACGTGGAGAGTGGGCAGACCGTTGTGGGAAATCCCGCTAAACCATTCATAAAAAAATAACGGATGGTCTTGCTGAAAAGGGAACAGCAACCCTTCCAACAGATGCATGAAACAAAAGGAAACTGTTATTGCGACAGGGCCCAAAGGAGAGCAGAAGATGAAAATCTGGATTCTCAATCACACGGCTACGCCTCCGTCTATGGGCGGCTTGGTGCGGCACTATTACTTTTCTAAGTACCTTGCGGCCATGGGCCACGAAGTAAAGCTGTTTACCTCCAGCATGGTGCACAATACGGACGTGAATATGATCACCGGCCGGGAGCTTTATAAAGAGGTGGAGATGGACGGTGTGCCCTACACCTTCGTGCGCAGCAGCAACTATAAGGGCAACGGTTTTTCCAGAATCTGGGGTATGCTGGAATTCCCGGTACGGCTGTGGCGTGCCTGCAACCAGTTTGAACTGCCGGATGTGATCTATACCTCCTCCCCTGATCCCATTACCGCCTTTATGTCGGTGCTGTATGCTAGGCGCAAGAAATTGCCCTGCGTAGTGGAGGTCCGGGATCTGTGGCCGGAATCCATCGTGGATTATAAAGGAATCAGTCGAAAAAACCCGGTGATCCGGATGTTGTACCGGCTGGAGAAGTGGATCTACCAGCATGCCGACCGGCTGATCTTCACCATGGAAGGCGGCGCCGATTACATCCGGGAGCGGGGGTGGGACAAGACCATCGATCTGGCGAAAGTCCGGAATGTCAATAACGGCGTGGACCTGAAGGAGTTTGATGCCAACCGGGAGGCATATCCCTTGTCTGATCCGGACTTAGATGATCCCGATACCTTCAAGGCGGTATATACCGGTTCGGTGCGGCTGGCAGATGATTTGAATGTGTTGGTGGAGACCGCCCGGTGTCTGCAGCAACGTGGCGATAACAAGGTCCGGATTCTGGTATGGGGCAAAGGCGATGAGGTAGAGCCTTTGCAGGCGAAAGCAAAGTCTTTGGGTTTGCAGAATATTTTGTTCAAGGGGTTTGTGGAGAAAAGATATATCCCGTCTATTCTTTCCAAGGCGGATTTGAACCTGATTCACGCCAAGCAGACCCCCATCGGCCGTTTTGGCTTAAGCATGAACAAGATGTTTGAGTACTTTGCTGCCGGGCGGCCCCTTCTTTCGGATCTCCCATTTCGCTATAACCTGATTGAGCGATATGGGGCCGGCACAGGAGTTTCTGGCCAGGACCCGGAATTGCTGGCCCAGGCGCTCCGGACATATGCCGATATGCCCCAGGAAGAATATACGAAACAATGTGCCAATGCCCGGCGTGCGGCAGAGGACTTTGATTATCCCAATCTGACGCAGAAGCTCTGTGCCATCTTAGAAGAAGCGAGGCGTGTGAAGTAACATGGAATTTATCGATCTGAAAACCCAGTACCGTCACCTGAAGGACGAGATCAACGCCAATATCCAGAAAGTGTTGGATGACGCCCAGTTTATCGGCGGGGCGTATGTCAAGGAGCTGGAGAAGCAGCTGGCGGCCTTTACCGGCCGGAAGCACTGCATCACCTGCGCCAACGGCACCGACGCTCTGCAGATCGCCTATATGGTCTGCGGCGTGGGAGCAGGCGACGCCGTGTTCTGCCCGGATATGACCTTTATTTCCTCTACGGAGCCGGCCAAGATGTTCGGCGCCACACCGGTGTTCTGCGACATAACGGCGGACACCTATACCCTGTGCCCGGAAAGCCTGGAACGTCAGATTCAGGCGGTGCTGGCAGAGGGCAAGCTTACCCCCAAGGCGGTGGTGGCGGTGGATATCCTGGGTAATCCCTGTGACTATGATGCCATTGTCCCCATTTGCGAAAAGTATGGCCTGACCCTCATCGAAGATGCTGCCCAGAGCTTCGGCGGTTCCTATCACGGCCGCCGCTGCTGCGCCTTCGGCCACATGGCCACCACGTCCTTCTTCCCTGCCAAGCCCTTGGGCTGCTACGGTGACGGCGGTGCCATTTTTACCGATGACGATGCCATGGCGGATGTGATCCGTTCCATCTGCGTCCACGGCAAGGGCCCCGGCGGCAAGTATGACAACATCCGGGTGGGCATGAACTCCCGCCTGGACCACATCCAGGCCGCCGTGCTGCTGCCCAAGCTGAAGGCTCTGGCGGAGTACGAGGTGGATCAGCGGCAGCAGGTGGCCCGGCGGTATAACGATGCCTTTGCCGGTAAGCTGGTGACTCCCTTCGTGGCGGAAAACTGCACCAGTGTCTGGGCCCAGTATGCCGTGCTGGCGGCTGACCAGCAGCAGCGGGATCAGGTGATCGCCCATCTCAAGGATGCAGGTATCCCCCACATGGTGTATTATCCTACGCCCCAGCATGCCCTGCCGGTATTCCGGGATGAGCCCCATTACGGTGAGACTTTCCGGAATGCCAACGATTACTGCGCCCGGACCTTCTCTCTGCCCATGCACCCCTATCTGGAGGCAGAAGAGCAGCAGCAGATCATTGACGCTGTTCTGGAGGTGCTTTGATGGCTGATAAAGCGTATTTTGTCCATGAGTCCAGCTATGTGGACGAGGGCTGCCGGATCGGGGAAGGCACCAAGATCTGGCATTTCTCCCACATCATGAAGGGGTGTACCATTGGAGAGCGGTGCAACATCGGCCAGAACGTGGTGATCTCCCCGGATGTGACTTTGGGCAACGGCGTGAAGATCCAGAACAACGTGTCGGTGTATACTGGCGTGGTGTGTGAGGACGGCGTATTTCTGGGCCCCTCCTGCGTCTTTACCAACGTTATCAACCCCCGGGCCTTTATTGAACGCAAAAGTGAGTACCGTAAAACCGTGGTGAAGGAGGGTGCCAGCATCGGCGCCAACGCCACCATCGTCTGCGGCCATGATATCGGCCGATACGCCTTTGTAGGTGCCGGCGCCGTGGTGACCAAGGATGTGCCTGATTATGCAATTGTGCTGGGGAATCCGGCCCGGATTCGGGGCTATGTCTGCAAGTGCGGTGAAAAACTGACCTTTACGGATGGCCGGGCGGTCTGCCCTGCCTGCGGCAAGGCTTATGAGATGAATGAAAAATCGGAAGTCAAGGAGATGGACTGACATGACTATGAAAGAAGAACTGATCCAGAAAATCCAGAATAAGACCCTGCGGATGGGCGTGTGCGGCCTGGGCTATGTGGGCCTGCCTCTGGCTGTGGACAAGGCCAAGCACGGCTTCCACACCACCGGTTTCGATGTGCAGCAGGAAAAGGTGGACCTGGTAAACGCCGGCAAGAACTACATTGGCGACGTGGTGGATTCCGACCTGCAGGAGCTGGTGGCTTCCGGTATGCTCCGGGCCACCACGGACTTCTCCCTGGTGTGCGACGTGGACTTTATCGCCATCTGCGTGCCCACTCCCCTGGACAAGCATCAGCAGCCGGACATCAGCTATGTCCGTGACTCCACCATCGCTATCTCCAAGCACCTGAAGAAGGGCACTATGGTGGTTCTGGAGTCCACCACCTATCCCGGTACCACCGAGGAGCTGATCCGTCCCATTCTGGAGGAGGGCAGCGGCCTGAAGTGCGGTGAGGATTTCTATCTGGGCTTCTCCCCTGAGCGTGTGGATCCGGGCAACCTGATCTATAAGACCAGCAACACCCCCAAGGTAGTGGGTGCCATCGGCGAAGATGCCGCCGAGGTGATCTCCATGGTGTACCGCTCCATTCTGGAGGGCGAGGTGCATACCGTGTCCTGCCCCGCCGTGGCGGAGATGGAGAAGATCCTGGAGAACACCTACCGCAACATCAATATCGGCCTGGTGAACGAGATGGCCATTCTCTGCAACCGCATGGGCATTGACATCTGGGAGGTCATTGACGCTGCCAAGACCAAGCCCTACGGCTTCCAGGCCTTCTATCCCGGCCCCGGTCTGGGCGGCCACTGCATCCCCCTGGATCCCTACTATCTGAGCTGGAAGGCCCGGGAGTATGGCTTCCACACCAGCATGATCGAGACTTCCATGATGATCAACGACCGGATGCCCGAGTATACTGTGGAGCGTGCCGGCAAGATCCTCAACCGCTATCAGAAAGCCCTCAACGGCTCCAAGGTGCTGGTACTGGGCGTGGCCTATAAGCAGGATATCGACGACTACCGGGAGAGCCCTGCCCTTCGGGTCATCGAGGAATTCCACAAGACCGGCGCCAACACCAATTATTATGATCCCTTTGTGCCCAAGTACCGTTACGAGGGCCAGTGGCATACCGGCCTGACGGAACTGACGGCAGACGTGGTGAAGCAGTATGACCTGGTGGTCATCACCACCGCCCACAGCAATGTGGACTATGCCATGGTGGCAGACTGCGGCGTGCCGGTGTTTGACTGCAAGAACGTTACTAAGGGTCTTGCCAACCGGGAGAACATCGAGGTACTGTAAATGAAGAAAATCTGTTCGGTGGTGGGAGCCCGCCCCCAGTTTATCAAGCTGGCGGTGGTTTCCCGTGTGCTGCGCAAAGAGTTGCAGGAAATTCTGATCCACACAGGACAGCATTTTGATGCCAATATGTCCGATGTGTTCTTTGAGGAAATGGACATTCCCCGGCCTGATTATAATCTGGGGATTTCCGGCGGAACACACGGACAGATGACCGGCAAAATGCTGATGGAACTGGAGAAGGTATTCCTGCAGGAACAGCCGGATCTGGTGCTTCTGTTTGGAGATACCAATTCCACTATGGCGGCGGCTCTGGCGGCGGTAAAACTGCACATTCCCATCTGCCACGTGGAGGCGGGCAATCGCTTTGGCACCTTGGAGAGCCCCGAGGAAGTGAATCGCACCGTAACGGACCATGTATCGGCCATCAATCTGCCCTGCACGGAGTCCAGCCTGCGTTTCTTGGAACGGGAAGGCCTGGGGGATACAGCCACCGTGGTGGGCGATCCCATGTATGACGCTTTCTGTTACTATTCCAGCCGGCTGGATGGCAGTGAGCTGCAGGAGATCACCGATCTGCAGGGAGCCCCGGTACAGGTGCCGGAAACCTTCTATTATATGACCTGCCACCGACAGGAGAATACGGATTGTGATGAAACGCTGCGCCATATTTTTGACGCTATGCAGGCTCTGGATGCGCCCACCGTATATCCGGTTCATCCCCGGAATCGGGAGCGTGCCCTGCGCCTGACGGCTGACGGAAGATATGATCGGCTGATCCTGACCCAGCCGGTGGGATATCAGACGTCTATTTCTCTGGTGAACCACGCCAAGAAGATCGTCACGGATTCCGGAGGTGTGCAGCGGGAGGCATTTTTTGCCGCTAAGCCCTGTGTCACCGTGCTGGACTTTGTGGTCTGGCCGGAGACTATGGTGAATGGCTGCAATCAGCTGGCCCGGCCTGAGAAAGAGGATATTCTGGAAAAACTGAACCGTCCGGTCCAGTTTGATCCGGATTACCAGCCCTTTGGTGATGGCCACTCTGCTGAGAAGATCGTAGCGAAAATCAGAAAATTTTTGGAATAAACCGCATCATCATATGGAAAGGGAAGCGAACCATGCGGATTCTCCATATCAGCAACGACTACTATAACTCCAAGGTCTACCAGACCCTGCATCAGGGATTTCTGGCAGACGGGCTGGATTCGGTATTTTTTGTACCCATGCGGTATCAGGATCCCCGTCGGCAGGACGTGTCTGTGATCGAGGCCCACTGCTTCCACCCCTACGACCGGTATTGGTACATGCACAAGCAGCGCAAGATCTACCGGTGTTTCCGCAGGGAGGTGGAGCATCTGCGGCCGGAGCTTCTGCACGGGTACTTCCTGTACTCCGGTGGGATCCACTGCCTGTGGGCCAAGCGGGAATTCGGCATCCCCTATGTGGTTACGGTGCAGAACACCGATGTCAATACCATCTACCGCAGGCTAATCCATCTGCGGGGGCTGGGCCGGGAAATTTTCCGGGAGGCGGAACTGGTTCTTTTCGTGTCGGACGCCTACCGGAACTATGCCTTGGAGCACATGGTCTCCCCGGGGGAGCGCGAGCAGATGGCCCGGAAATTCAAGCTGCTCCCATTTGCCGTGGACCCCTTCTGGACGGAGCACACCGCCTCCGAAACACGCTGTCCCCCCGGAGAACAGCTACGTCTGGTGACGGCGGGGGTGGTGAATGCCAGCAAGAACCAGCTGCGCCTGGCCAAGGCGGTGGAGCTGATCCGGGCGCAGGGGGTCGATGCGGAACTGACCGTTGTGGGTGCCGGGGAAAATCAGGAGATAGACCGCGCCCTGTGCGGCATGGATTTTGTACGCCGGGTCCAGAAGCTTCCAAAGGAGCAGCTAATCGAAGAATATCGCCGGGCGGACCTCTTTGTACTGCCCTCTTTGACGGAGTCCTTCGGCCTGGTTTACGCCGAGGCGCTGACCCAGGGGCTTCCGGTTCTCTACAGCGAGGGCCAGGGGTTTGACCGGCAATTCCCGGAGGGGGTTGTGGGGTACCATGTGGATCCCCTGTCTGCACAGGACATTGCTCAGCGTATTCTACAGGTGATTCAGGAATATGCCGGGATACAGTCCCGCTGCGCGGAGGCATCCGCCCGGTTTTCCCAGCGCGCGGTGTGCGGGCAGTCCCAGGCCTATTACCGGGAGGCCCTCCACCTTTAACCGGCCGGCTTCCTTTGCCCCTCCTAGGGCAGGAGCAGCCAACTACCGCTGGATCCTGGAGATAATCCTGGCCATGTACCAGTCCGCTGTCATCGGGAAACCGGTGAAACTGCCCCTGAAGGACGTGGCCTCCACCGACTTTACAGGGAGATTTGCCCGGTAAGCAATCTTTTGACCTTCTGCGGCAGAAAGGGAGTTATTTTATGAACATCCTGGTTGTGGCACATTACCACTATCAAGGAATCTGTGTCCCCACTGCATTGTTTGTACACAATCAAATGAAAGAGTTCGTCAAGGCCGGGCACCGGGTCAGAATTCTGGTTCCAACGCCGATGATTAAGACCGGGCAGGACGGAAAGCGGTTTTTCCCACTGCTCTATACCGAGGTTGTGGATGGAATCGAACACGTGTTCATGCGCTTCCCCTCCTTCTCCAACTACGGGAAACGGACCGGCTGGAATCTCCGGAGTGCGGTCTGGGTTCTGAACCGGAACCTCTCAAAGATTCTGGGGGATTTCAGACCGGACATCATTCACGCCCATAAGCTGGGCATCAACACGGAGCTTGCCAGTCTCCTGCGGCAAAGGTTCGGGTGTCCGCTGGTCTTTACCAGCCACGGGGAAACCGGCTGTGAAGCGCCGTGGAACCACGATCTGAATGCGGTAAAGCGCTATGCCGATAAGGCGGATACCGTGGTCTGTGTCAGTTCCGCCATCAAGCGCTATCTGGAGCAGGCCGGGGTCTCGCCGGAGCTCCGGGTCATCTGCAACGGCTTTGCGGTCAATCATTGTCTGCCGTCCGCTGACCGGCGGCCCTTTTCCGTGATACAGGTGGGGCATCTTACCAAACAAAAGAGGATCAACGTCACCATCGAATCGTTCCGGCAGCTGCGGAAGCAGTATCCGGATGCTGCTTTGACGCTGGCAGGGGAGGGGACGGAGCGGCGCGCTCTGGAGCAGCAGTGTGAAACCGGCCATTTGGGGGACGCTGTCTGGTTTACCGGGGAAATCCCAAACGAACAGGTGATGGAGCTGCTGAGCCGGTCCCAGTTCTTTGTGATGCCCAGCGTAAACGAAGGCTTTGGCATCGTCTATCTGGAGGCTATGGCTTCCGGCTGTATTACGATAGGCACGGCCGGAGAGGGCATTGCGGATTTCATCAAAGATGGTGTCAATGGCTTTCTCGTGCCCCCTGATCGGCCGGATGTGATAGCGCAGCGCATTGCGTGGTGTCTGGAACATCCGGAGGAAGCGGACCGCATTGCCCGGCAGGGGCGGCAAGATGCGGCAGAACAAACTTGGGAGAAGAACGCACGGGACTATTTGGCCCTGTTTGAAGAATGGAAAGGGAAATATAACCATGATGGAAAAACCGAGGCAGGCTTGGAAGAGTGACCGACTTTATACGGTGACGATAGTTTTATGGCTTCTCACTGTAGCTGCGGCATTTATCGGACCATATCTGTTGACGGTTTCTGTGCCTGGCCTGGGTACGCTGTATACTTTTCGCATCTTACTACCCGTGACCGCAGGACTATACCTGCTCTGGATGATCCTGCATAGGGAACTGCCTTGGACGCAAGCCACTGTCATTGAAAAATGGTGCGATGTACTGGGCTTGATTCTGCTCTTGTACGGAGCTGCATCGCTGTTCCGGGCGCAGGACTTTTTGTGGACTCGGGACAGGCTTTTTAACTTGGTTTTCGATGTAACGTTTTTCCTTCTGGCTATTCGAATGCTGCGCCGCCCCGCTGTACGGGATCTGACGGTGAAGGTGTGCATTGTCATGCTGTGCCTTATTGGTGTGCTTGGCCTGTACGAGGTATTTTTTGGCGGACTTGTAAATAGTTGCTGTGATGATCTGAAACAGATTCAGATATTCGATGGAATGTTTCAGCCTCCGGTGGTATTCAGCGGAAATCCCAACGACTATGCAGCTACTGTGCTGCTGATGGTAGCAGCAGCCTTGCTGTGGTATCTGCGTCCGGATAACCGCTGGTCCAAATGGGGGGCAGTGGGAGTAGCGGCGCTGGCAGTTTGCGCCTATATGGTTCCTGTTTTGTGTTCTGGCCGTTTGTGCGTTGTGGCATCAGTGATTCTTCTGGCTGCAATAGTCCTCTATTTTTTATGCAGCAAAAAGAGAGGCAGGATCCTGGTGGTAGCAGTGATTCTCATTGGCGTTTTGAGTGTGGAGTTTGTCAATCGCTATTACTATCTGATGCCGCAGATTAAGGCGTATACGGAAGCGTTAATCACCGGGCAATCGTTGGATGGGTTGGAAATTCAACTCCAAAGACCTGGCGGAGTTTCGTTGGAGGATCAATTTTTTGAAATTGACAAAGAAACTGGCGAAGTGACACTGCGGGGAGATGCCAGTGCAGGAATTCGCACGAAGCTCTTAATTCATGCCGGGGATTGCTTTTTGGATTCCTACGGATTGGGGGTAGGGCTGGGCAATTCAGAGATGCTGGCACGAGATCTCAAGGTGACCGGAGACGCAGGTATCTGGAATATTCACTGTTTCATTGCCAGACTACTGGCGGATTACGGAATATTTGTCCTGATTCCCTTGTGCGCTATCGCATGGCTGCTGCTGCGCAGGATCCTGCACATGCTGCGGATAGGTGTCAGAGGCCGCCGTTGGGAACAGGCTGCATATGCCCTTTTGGCATTAGGCGCGTTGGGTATTTATCCCATTGTGTCCACAGCGCCCGCGGACGCCCAGGACCTGCTGGTGATGTGGCTGTACTTAGCCTTGGCAGCAGTGTTGCCTCGGTGGCTTTCAGATACCTGCAAGCAAAGGGAGATTAAAGCATGAAAATTCTCTATATTGCTCCGATTTTCAGCCCGGCAAACCGTATCGCTGCAGTGAGGTCTTCCAAGATGGCCAAGTATTTGCAGCGGGCAGGGCATGAAGTTACTGTCATTATGTCGGAAACCGAAAATACAGATGTCAACGATAAACTGTTGGAGAAGGATGTAGAAGATATTTCCCAGGTGATTCGCCTTTCTAACAGCGAAAGATATCAGAGTATATATAACAGAATATATGGGGTGTATGCCGCACATAAGGCAGATGATGGTAAGCGGCCTGTTGTAGCAGAGACGGGAGGCTCATGCACTACGGTAAAGCGTAACGGATTGAAAAATTTGGTTCGGACTTGGCTGAACATCTATAAAAGTTACGATTTTGCGTCCGCTGCTATTCGGTATCTAAAAACACATAATATAGCAGCAGATGCTGTTGTATCTACTTATGGGCCGTTTTCATCGCATATGATTGCCCGGTATTACAAAAAGAAGAATCCAACAGCTTGCTGGATAGCGGAATATCGGGATTTGGTTGAATACTCATTCGACCACACGCTGGCAGGAATGTGGGCAAGAAAATATTGGGCGAGTGTAAACCGAAAAGCAGACGTATTGGTGGCTGTTTCTAAAGGCGTTGCCGGTAAAATGCCTGCATGTGAGAATGATGAGGTACATGTTATCACAAATGGGTTTGACCCGGAGGACTGCCCGGCGGTGCAGGCGGATGCCGAAAGGGACCCGCGGTGGACCATGAGTTACTGCGGTGCGCTCTACCACAATCGCCGCAATTTGAGCCTGCTGTTTCGGGCGCTTCGCGAGCTGGCCGACGAAGGTAGGATCGACTTACGCCAAGTAGTTTGTGTATATGCAGGAAAAGATTTTTCCCAACTTGTTTCTCAGGCAGCCCCTTATGGTATGGAGCAAATTCTGGAAAATCGAGGATTTATCAAAAGAGAGGCTGCCATTAGTATTCAGCAGACCAGCGACATACTACTGCTGGCTACCTGGAACACAACAGAAGAACAGGGTATTTTAAGCGGGAAATTTTTGGAATATATGATGCACCAGCACCCTATTGTTTGCATAGTTTCAGGTAACGTGCCCAACAGCGAAGTGAAAGAAATTATCTCTGAGTATCATTTGGGGGCCTGCTGCGAAGAAATTGGCGGAGAATCAGAATTTTTGAACCTGAAAGAATATTTGTATTCCTTGTATCAAAAGCATAGCCGTGGAGAAAATTCCATGGAAGAAAGCACCGGTGGAGCAAAAAATTTTTCGTATTCGCATTTGGCCCAGTCGTTGGAGGCCCTACTGCGGTCTAATATCTGCCACGCCGGAAATGAGTAAAGTTAGGATAATAGGACGAGATATATGCCGAGAACGGGGGCTATTGTGTGAGCAAAGCATCCATAGGTAAAAGCACCATCATTCTTACAGCCTCTAAGGGGTTGAGCCTGGTAATGAACATGCTGTGCGTGATGGTGCTTTCCAGGATTCGAACACTGGATGAGTATGGGACTTATTCCCAACTGTTGATGAGCGTATCGCTTCTTTCAACGCTGCTGCTTTTAGGGCTTCCAAACAGCATCAACTATTTTTTGGGCCGGGCAGAGGACCATCAGGACCGCCGCAATTTCCTGCATCAGTATTATTCCCTGAATCTCATCCTTTCGGCTTTGGTCGGCGTGATTCTGGTGTTGGGGATTCCGGCCTTGGAATGGTATTACAAGAACCCGGCCATTGGGGAGTATGCCTTTTTCCTGCTATTGTATCCGTTTGCTTCGCTCACCATGTCCTCGGTGGAAAATGTGCTGGTGGTCTATGACAGGACGGATACTCTGATTGGCTATCGATTTTTCAATAGCCTTGCACTTTTGCTGTCGGTGCTGGTGGCGGACTGGACAGGTATGTCCTTCCGCGGCTACATGATTGTTTTTTTGGCAGTGCAAGTGCTGTTCGGCCTATGGGTATATGTCCTGGTGCGCCGTTTGGCAGAGGGGCTTCGTTTCCGCATTAACAAAAGTCAACTCAGGACGATTTTGGCCTTCAGTGTCCCGCTGGGGCTGGCCTCTTCGGTAGGAACGTTGTCCAGAGAATTGGACAAGCTCACTATTTCGGCACTGTTTTCTACAGAGGAGTATGCAATCTTTACCAATGCCGCGAAAGAATTGCCGCTGACCATTTTGGCCGCATCTACTACGGCGGTAATCATGCCCAAAATTGCGCTGCTGCTGAAGCGAAAGCAGAAGGAGCAGGCAGTGGCTCTGTGGCGGGAATCGTTTGCTTTGAATTATGCGGTGATTGCGCTGCCAGTATTTGGCATTATTACGTTTGCTCCTGAGGCAATGACCATCCTGTATTCAGAAAAGTATCTGCCGGGTGTCAGTGTATTTCGTGTTTATGCCTTGCTGGAACTGCTGCGATGCACGTATTGGGGGATGTTGTTGAATGCCACAGGCAACAGCCGATATATTTTCCGTAACAGCGTATATAATCTGGCGTTGAACGTGGTGCTGAACATCCTCTTTTATATGGCGATGGGATTTATTGGGCCGGCGATTGCAACGGTGGTTTCTACATTTATACTTGCGGCCATCATGCTTTGGAAAACGGCGAAAGCATTGAATATTTCCATGCTCAACATGCTACCGTTGGGTGAGATCGGGAAAATAAGTCTATTGAACTTGGTATTGGCCGTGGTATTTTATGCAGGCAAGGCCCTGTTGCCGTTGGATGCTGTTATAGGAACAGTGGCAGAATCGCTGATCTTGGGCGGTATATGGTCGCTGGCGTATGCTGTACTTGTGCTTGGCTATGTGAAAAGTAAGTGGCATACCATCAACCACTACGGAGAATTAGATGCATAGACGGAGAAATGAGCATGCTGAAGAAAACGATAAGAGCAATCCGCAGGCCGTTTGTCTGTGTGCTGGTATTTTTGGTGTATTGCCTGGGCTGCCTTTGCTATGACAAGAAGTACCTGCAAGGCAGGTATTTTTCCCGCACACATTTTTCTACTGGCTGGAAATGGATCCTGCGGTATTGGTTTGGGCAGAAGGTACTGGGGCGAAACAGACATGTGCCCTGGCCGGTGCCGCCACATGCCCAGATCGCCTGCCCGGAGAACATCTGTTTCGACCCCGACGATATACAGAATTTCTTTACGGTGGGCTCATACTTTCAAGGTTTGGATGCGACTGTTGCCATAGGAAAAGGCACCATGATCGCACCGGGTGTTGGTCTGATCACGTCTAACCATAGTTTGGATGACGTGGAAGATCATCAGGCAGGAAAGCCCATTACCATAGGGGAAAAAAGCTGGATTGCCATGAATGCAGTGATTTTGCCGGGCGTATGCTTGGGACCCCATACGGTGGTAGGTGCCGGTGCTGTGGTGACAAAAAGCTTTCCGGAAGGTTATTGTGTGATTGTGGGAAATCCGGCCCGGAAAATCAAGGATCTGGAACGGCCGGAGGCTTGATCCTCTTTATTGGTTCCTGCATCTTCCCTGCCCTTTCTGCATATACTGTCCAGTATAGGCAGAAAGGAGGCCGGCGGATGGAAGCAAAGAAAATTCTGGATATTGACGATCTGATCTATCAGGATGAATGGCAGGTCAGTGAGCGATAAAAAAGAGGCTTGTGCAGCACAAGCCTCTTTCTCTTTTCCATTGTTATGATTCCGCACACTGGATGGTGCCGCCGCCCAGGACTGCCTCGCCCTGGTACAGCACCACCGCCTGCCCCGGCGTTACAGCCCGCTGAGGCGTATCGAAGGCCACACGTAAAAGCCCTGTATCCGTCATTTCTGCAACGGCATTCGCCTCCGCCTGACTGTACCGGGTCTTGGCAGTACAGCGGATGGGACCGGCTGGCTCCTCCCCGCTGATCCAGTTTACCTCTGCGGCCAGGAGCTGGCGGCTGTACAGATCTGCCTCATCTCCCAGCAGGATGGTGTTGTCCTGAGGATTTTTCTCCACCACATAGACATGCTTCCCGGCGCTGACGCCCAGCCCTTTCCGCTGCCCCATGGTGTAACAGGGCAGCCCGTTGTGCCGGCCCAGCACCCGGCCTGCGGCGTCCACAAAATCTCCGGGTTCCAGAGACACTCCGCCGTATTCCTGAAGGAAACGGGGATACGCTCCGTGCGGGATGAAGCAGATGTCCTGACTGTCGGACTTGTCTGCGTTGGCAAGCCCCGCTTCCCGTGCGGCGCAGCGCAGGGCGTCTTTCCCGAAATCCCCTACCGGCAGCAGCAGATGGGAGAGCTGGTGCTGGGTCAGCTGATAGAGCACATAGCTCTGATCCTTCCGCCCGTCCCGTCCCCGCAGCAGCAGATACTTTCCGGTATCCGGATCCTGGGCTACCCGGGCATAGTGGCCGGTGGCCAGATAGTCATACCCCTGTTCCAGGGCAAAGTCCAGCAAAGCCCCAAACTTTACGTGCCGGTTGCAGAAAATGCAGGGATTGGGCGTCCGCCCGGCGCAGTAGGCCGCTACGAAAGGATCCATCACCTGCCGTGCAAACAGCTCCCGCCGGTCCAGGAGGTAAAAAGGGATCCCCAGCCGCTCCGCCGCAGCTGCGGCATCAGAGGGGTCGTTGCCCTCCGGCAGCAGGCTCAGCATGGCTCCGGCACATGTATAGCCCTGCCGCTGCAGCAAAAGAGCGGCGGCGCTGCTGTCAACGCCGCCGGACATGGCGATTAATACTGTCTTTCCTTCCATGCAATCACGCCTTTACAATAAGCGGTTCACTCGTCCAGATGTTCCGGGGTGAAAGCCCCATAAGGCAGAGCGTCGGACAACTCCATCAGCACCGGCTGAAATCCGCCGGCATAGTGAAAGGGCACATCCCGCACCACACCGTCGGTTGACCGGCGGTCCGGCAGCACAGCGGTGACGGTGGTGCCTGTTCCCTCCCGGGATTCCAGCAGCAGCTGCCCGCCATGCCCCTGGGCGATGCGGCGGCACAGCGGCAGCCCAAGCCCCAGTCCATGAGGCTGGGGGTCCATCTGACCCGGATGGAGATAGCGGTCAAAAACCGTCTCCTGCAAGTCTTCCCGGATGCCGCAGCCGGTATCCGCCACCCGCAGCAGGATCTGACTGCCGGATACACGCAGCGATACGGTGACGCTGCCGCCGGCAGGAGTAAATTTTAGTGCATTGGACAGAAGGTTCCACACCAGCCGTGTGAGATGCCCCTTGTGGATGGCGGTCACGTGGCTGGACATGTCGCAGGAAAAGGTCAGGGTGATGCCGGCAACCTCTGCCAAAGGCTGGGCCTGACGGCACAGTCCCCCCAGCCACTCCACCAGCTCTGCGTTGGCGGTGAGAAACGGCGTCGTTTCCAGCAGCATGGGAGCGGCAGAGAGATTGTTTACCAGACGCATCATCCGGTAATAGCTCTGGGCGAAAATGGCCTGATCCTTCCGCAGAGCTTCGTCATTTTCTCCCGGCGCCAAATGGCGCATGGCTGCGTGCATGTTGCCCAGAGAGCCCCGGATCTGAGAGGCGACGTTGGGCAATATCTCATTGAGCAGTTTGGCCTGCTGTTCATCCTGCATGGAAACGTCACCTCCTTCTCTCATAAAATGCCGCTGCCTGGTGCATACTATGCCCGGGAAATACAGCCAGCGGCGTCAATATCCGTCCAAACTATACCAAAAAAAACAAGAACTGACAAGTTCTTTCGGTCACTTTCCGCAATTACGAAAATTTTTCAAAAAAAGGGTTGATTTTTTTAGAGATCAGCATATAATGATAAATGTACCATACGTTTGATATATTCCGTTTAGGGAGGAAGAAGCTATGAGCGCTAAAATTGGTATTAACGGTTTTGGCCGCATCGGTCGTCTGGTGTTCCGCGCCGCCCTGGCTCAGGGTAACGTGGAGGTTGTGGGTCTGAACGATCCCTTCATGAACCCCGAGTATATGGCTTATATGCTCAAGTACGACTCTGTTCACGGCAAGTATCCCGGCGAGGTTTCCGCTGAGGACGGTTTCCTGGTGGTAGACGGCAAGAAGTACCCCGTGTTCACCGCCATGGACGTCAAGGACATTCCCTGGGCCAGCGTGGGCGCTGAGTATATCTGCGAGTGCACCGGCAAGCACCTGAGCAAGGATCTGTGCCAGGGCCACATCGATGCCGGCGCCAAGCACGTGATCATGGGTGCCCCCTCCAAGGACGATACCCCCATGTTCGTTATGGGCGTGAACAACCACAAGTACACTTCCGACATGACCTTCGTGTCCAACGCTTCCTGCACCACCAACTGCCTGGCTCCTATCGCCAAGGTCCTGAACGATAAGTTCGGCATCGTGGAAGGTCTGATGACCACCGTGCACTCCGTCACTCCTACTCAGAAGCTGCTGGATGGCGCTTCCCTGAAGGACTGGCGCGGCGGCCGTGCTGCTACCGGCAACATCATCCCCTCCTCCACCGGCGCCGCCAAGGCCGTGGGCAAGGTGATTCCCGAGCTCAATGGTAAGCTGACCGGCATCTCCATGCGCGTTCCCACTCTGGACGTGTCCGTGGTGGACCTGACCGCCAAGCTGGCCAAGCCCGCTACCTATGAGGAGATCTGCGCTGCCATGAAGGAAGCCTCCGAGGGTGAGCTGAAGGGCGTCCTGGGTTACACCGATGAGGATGTGGTGTCCTCCGATTTCCTGGGCGATACCCGCACCTCCATCTTCGACAAGAAGGCCGGCCTGTCCCTGACCGACACCTTTGTGAAGGTCGTGTCCTGGTACGATAACGAGTGCGGCTACGCCAACAAGATGGTGGAGCTGATCAAGCACATGTACAGCGTGGACAATAAGTAAGCTATTTTCCTTTTTAGTTTTCCTTCTTTTTTGTTCCGCCAACAGCGCCGCCTGCATGGGCGGCGCTGTTGGCATCCGGAATCTTCTGCCCGGCTGATCTGAATAGTACCGGTGCCGGGTGCAAATCTTGCTGATTGGGGAAAGGAACCCACATGTATGGAACAGAATCTCATTCTGACCAGTGAGCTGATGCTCAACAGCGATATCCCGCTGTACGCCCAGCTGGTGGGCATCATCAAGCGCCACATTTCTTCCGGCGCGCTGGCGGTGGGCGATCTGCTGCCTTCGGAGGCCGAGCTGTGCCGCTGCTTTGACATCAGCCGCAACACAGTGCGCCAGGCCATCGGAGATCTGGAGGCAGAAGGATTGGTGGTGCGCAAGCGGGGAAAGGGTACCTTTGTAGCCGATCCTTCTGTGACCCGCCGGGGCGTGCGTTACTCTTTCACCACGGAGGTCAACTCCATGGGCAAGGTACCGTCCTCCACCCTGGTGGATTTTGATATCCTGACGGCTTCCCCGGTGATCTGCCGGAAAATGGAGCTGAAGGAGGGCACCAAGGTTTACTGCTTCACCCGTGTCCGTAATGTGGACGGGCAGCCTCTGATCCTGGAGACCTCCTATTATCCCCAGTATATCTATCCCAACCTGACCCGTGAAATGGTGCAGACCCACAGCTTTTATAGCCTGCTGTACCATGTGGGCATCATCCCCTTCTCGGCGGATGACTGCTATGAAACGGTGATGCTGGACGAGCCCCGGGCCAAGCTCCTGGGTGTGGACGCAGGCACCTGCGGTTTTTATCACCAGCGCCTGACCCGCACGGAGGACGGCCGGATTTATGAATATACCCGCAGCTATATCCGGGGCGACCGGGTGCGGCTGGATGTGCACATGCAGAAAAGCGGCATGACCTTTGTGCGCACCATTGACTGAATCTGACAAGTAATTCCCAGGTGCTTGCGCCTGGGAATTTTTGTTTGTAACGGTTCCGTAAATAATCATCCGGGCATATTGAAAGGGGCAGCCCCGAATGCTAAAATAGCACTGTTGCGCCCTCAGCTTTTCCTGTCAGGAACGGGCTTTTTTCTCATAAAGGAGCGATCTTGTATGCCGAAATTCAGCGCAAAAAAGCCGCTGACCGTCTTTGTGGCGGTGCTGGCCGTTCTGATCCTGGGTGTGGTGGCCTATACCCGGATGACGCCGGACCTGCTGCCCAACATGAACTTTCCCTATGTCATCATTGTGACCAGCGATCCCGGCGCCAGCCCCGAGGCGGTGGAGTCGGAGATCACCCGTCCTATGGAGCAGTCCATGGCCACCCTGGAACAGATCAAGTCCGTGACCTCCACCTCTCAGGGTAGTGCCTCCATGGTGATGCTGGAGTTTGAAGAGGACGTGAATGTGGACAGCATCCTGCTGGATATCCAGCAGAAGATCTCCGTGCTGGAAGGCACCTGGGGCGATACGGTGTCCACCCCCTACGTGCTGGAGATCAATCCCTCCATGCTGCCGGTACAGGTGGCTGCGGTGGCCTATGACGGCAAGGATATGGAGGAGCTGTCCACCTTTGTGGAGGATACTCTGCTCAACCAACTGGCAGGCATCAGCGGTGTAGCCAGCGTGGACGCCACCGGCCTGGTGGAGCGTGAGCTGCATGTGCTGCTGAACCAGGAGAAGCTGGATGCCCTCAGCGCCCGGCTGGCAGATGCCATCGGGGCACAGATGGATGCAGCCATTGCCCAGCTCCGTTCTGCCCGGGATCAGATCGCCGCAGCCCAGTCCGCCATGATCCAGGCCCAGGAAGATGCTGTGCTCCAGGCGGCAGATAGCCTGAAGGATGCACTGGGCCAGCTGCAGACCGCGGGTTCCCAGACCCAGGAGCAGCTGCAGCGCCTGCAGCTGCTGCAGGCCCAGAAGCAGCAGCTCCAGCAGCAGCTGGCGCCGTATCAGGAGCAGCTGGATGCCATTGTCGCCGACCCCAACCTGACGGAAGAGCAGCGGCAGCAGCAGATCCAGGAGATCGAAAGCGATCCGGAATACGTGGAACTGCAGGCCCAGCTGGCGGATGTAGAGCTGCAGCTGGCAGCCCTGGGCGGTATGGGCGATGCGGAAGGTGCCCTCACCGACCTTTTGGAGCAGCTCCAGGCCATAGCAGACCTGAACCTTATGGATGTAGTGGATGACATCAGCTCCGGCGCCATTTCTCTGGTAGACGGCGTAAATCAGCTGCTGTCGGCCCAGGTACAGCTGCAGTTGGCCCTGAGCCAGATGGACGAAAGCCTGGCCACCCTGGAAGCCTCCCGCCAGAGCGCCCTTTCCCAGGCGGACCTGGGGGCGGCTTTGAACCTCTCTACGGTGACGGCGCTGCTGACAGCCCAGGATTTCTCCATGCCGGCGGGCTATGTCAGCCAGGACGGCGTGGCGTATATGGTCTCCGTGGGAGATAAGCTGGATACCCAGCAGTCTCTGGAAGAAATGGTGCTCTTTGACCTGGGCATCGATGGCGTGGAGCCCATCCGGATGTCGGATGTGGCGGACGTGTTCGTTACCGATAACAGCAGTGAACTGTATTCCCGGCTCAACGGCGAGAACGGTGTGATCCTCAGCTTCACCAAGCAGTCCACCTATGCCACCGCCGCCGTGTCCAACAACATCAATGACCGGATGGCGGAGCTGCAGGAGGAATATCCGGGCCTGCAGTTCGTGTCTCTCATGGACCAGGGCAGCTATATTTACCTCATCGTCAACTCCATCCTCAGCAGCCTTGGCTGGGGCGTGCTGTTCTCTGTGGTGATCCTGTGGCTGTTCCTGCGTGATCTGCGGCCTACCATCATCACATTGTGCGCCATTCCCGTAAGCCTGATCTTCGCCGTTGTGCTGATGTACTTCTCCGGCGTTACCATCAATATGATCTCCCTCAGCGGTCTGGCTGTAGCGGTAGGTATGCTGGTGGATAACTCCGTGGTGGTCATTGAGAACATCTACCGCCTGCGCAGTAAGGGCGCTACGGTGATCCAGGCCGCCGTGTTCGGCGCCCAGCAGGTGCTGGGTGCCATCACCGCCTCTACCCTGACCACGGTGTGCGTGTTCCTGCCCATCGTGTTCCTGGACGGCCTCACCCGTGACCTCTTTACGGATCTGGCCCTGACCATGACCTATTCCCTGATGGCCAGCCTCATCGTGGCATTGACCCTGGTGCCTGCCATGGCATCGGGTATGCTGCGCAAGGAAAAGGCCGTCAAGCCCGGCGTTCTGGAGCGTCTGCTGCCCCGCTACCGGCAAAGCGTGGCCTGGGCGCTGAACCATAAGGCAGTGGTACTGCTTTCCGCCCTGGTGCTGCTGGTGGGCTCTGCGGCGCTGACTTTGAGCCGTGGCTTTACCTTCATGCCGGAAATGGACTCCAATACCATTAACCTGACCATTACCATGCCGGAGGGCACCGACCGGGAAACTGCCATGGAACTGGCCGACGAGGTGCTGGAGCGTGCCGCCAGCGTGGAGCATGTGGAAACGGTGGGCGCCACCATGAGCAGCGGCAATATGCTCTCCGGTATGGGTATGAGCATGGGATCGGCCACTCAGAGCTCTTATGACGTAACGGCCTATGTCAACCTGACAAAAGGTCAGTCCGGCGCAGCTGCCGGCCGCGAGATCCAGGAGCTGTGTGCCGACCTGCCCTGTACCGTTACTGCCAGCGGCTCCATGGACGGTATGACTTCTGTGATGACCGGCAGCGGCATTCAGCTGCAGGTGTACGGCGAGGATATGGAGGCGCTGCACCAGGCAGCTGCAGCGCTGGCAGAGACCATCAGCGGCGTGGAAGGCACTGCCGAAGTCTCCGATGGTTTGGAAGATGCAGCGGCAGCCATCCATATCTCTATTGACCGCAATGCGGCCATGGAACACGGCATGACCGTGGCCCAGATCTATATGCAGGTAGCCCAGGCTCTTACCACTTCCTCCTCTGCCGGGGATATGACCCTGGACGGCATGGACCTGGGGGTCAGCGTGGAGAGCCCTGAGGCTTCCCGGGTGACCCTGGACACCCTGATGGACCTGGAGATCACCCCCGGCAGCAGTTCTTCCTTCACCGGCGGCTCTTCCATGAGCGGTATGTCTTCCATGAGTGGTATGTCCTCCATGAACGGCATGCTGGGCAGCGCTGCTTCCGGTACCTCCGGCAGCGGGAACGATGCCCAGCCCTTTAAGCTCTCGGAGGTAGCGGAAATTCAGGAGACGGTGAGTCTCAGCAGCATCCAGCATAGCCAGCAGCGCCGGTACGTCACCGTGTCTGCGGATATCGCAGAAGGCTATAACGTGACGCTGGTGAGCAATGCCGTGGAAAAAGCTGTGGCGGAGACGGATCTCCCGGAGGGGATCACCGTGTCCTTCCAGGGCGAGAACGAGCAGATCATGGACAGCATGCAGCAGCTGATGCTGATGTTGCTGCTGGGCGTGGTGCTGGTATACCTGGTGATGGTGGCTCAGTTCCAGTCCCTGAAATCCCCGTTTATCGTGATGTTCACCATTCCCCTGGCCTTTACCGGCGGTTTTCTGGCCCTGCTGCTGGCGGGCCTGGAGGTCAGCGTCATTTCCCTCATTGGCTTCGTGCTGCTGGTGGGTATCATCGTCAATAACGGTATCGTGCTGGTGGACTATATCAACCGGCTGCGGCTGGAGGGTATGGACCGCCGAGAGGCCATTGTGGAAGCCGGCGTCACCCGCCTGCGTCCCATTCTCATGACCTCCATTACCACGATCCTGGGCCTGGTGGTCATGGCCTTCGACCAGAGCGTGGGCACCGCTATGATGCAGCCGGTGGCCCTGGTGTGCATCGGCGGTCTGACGTATGCCACGCTGATGACCCTGCTGGTAGTCCCCTGCATGTACGACCTCATCGCCAACCGCCAGCTGCGGAAGGTGGAGGAGTCCGACCTGCAGATCCTGGATCTGTAATTTGTGGCGAAGAATAACAGGCGGCGGATGCAATCATCCGCCGCCTGTTTTCGTATCTTGCTTACCATTCCTCAGTTTTGGCCTGCTGCCGCAGCAACAGCCATTCCGCAGTCTGCGCCAGTACTGCCGGCAGGCATACCGCCCCAAAGATGCCCCAGATCCAGCCCCGAGTCAGGGCGAACCCCAGGGCAGAGAAAGCCAGCAGGCACAGCCAGGGCCGCTGCACCCTGCGGATATAGGCCATCCGGTCGGCATAAGTGGTGTGGAGGGCAAAGGGCTTTCCGTCTGCCTTCTTTTCTACAATCAGCAGCTCCCGATCAAAGGTGGTGGCGTGGGTGGCCAGCTGTCCGCCGCTTTGAGCCCAGGGCCGCCAGCGTACTTTCCCTACGGAGTAATTGAGGTTGATGTTCTTGTAGAATACCTTGTATCCCATTTCCTCCAGAAATGCCTGATACGCCTCAGCGCCCTGGCGGGACTTTTCCCCGATGAATTCCACACAGTACTGATATTCCCCGCTTTGGCACGGGGTAAAGGTATAGGTGGCTTTGGTGGTATGCACCAGCCGATAGCCCCGCTGGGCCATTTTGTTCAGCCACCGCTCCTGCAGCGTCAGGAGCCCACCGAAAAAGCGCACATATGTCCTGCTCATGCCTTTTCCTCCATGATCTTGGCGGCAGTCATTGTCAGCTGCCGCAGCCTGTTCAGTTCCCGCCGGGCTGCATCCTTTCCCAGAGGCGTGACGACATATTCCTTCTTTCGCCCCTGCTGTTCAGTCAGAGCGATCCAACCCCGCTGCTCCAGCGCAGTCAATGCCCCATACAGTGTCCCGGCCCCCAGCACCAAACGTCCCTGGGTGGCGTCTTCAATGAACTGTGCAATGGCATAGCCGTGCCTGGGCGTGAAAAGAGCCAGCAGAATGTAGAAGGTCACCTCCGTCAGCGCCCCGCCTTTTACATGATCCCGCATATGCCGCCTCCAACTATTACGTTTACTGTAATAAAAATAGCATGCCATGGTAAAGAAGTCAAGCCTGCATTTGCTGAGAACTGGGGTGTGAGAGGCATAAAAATATCCCGGGCCTTTTGGCCCGGGATATTTTTATAAACCGACTCAATCAGCCGTTGGTTTCGATCAAACCATAGCCGCCGTTGTTGCGGCGGTATACCACACAGATGGCGCTGCTGTCCATGCTGCGATAGACGTAGAAGGCGTGGCCCAGCAGATTCATCTGCAAAATGGCCTCTTCGGTGCTCATGGGCTTGACGGCGAAATGCTTGGTACGGACGATCTCGTAGGGAGCTTCCTCTGCGATCTCGAATTCCGGCGCCACGGGCTCCATGACCTCCGGCCGGAGGTTCTTGGCCAGGCGGGTCTTGTTTTTCCGGATCCGGCGCTCGATGAAATTCACGGCGGCGTCGATGGCGCCCCGCATATCCCCGTCAGGATCTTCCTGCTGGGCCCGGAACAAGGTGCCATTGGCGCTGCGGATGGTGAGCTCCACCACACAGCGGTTCTTCTTCTCCACGGCGAAGGTCACAAATGCTTCCGCATCCTCCTGGAAATACCGGTCCAGTTTACTGATTTTCTTCTCGGCATATTCCTTGACGGAGTTGTTGAGGGGGATTTTCTTGCAGGTAAATGTGAACTTCATAGTGACTGCTCCTTTCCTGTGGCTGTTCCATAGACGAAAAGGGTCGGGGAGCAAGTTCCCTTTATCCTTTTCAATATTATACCAGATTGCCGAAGGTTTGAAAAGTAGCTCGTGGGTTATTTGGGCATAATTCACAAATTTTTCAGATTTGCCTGCCGGGCCGACAGAGAGTCCCAAAACCGGTCAAGCTTCGTCAAAAGCTCCTATTTACAAAATTGGCCCCATGCACTATCATACATATCGGAAGCTTTCCAATATCCCACCCGCTTGGGCCGCTCTGCTTGGCAGGGCGGCTCCCTTTTTTGCCTGCAGGCGGGTGATTGCATTTGCCTCCTGGGGATGCTATACTGTAGAAAAATCACACCTGCAGGAGGTGGCTTATGCGCGTTTTGACCTCCCGGGAGCAGCGCTTCCGGGCCGAACATCTCAACTGTGTGCGGCATGTGACCCTGGACCCCCATGGCCCCGGTGTGCTGCGCATCCACATGATCCCGCCCCGTGCCGACAGCCCTCAGGAGCCCTTTTTGCTGCTGCTCAACGGGGCGCAGCTGGTGCCTTTGAATCTGTCCTGGGCCATTCTGCTCTCCAACTTCATGGACCAGCTGGAGCAGTATTCCGGCCATAGCGAGATCGGCCCGGAACAGTGGCAGCAGATGGCCGTCCAGGCGGTGAAAGCTACCCGCAAGGTATATCCGGCCACCTCGGCCCGGCGCCTGGCAGCGGACCTGGAGACCATGATCACCGCACTGGTGGCCATTGCCCGGGGTGAGGAGCCGGATGCGGATGTGGCGGTGCTGGATCTGGGGGAATACGCCCCCTATATGTCGGCCCCCCACCGGATGGACCTGATGGTCAGCGCCATGACTAAGGACGGAGCCTGGCACTGCAACCAGAAATGCCTGCATTGCTACGCCGCCGGGCAGCCTATGGGCGAGACGGCGGAGCTGTCCACGGAGGAGTGGAAAAAGGTGCTGGACCGTCTGCGCCGCGCCAATATTCCCCAGGTCACCTTTACCGGCGGCGAGCCCACCATGCGGCCTGATCTTCCTGAGCTGGTGGAAGCGGCCCAGTGGTTCGTCACCCGGCTGAATACCAATGGCCGGCTGCTGACGCCGGATCTGTGCCGCCAGCTGTATGAGGCCAGTCTGGACAGCGTTCAGGTAACCCTGTATGCCGCCGATGAAGCGGTACATAACCAGCTGGTGGGCGCTCCGGGTTTTGCCGATACCGTGCAGGGCATCCGCAATGCCGTGGCCGCCGGCCTCATCGTGTCGGTGAATACGCCTTTGTGCAGCCTGAACCGTGACTATGCCGCCACGCTGCGCCTGGCCCATGAGCTGGGCGTGCGGTACGCCACCTGCTCCGGCCTGATCCCTTCCGGTGAAGCTCTGGGTGATGAGAGCCGGGCCACCCGGCTGAGCCATGATGAGCTGCTGGCGGTGCTGCAGGAGGCGGTGTCCACAGCCCGTGAGCTGGGAATGGAGCTGGACTTCACCAGCCCCGGCTGGCTGGAAGAGCCTGAGCTGCGTGAGATGGGCCTGCATCTGATCCCCAGCTGCGGTGCCTGCCTTTCCAATATGGCCATCACCCCCGACGGCACGGTGGTACCCTGCCAGAGCTGGCTGGGCGGCGTGCAGCTGGGCCATATCCTCACCGACGACTGGCAGACCATCTGGGATAGTCCTACCTGCCGTGACATCCGGCAAAAGAGCGCTGCCATGGAGCATATCTGTCAGCTGCATACCGGCAATCAGGAGGGTGAGGCATGAGAAAGAGAATGATGGTGCTGCTGGCCGCCTGCCTGGTGTGGGTGCTGGCAGCGGTGCCCACGGCTTATGCCGGGGACCTGGACTATATCCGCAATTATGACATTACCATAGCGCCCAATACGGAGGACGGCAGTCTGGACATGACGGTCCACCTGCGCTGGGAGGTGCTGGCAGAAGGCCCGGTGGAATGGGTGAAAATCGGCATTCCCAACGGCAGTATCCGGGATGTGAAGGCGCTGACGGATAACATCGCCAGCCTGGATTTTGACAACAGCTATATGTACGTCTACTTCGACCGTGGCTATGACGATGGGGAGATCATCGAGTTTTCCTACCGCTGGACCCAGGAGTATATGTATACCCTGGACGGCAGCGCTGTGGAGTATGACTATGCCACCGGCTGGTTCGATGAAGCCCTCATTGAGTCCATGACCGTCACCTGGACCCATCCTCAGGGCGTTGCAGGGACCAATACCCTGGTAGTTCCCCCTACTTTTGAGGAAACTCAGAACGGCAATGTGGTGCAGTGGACGGGATATGACCTGACCTATGGTGCCAAGCTGGATCTGGTGATGCGCTATGAGGACTGGCCCACGGAGCTTCTGTGGGAAAACAGCAAGGACAACATGCCGGTGGTGGAATATGAGCCGGATTATTCCGGCCGGATCATCAGTCAGATGACCCTGGTGGTCTTTGTGGTGATGCTGGTGATCTTCATCACGGTCTTTTCCCGGGCGGCCCGGAGCTACCGTGGCGGCTTCGGTACCCATTATGTCTTTTACCATGGCCTCTGGTACCCCGCAGGACGGGACGGCAGACCCCGGCCCGGCAGCACCGGCACCAAGACCAAGCCCAAGACCTCCGGCGGCGGCTTTGGCGGCGGCCGTGGCGGTTTCGGCGGCGGTGGCTTTGGCGGCGGCGGGCACTGCGCCTGCGCCTCCAGCTGTGCTTGTGCCTGTGCCTGCGCCTGTGCCGGCGGCGGCCGGGCGGGCTGCAGCGCCAAGAACCTCTATGGCGCCGTGAATCTGAGCAAATCCCTGACGGATAAACTCCGGAAAGAGTCAATCTGATATGCCACCATAAAAAAGCACCGGAAGGATATCCTTCCGGTGCTTTTTGTTATCTTCTTTTGTGCCGTTTTCCATCCCGGTTGCGGTTGAGCTCAGACATCTTGCTGTCCGACAGAGACAGGAACTGCTTGAGCTTGTCCTCGAAAGAGGGCTCTGCCGGCGGGGCAGAGACGGGAGGTGCCGGCGTGCGGTGTGCTGTCGGCCGGACCGGGGCACTGCGGTCATAGGGGGGACGATGCTCCGTCCGTTGGGGACGGGGCTGGGTTTGCTTGATGGAGAGATTGATCTTCCCATCCGGCGTGATGGACAGGATTTTCACCTGTACCTCCTGGCCCTCTGTAAGAAAATCGTGGACATCGCTGACAAAAGCGGCAGCCACCTCTGAAATGTGCACCAAGCCGGATTTGCCGCCCGGCAGGCTGACAAAGGCGCCGAATTTGGTGATGGTGGTCACTTTACCGCTTACAATGCTCCCAACCGCCAATTCCATATGTTTCCGTTTGTTCTCCCTTCCCAATCTGGGGACTATCTGTTAGTCGCAGCGAAAGATGATCTCGCCCTGCTCGGCCATACCCAGTTCCTTCCGGGCCAGCTCTTTCAGGAATTCCGGATCATCCGCCCGGCCCAGGTCCTCCTGCAGTTCCTCATTGGCTTTCTGGGTCTCTTCTTTCTGGGCAGCCAGAGCCTGCTGCTGTGCCTGGGCAGAGGAGATCTGGTCATATACATGCAGCAGCTCAAAACCCACCATGCCCATCAGCAGTACGACCACCAACAGCATGATTCCGCCCCGTTTTTTCTTGGTTTTCTTCTGTTTCACAGCGGCGGCTCTCCTCCTTTTCCCTGTTTTTCCAGCCAACGGGAGATAATCCCACTTGTATTTATCTATTGTAGCGTATTTATACCAAAAATAAAAGACTTTTTTTACCGTGTTACCGAAAAATTTTCCCCAGCGCAGGATGGCTGCGGCAGGCCGCCAGAGCAGACCGAAGCAATACAGCACGGTGTCGATCCAGAAGCTCCAGATGGGTGCCAGGATGGTGCTGAGGAATAAAAAATAGCTGGCCAGCCCCAGCGCTACGCCCAGCAGCATGTACAGCCGCAGTTCTCCATCCCCCTGCTGCAGCGCCAGCAGGAAGAGTGCCAGCAGAAACAGCACGGCGTATATGCCGTCCAGGGTGTGCATCAGCCAGGCGGCCCGGAGCTTCATGGTCCGCAGCGTCCGCAGCAGGTGGTACAGCATTCCACATAGCAGGCCCAGCAGGATGGACTGCAGAAAGGACAGCAGCTGGGCGGACACATAATTTTCCATCACCCAAACAGCCGCTGCAGCAGGGACCCCCGGGGTGCCGGCGCCTCCTCATAGGACATGGCGTCGATGCGGCCGTCTACGTGGAGCTCCCCGCCGTCCAATGTCAGCTTCCCGATGTGCAGCTCCTCACCGGTGACGATCAGGGTCCCGGCGCAGGTGGCCATGACGATACAGTTTTCATCGAACCGTTCCACATCTTCCACGCCGGACACGGTGAGCCGGTGCCGGCCCGTGAGTTCCAGCCGGTGCTCCCGGCCGGAGCCGGAGTTGTTGAGTTCATATACCATGGTAAAAGCCCTCCCATACACAAGCAGTATCACTGTATGTGTATGAGAGGGCTTGGCGATTTATCCCTGTTCGTCCGGCGGCAGCTCCCGGTACAGGGCGGCAGCGTCGGCCTTGCCCACGTTGTCCTGTACGCTGAGGACCTCCACCGCCACGGTGCGCTCACCGAACCGCACGGTGATGCGGTCCCCGGGCTTGACCTCATAGGAGGCCCGCTGCACCCGGCCATTGACGGTGACCCGCTGGTTGTCGCAGGCCTCGTTGGCCACGGTCCGGCGCTTGATGAGCCGGGAGACCTTCAGATATTTGTCCAGTCGCATAAGACGCGGCTCCTTTCGCAGAAAAAAGCCGGTGTGACGTTTCCTGTCACACCGGCAAAGGGGGATTGTTACTCCGCCACAGCGTCCTTCAGAGCCTTGCCGGCCTTGAAAACGGGGGCCTTGGAGGCGGGAATGGCGATGCTCTCCTTGGTCTTGGGGTTCAGGCCGGTACGGGCAGCTCTCTTCTTCACTTCAAAAGAGCCGAAGCCCACCAGCTGGACCTTGTCGTCCTCAGCCAGGGCGGCGGTGATGGTGTTCAGGGTGGTGGCGATGACAGCCTCGGTGTCCTTCTTGGACATGCCGGTCTTTTCAGCCACGGCAGCAATGAGTTCAGCCTTGTTCATGAATGGTTCCTCCTAAAAAATCTTTCGTTCGTGCCGCCAAAGCGGCATGTATCCCAAAACGAATTTTTTCGCCTTAAGAACGCTTTGCTTGGTCCCACAGCTCTGTGAGCTCTGCCAGGGACGCATCCTCCATGGTGCGGCCCTGGGCCAGAAGGGCATCCTCCACGGCCTGGAACCGCCGGATGAATTTTTCGCAGGTACCGCTGAGGGCCGTCTCCGGATCGATGCCGGAAAACCGTGCCACCTTTACAGCGGCAAACAGCACATCCCCCAGTTCTTCTTCTACGCCGTCTCCGGTCTCCACGGCTTGGCGCAGCTCCGCTGTTTCTTCCTCCAGCTTGTCCAGCGCCGACGCAATATCCGGCCAGTCAAATCCGGCCTTGGCGGCCTTGGACTGGATCTTCTCCGCCCGCCACAGCTGGGGCAGCGTCCGGGCCACACTGTCCAGGGTCTGGGTCACAGTGGCCTGTCCCTTTTCCTGCCGCTTCAGCTTGTCCCAGTTCACCAGCACCTGATCGGTGCCGGACACCTGGGTGCTGCCAAAGACGTGAGGATGCCGGAAGATCAGCTTTTTGGCCACCTGATCCACCACATCATCCATAGTGAACCGCCCGGCATCGGACTCGATGTCGGCGTGAAAGATCACCTGCATCAGCACATCGCCCAGTTCTTCCCGCAGCAGCGCCGTGTCTTCCCGGTCAATGGCCTCCACCGCCTCGTAGGTCTCCTCCAGGAACCCCCGGCGGATGGAATGATGATCCTGCTCCTGATCCCAGGGACATCCTCCGGGTGAGCGCAGCAGATGGATGATCTGCAGCAGATCCTGATAATCATAATGCGATTTCAAATCAAAATTTACCATATTTACACTTCCAATGCAAGGGTTTTTCTGAATTGAGCCAATATTCCCGTCAAATCTGCAAAAAATTGGCAATTTTTTCTCCCTTAGGCAGAGCCAGCAGATCCTCCCGCCGCACGGCGCCCAACACCACTGCCGCAGCGCAATAGATCAGGGCAGCCACAGCGATCACCGGCACCACCGCCAGACGGCTTCCGGGCGCCAGCCTCTGAGAGAGCAGATATCCGCCCCGTGCCACAATGGCCATCATGGCCGTCACCAGCGCCGGACGGAAGAAGGCCGCAAAGTAATCCGGCTTCCGTTCCAGACAGCGGTGGATGGCAATGAGATTGATGAGGGTGATGAGCACATAGCAGCAAAGGGTACCGATGGGTGCTCCCTTGATGCCAATGTCGGGATTGGCTACCAGGGCATAGTTGGCTATGATCTTCAAAAGACCGCCGCACAGCAGGGAAAAGACAGGGATGTACTCTTTGCCGTAGGCCTGCAGCACGCCGCCGGTAAGGATGGACAGACACACGAAAATGCAGGCAATGCCCAGTACCGACAGATGATAGGCCGCAGCCGCCGCCGTTTCCGGCACGGCGGGATAGAGAAGCTGCAGAATAGGCCCGGCCAGCACGGATAGTCCCACACCGGCGGGAAAGGCCAGCAGCGCCGTGATGCGAAAGGCCGTCTGGGTGCTTCTGCCGGCCCCGGCGGTGTCCCGCCGAGCCAGAGCGGCACTGATGGCAGGGATCAGACTCACCGTCACCGGATAGATAAAGGACGAAGGCAGGTTGAACAGGGTCATGCCGAAGGTGTACTCGCCGTACAGGGCGGTGGCACCTTCTGCCGACAGTCCCAGCTGATGCTGCAGCGTGCCCATCACCAGTACCTGATCCAACAGGGTGATGCAGCTCATGGTCCCGGCCCCGATGGTGATGGGGATACCGGTGCGCAGCAGCCGCCCGGCGATCTGCCGGCGGCTGCGGGGCACATCCCGACCGGAGGTGCTCCCCCGGCGTACGAAGAGATAACTTCCCAGCAGCAGAAGACTCAGCACAGACCCCGCCGATACACCGGCGATGGCCCCTGCGGCGGCGATGTGGCTTCCATACCCCAGCCGCAGCAGCACATAGGCCAGGCTCAGGCCTACCACCAGCTTGCTGGCGGATTCGATGATCTGACTGACAGCGGTGGGCTTCATGTTGCCCTGCCCCTGGGTATAGCCGCGGATGGCTGACAGCAAGCATACGCACAGCACGCTGGGAGCCAGTGCCAGGATGGCAGGAGCTGCCATGGGATCCTGCAGCAGTTCCGCCAGCTGTCCGGGGAAGAACAGCATGGCGCCGCTGAAGAGAAGCCCCATAGCCAGAAAGAGCGCCAGTGCCACCCGGAATACCCGCCGCTTCTGGTTTTCCTGACCCAATGCCTGGGCCTGGGCCACCAGCCGGGAAAGCGCCAGCGGCAGCCCGGCGGTGGAGAGGATCACCAGCAGGTTATAGATGTTGTAGGCCACATAGAAATGGGCCATGCCCTCCTTGTCCAGAAGGTTCCCCAGAGGGATCTTGTAAAGAGCCCCGATGACCTTGGTCACCGCCACAGCACCGGCCAGAATGGCCGCCCCGCCGATGAAATTTTGTCGCCGCTCCCTGGTCATGAAACGCCCCTTTCCGCAAGATAGCAAGGAAAAGAAAGCAGTGCGGGGCGGTGTGCCGCCCCGCCTGCTGCAAGGAATGAAAGCAAAGTGCTTCTATGTAACGGAGGGAAAGATAGTGTGAAAGAAAACCGTCAGGGTTTTCTTTCGCGTTCAGTGAACTGCCTTGCGAAACTATGAAAACTATGGAAAGTTTCGCAAGGTCCCGCCTGGCAAAAAGTATTTTTGACAGGCGGCGCAGTGCGGGGCATAAGAGCCCCGCCTGCTGTTTATTTGCCCATGTTCTGGTGGAATGCACGGAAGGCTGCCAGATTTTCCCGGATCTTCTCCGGCCTCTGGATGTATTCGGCGGGGAACTTGGGGTGGAATACCCGCTCAATGTGCCCCCGGGCTGCATCCACCATTTTGGTGGAGCCGCCGGCTCCCAGGGACAGGATGCTGTGCAGTTCTTCCATGATGTAGATATTATACAGCCCCTCTGCCCCGGATATGCACCATCCCACATTCTCAAAGCTGCCGGACATATATTTCTGCCGGTAGAGATAGTAGGGCACGAACCCGGCCTGCCGGAGGGTGGGATTGGCGTAATCCAGCATTTCGGCCACCTGCTCTCCTGTGGGGATCCGCAGACCTTCCAGCAGGATACGGCTGCCCTTTTTCAGTGCCAGGGTGTGGACGGTGATGTTGTCCGGTCCCATGGCAAGGCACCCGTCCAGACTCCGCCGGAACCCCTCCGGAGTATCCTCCGGAAGCCCGGCAATGAGATCCATATTCACATGGGCAAAGCCCATGGACTGTACCAGCTCCATGGTCTGGTAGATATCCCCGGCAGAGTGCTGCCGGCCAATGGCCCGCAGCACCGTGTCCTCCAGAGACTGGGGATTGACGCTGATGCGGTCCGTGCCGTGGTCCAGCAGTACCTGCAGCTTTTCCCGGGTAATGGTGTCGGGCCGTCCGGCCTCGATGCAATATTCGGCGCAGTCTGTGAGATCAAAGCTGGCGTTGAGATGGTCCAGCAGCTCCTGCAGCTGCCGGGCCGACAGGGTGGTGGGGGTACCGCCGCCCATGTAGAAGGACTTGATCCGCAGCCCCAGCTCCCGGACGGTTTCCGCCGCCAGGGTGATCTCCTGCTTCAGAGCCTCCAGATACGGCTCCATCAGGGCAAAGCTCTTTTCCACCGAGGCGGATACGAAGCTGCAGTAGGCGCAGCGGGTAGGACAGAAGGGGATCCCGATGTAGAGGGAGATATCCTTCGGCTGCAGTTCTGCCTTGGCTTTCAAACCGGCCTGAGCGGTTTCTATCGCCAGCTGCCGCCGCTCCGGCGAGACAAAATAGGTGTCCCGCAGCACCCGCTGGGTCTCCCCTACGGTGCAGCCCTGCTCCAGCAAGGCCCCGGCAATCTTCCCCGGCCGGATGCCGGTGAGGGCGCCCCAGGAGGGGGTCACGCCGGTGATGGTCCGGGCGGCCTTGAAAAAGCTGAGCTTCAGCACCCGCTGCCGCAGCCGCTGCGTCTCATATTCATCCAGCCCCTCCGGTATCCGGATCCGGGAGACGCCCCGGGCGGTTTTACCATCGCAGGTGAGCTGGGTGACACCGGTGGTGTATACCTTGCCTACGTGGAGAGATACCTCCGCCTGATCCTCTCCCGGCTGGGCCGGCTCGTAAACCGGCCGCTGCTGGGGGAAAAAGGCCAGCAGGCTCTGCTCAATGGCATAGCGGTCGTCGTGACCGTGAAAAATCAGCTTCATGACAGGCTCAGGGCGTGGCGCATGTAGGGATTGTGCTGCCGCTCATAGTCCAGGGTGGTGGAACGGTCGTGGCCGGGATAGACCCGGTAGTCCCCTTCCAGCCGTCCCAGCCGAGCCAGGGACTGCAGCATGGCCCGATAGTCGCCGCCGGGGAAATCCGTACGGCCGCAGGAGGCCAGGAACAGGGTGTCGCCGGAGAAAATCACATCGCCCACCACCAGACATACGCTGCCCTGAGAGTGGCCCGGAGTCTCCAGGACACGGATGGTGAGGGAGCCCAGCGTCAGGGTGTCCCCTTCCCGGTACCAGCGCTGATGGGCGTCATCCAGCCGGGGTGCCTTCAGGGAATAGGCGCCGCCGGCGCCGTCGGCGGCGTCGTTGGGCTGGATGTATACCGGGGTGTCGGGATACTGCCGCAGCAGCTCCGCAAGACCGGTGAAATGGTCATAGTGACCGTGGGTCAGCAGGATAAACTGCAGGGCGCAGCCGGAATCAGCCACGGCCCGGGCGATCCGTGCGCCCTCGTCACCGGGATCGATGACGGCGCATACGCCGGCCGTTTCATCCTGCAAAAGATAGCAGTTGGTCATTAAAGGCCCTACTGCCAGTGTTTGGATCTGCATGATAAACCTCCTGAAAATGGTGGTGTTTACAGCTGATCGGTGTCCACCACGATGGTCAAAGGCCCGTCGTTGATGGATTCCACCAGCATTTCGGCGCCGAACCGGCCGGTCTCCACATGGAAACCCTTGTCCCGGCACAGCTCCACGAATTTCTCGTACAGCGGCGTGGCCACTTCCGGCCGGGCGGCGGAGAGGAATTCCGGACGTCGGCCCTTTTTGCAGTTGGCGTACAGGGTGAACTGGGAGATCACCAGAATCTGGCCGTTTACGGCCTCCAGGCCCAGATTCATCTTGCCGCTCTCGTCCTCAAAGATCCGCAGGCCCGTCAGCTTGTCAGCCAGCTTCACGGCCTGGGCTTCGGTATCGTTGTGGGTGACGCCCAGCAGGATCAGGAAGCCGGGGCCGATCTGGCCCACCACTTCGCCTGCCACGGTGACAGAGGCGCTTTTCACCCGGGTGAGTACTGCTCGCATAGAGGAACTTGCTCCTTTCGATGATTAGCCGGCGGGGCGGGTGACCCGCATCACACCGGAGATCTGCTCCAGCCGGCGGATCACCGTCTGCAGCTGCTGATGGTCGGAGACCTCGATCTCGATCTCCGTCAGGGCGAACCCGTCGGGGGTGGTTCTGGCATTGAGGGAACACACCCGTGTTTTGGTGGAGGAGAGCACCGTGGAGATATCCACGATGATGCCCATCCGGTCCTTGGCAGTGACCTGCAGGGTGGTGTGATAGGTCTCCTGGGCGCTCTCGGCCCAGCTGACCTTCAGCCAGCGTCCTTCCTCCTTGGCCCGGCGTTCCGGGGAGGCGTTGGGGCAGTCGCTGCGGTGTACGCTGATGCCGTAGCCCTTGGTGATGAAGCCTACAATGTCATCCCCGGGTACGGGGGTACAGCACTTGGCAAACTTCACCAGGCAGTTGGCCATGCCCTCTACGATGATGCCCTGTACCGCCCGCTGCCGGACCGGCGCCGCCTGCTTGGCGGCCTCCTGTTTGGCCGGCTCTGCCACAGGCTGGGGCAGTTCGGCCTGGCGGCGCTGGATGATCTTCTGGATCTCCTCCCGCAGCCGGCCTACGATTTTCAGGGCGGTGATGCCGCCGTAGCCGATGGCGGCGTACATGTCGTCCAGCGTGTTGTAGCTCAGCTTTTTCAGTACCGCCGGCAGGTTTTCGTCGCTGGCCAGTTCCTTGATGGTGACACCGCAGCGCTTGAGCTCGGACTCGAAGGAAGCCCGGCCCGCCACGATGTTCTCATCCCGGCGCTCCCGCTTGAACCACTGACGGATCTTGGACCGTGCCTCGCTGCTCCGTGCGATCTTGATCCAGTCCCGGCTGGGTCCCCGGGCGGACTGGGAGGTCAGTACCTCCACCACGTCGCCGTTGCGCAGCTGGTAGTCGTACTGCACGATGCGTCCATTGACCTTGGCACCCACCATATGGTTGCCCACGGCGGAGTGAATGGTGTAGGCGTAGTCGATGGGGGTGGCCCCGGCAGGCAGATTGATGACATCGCCCCGGGGGGTAAAGACGAATACCTCGTCGGCGAACATATCCACTTTCAGGGAGTGGATGAATTCCTCGGCGTCGGCGCCGTCCTGGTTTTCCAGCAGCCGCCGGACCCATTCGTAGCTGTTCTCGTCGCCCTTGCCCTGCCCGTTCTGCTTGTACTTCCAGTGGGCGGCGATACCGTATTCGGCGATCTCGTGCATCTCATGGGTGCGGATCTGCACCTCAAAGGGGATGCCGGAAGCGCCCATCACCGTGGTGTGGAGGCTCTGATACATGTTGGGCTTGGGGGTGCCGATGTAGTCCTTGAACCGGCCCAGAATGGGCTTGTAGAGATCGTGGACGATGCCCAGCACGTTGTAGCAGTCCGCCACCGTGTCCACGATGACCCGGAAAGCGATGAGATCGAAGATCTCATTGAGGGACTTGTTCTGGGTATACATCTTGCGGTAGATGCTGTAGGGATGCTTCAGCCGCCCGTAGACCACGGCGTCGCCGATGCCGTCCTCTTTCACCCGCTGCCGGATCTGCTGGTTCACCTGCTCCATGAAGTCCTTGTATTCGGCTTCCTTGACCTCCAGGGCATCGGTGATCTCCTGATAGCCCACAGGGTCCAGATACTTCAGCGACAGGTCTTCCAGCTCCCATTTCATCCGCTGCATACCGAGGCGGTGGGCAATGGGAGCATAGATCTCCATGGTCTCGAAGGATTTCTGCTTCTGCTTTTCCGGGGTCTGGTACTCCATGGTCCGCATGTTGTGGAGCCGGTCGGCAATTTTCACCAGGATCACCCGGATGTCCTTGCTCATGGCCAGCAGCATCTTGCGCAGGTTTTCCATCTGCTCCTGGACCTTGGAGGTAAAGTGTACTCTCGTCAGCTTGCTGACGCCTTCTACCAGATCAGCCACGGTGGGTGAGAAGATCTTGGCCAGATCCTCATGGGTGGCGGCGGTGTCTTCGATGGTGTCGTGAAGCAGAGCCGCCATGATGGACTCGGAGTCCAGATGCAGCTCCTCCGCCACGATCTGGGCTACCGCCAGGGGATGGCTGACGAAGGGCGAGCCGTCCTTGCGCTTCTGTCCTTCGTGGGCGGCAGCGGCGTACTCATAGGCAGCACGGATCTGCTGGAAGTTGGCGCCGGGATTGTAGGAGCGGATGGTTGCCTCCAGTTGTTCATAGCGTTCTTCCATGGTCATGGCGTTTCACCTCCTTTGGATGGATCCAGGATGCCGTCCAGCAGCATGAGATAGGCGGACTCATCCAAACTGACTTTTTTCCCTGCATCTGTAAAGCGCAGGATCAGCTGCTCTTCCTGCCGGCAGCTTTCCAGCAGCTGCCGCTCCCGGAAGATCTCCAGACACAGCGCCGAGCGCAGGAAGGGCTCTGCACCGCACACGCCGCCGGCCATCCGGCGGATCAGGGGCAGATAATCGAAGGCAGCGCCCTCCTGGGGCAGCAGCTGCTGCAGGCAGCGCCAGGCCCCCACGCATTGCTGCCGTGTGGGCCGCAGCCGCACAGCGTCCTTCCGGCTCAGAATTTCTCCGGCCAGACAGCGCTGCAGCAGCTGTAATGCCTCGTCCTCCTTGGCGCTGCAGCACAGGGAGGGCCGCAGATCCACCATCTGCAGCTGCACCGACCGGCAGCCCCGGAACTCGTTGATCTGCAGATAGAAGGCGGCGTCCACCCGGCTGCCGGCGGTGATGGAGCAGGGCTGGGCTGCGGCGGAGAAAAAGATACCGTCAAACTGTGCGCTGCCCTTGCTCAGATGCAGCTTCAGATGCCGATTTTGTCCTACGTACTGGATCCGTTCCAGGGTTGCGCCCTGCAGACAGAATACGGGCCGGCTGTTGCCGGAGCCGTACGGCTCCAGCGCATCCAGAGCGGCCACTTCCTCCAGGGTCACCCGCCCGGGCTGGGTCAGGGCCACATCGATGTCCAGACAGGATACCGGCGCTGCTCCGCCCCGATATTCTCTGGCGCAGCGGTTCATGCGCTCCCGGAATGCGGGAATGTTTTCTTCGGCAATGGTAAAGCCCGCCGCCAGCTCGTGGCCGCCGAACCCCAGCAGCAGATCGCTGCAGCTTTCCAATGCGGTAAAGAGATTGAAACCGCCCCAACTGCGGCAGGAGCCCTTGCCCACGCCGTCGTTGAGATGGATCATAAAGCTGGGACAGGAGAATTTCTCACTGAGCCGTGAGGCCACAATGCCCACCACGCCCTGATGCCAGGTATCGCTGGAGAGCACCAGCGCACTGCGCTGATCCTCCGGCAGCTCTTCGATCATCTCCAGGGCCTGGGCATAGATCTGCTGCTCCACACACTGCCGCTGGCGGTTGAGGGTGCACAGCTGCCGGGCCAGATCCGCCGCCCGGTCCGGATCGCTGCACAGCAGCAGATCCGCCGCCACATCGGCGGCGCCCATGCGCCCGGCGGCGTTGATCCGGGGCGAGAGCACAAAGCCGATCTGCACGGAGGTGATGGCCTTGTCGGCCAATCCAATCTCCTGCAGCAGGGCGTGCAGCCCGATGAAATCCGAGTGATGGATGACCTCCAGCCCCCGGGAAACGATGGTCCGGTTCTCCCCTGCCATCAGCATCACATCCGCCACCGTGCCGATGGCGGCCAGGGAGCAGTACCGGGCAAAAAGAGCGTCCTCCCGGTCCGGCCCGCCCAAAGCCAGCACCAGCTTCAGCGCTACGCCGCAGCCCGCCAAATGCTTGAAGGGATAGGGACAGTCGCTGCGGTGAGGATCTACCACGGCATTGGCCTGAGGCAGCTGCTCCTTGCATTCGTGATGGTCGGTGATGACTACCTCCATACCCAGGGAGCGGGCATAGGCCACCTCGTCCATGCCGGTGATGCCGCAGTCCACGGTGATGAGCAGGGATACCCCCTGCTGATGCAGGGCCAGAATGGCCTCCTGCCCCAGTCCGTAACCGTCTTCGATGCGCCGTGGGATGTAGTACAGACAGTCGGCTCCCCGGGAGGTGAGATAGTCCACCAGGATGCAGGTGGCGGTGATACCGTCCACATCATAGTCGCCGAATACGGCGATGCGGCGCTTCTGGGCCAGAGCCGCGCTGATGCAGGCGACAGCCCGGTCCATATCCTTCATCAGCAGGGGAGAATAGGCCAGCTGCCGGTCGTGCTCCAGGAAGGCGGCTGCTTCCTCAGCGGAGGAAATGCCCCTTCTGGCCAGCACGGCGGACACCAGATACGGATAGCCCGCGGCCATCAGCCTCTCTGCCGCCTGGGGACAGGCAGGCGCCACACGCCATTTCTGAAATTTCATGTCGTAAAGCGCCTCCTTCCTCTGGGCATACTGACACTAATAATGATTTATTATAACAAATGCAATAGGAAAGGTAAAGCACAAATCCGGCTTCTGGGAAAGATCCCCTGCCCCATCCGCCGGCGGGACGGTTGCATTTGTGGCCATTATCCTATATAATGAATGCATCTTGTAGAAAGAAGAGAGGAAATCGCTATGCGCCCTGACGGGAAACGCGTAAAAGGGCTGAGCCCTATTGTGGCTATTGTTCCTTACATCATGCCCAAGCGTTACGATGCGCAAAATACAGTAACGGAATATATTGACGAGGATCTCATGAAAAGCTATATCCGGGAAAAGCGCCGCAGCGGCGTGCGGATCAATCACATGAGCATCATCATGGCGGCGTATTACAAGGCGGTGCTGGCCAACCCCAAGCTGAACTATTTCATCATGAACAACCGCATCTATGAGCGCAATCACTTCTGCGTCTCCTTTGTGATGCTCAAGCAGCGCCCCGACGGCACGCCGGACGAAACGGTATTGAAGGTATTCCTCCATCCAGACGACACCATTTTTACCATCAACCAGCGGGTGCAGGAGACCATTGCCAAAAATGAGGATGCTTCCTACGCCAACTCCATGGATAAGTTTGCCTCGGCGTTGTTTGCGGTGCCGGGACTGGTGCGTTTTGTGGTGTTTCTGGCCCGCCACCTGGATCAGGTGGGCCTGCTGCCCCGGGCCATCATTGACCTGTCCCCGTTCCATACCAGCCTGTTCATCACCAATTTGGCCTCTATCAAGACCAGCTTCATCCACCACCATTGCTATGAGTTCGGCACCACCAGTGTGTTCGTGTGCATGGGCAAGCCTGTCCCCGGCTATGCCTTGGGGGATCTGGATAAGCGTGCCATGCCTATGGGCGTGGTGATGGATGAACGGATCTGCACCGGCTATGAATACGCCGCCTTCTGCAATGACTTCCGGAAAAACCTCCGGGATCTGGAAGGCCTGGAGCGTCCCTTCGACGGCAGTGCTCCGGAAGAGCCGGAGGAATCCGCCGCAGAAGAGCAGCAGACAGAAGCTGCTCCGGAAGAGCAGGAACTGGCCGGCGTATGATTGCTGCAATAGTAGAGTCTGTCGATAAACCTTCCCGCCGAAGGTTTCGGAGGGAAAGATAGTGTGAAAGAAAACCGTCAGGGTTGTCTTTCACGTCCAGTCAAACCACTTTTTGAAACTTTTTTGAAGTTTCAAAAAGTGCAGCAGCCTGTCGAAAAGACTT
>CALWXA010000022.1 GCA_944385395.1 uncultured Oscillospiraceae bacterium | reverse complement strand
GAACAAAAAACGAAGAAAAACCGCCTAAACAGGCGGTTTTTCTAAGAAAGGTGGTCCGAGTGACAGGATTCGAACCTGCGGCATCCTGCTCCCAAAGCAGGCGCGCTACCAACTGCGCTACACCCGGTTATAAAGTTTTCCAATTGTGGGCAAACATGTGGTCAACGCCGATTTTTGACCAGTTACCGGCGAGGGGGAAAGTGCTGTCAGCCCAGGTGTCCCAAGGCTTTCCGGGTTTTCCGAGGGCTGTGGCTCGAACCTGGGCCTCACGCTCCCAAAGCAGGCGCGCTACCAACTGTGCTACACCCGGATAGGTATGCGGTTTTGGGATTGCTGTCTTCCTATCATGCATCAGTCTGTGGGCCGGGATCACCGGCCTGAAATACGGTAGGCCGCTCTTATGAGCGGCGTATCTACTATACCAGCTTTTCAGCATGGTTGCAAGGATTTTATCCAGTCAACTTTCTGCAAAGATCCGTGAAATATCATTGAAAATTTCAGAAAACATTGATACAATGATACAATAAATCATTGGCTCCCGGTTTTGCCTCAGGCGGAGACCGGCGGTTCACTTTACATATAGGGGGGGATATTTTGTGTATTGCATCCACTGTGGTACCCAGCTTCCGGAAGGGGCGAAGTTTTGTCACGTCTGCGGGCAGCCTGTGGCTGCTGCTTCCGCCGGCCAGGGGCAGAATGGTCAGCAGCAGAATACTGGCAGTCAGGAACAAACCCGCAACCCATCCCCGCTTCCCCGGGAAAGGGACGCGGATAAGCCAGTCCCCAAAAAAGTACCGGATCGCAAAAGAACCATGTTCTGGGGCAGCTTGCTCCTGTTCCTGAAGGAACACAAGAAGCTGGCGGCCGCCGCGGCCGGCGGCATCCTGCTGCTGATAGTAATCCTGGTGCTGCTTTTATCCGGCAGGACATTGGCCAAGATCCCACACCCCGGTACGTTTCTGGGCCTTACGCCCCAGTACATGGACAATCAGGATGCCCAGATCATGTTCTTTGAAAGTACGGAGGATCTGGGCCAGCCGGTGGCGGAGTACGTGGAGCTGCTGGAAAATCAGTATGCCTTCTCCGCCGTTCAGGAGGACGACGCCCAGGGCTTTATCACCTACACCCTGAAATACACCGGTTTTGCCAGCCCCTTCGCCCAGCGCAACCAGCAGCAGGACATAGTCATCCGCTATCTGAATAGCTCCTATCAGCCAGAGGAAGGTGACCCGGACGTGGCCATCTTCTACTTCTATTCTCCTTTCGCTTTCCAGGACTACACCCCCTCCTCCGGCAGCGGCAGGACCCCTGACACCCCCCAAAATACCCCAAGCGATGACAGGACATTGGTATCTGAACCGCTGGAGAGCGATCCCCTCTCCTATTCCATCACCGCCGACAGCGTCTACATCCAGGACCCCGTGGAATTCTGTGACGGCGCGCTCACCCACACTTCCAGTTCTTCCACCGGGAACTACCATGTGCAGCAATTTACCGGCAGCAGTTCCGACAAAGCGGTATTGGCGGAGTATGTGCAGACCATCTGCGGCGGCGGCTACAACCTGGAGCTGACGGCCCAATATGACCAGGCCTTCTCCTCCAACTTCTTCAGCTGGGGCATTGATTACACAGGCTCCGGGGATGTGAACGCCCAGACCGACGTGGTCTTTTTGGACGATACCCAGGCCAACATCTGTGTCTACGGCATCATCGACGGCAACGATCTGGAGGCTACCTTCTGGATCCCCCAGGATATGGAGATGGTGGATCTGGGACTGCGGTACGGCGGCGGCAGCGAGACCGTGTCTTTGGCAGGTGAATCCGCCCTGGCGGGACTTTACAAGCTCTCCGACGGCTCCTTTGAAACCACCGACGGGCGGCTGAGCGTCAAGCCCGGGCAGGCCACCGTGCTGCGGGACGGCAGCCCCTGCACCACAGAGGCTACCTTCAACCGGGACAGCCAGCTCAACCGGGATGAGCTTTGGGTACGGAACTTCTATCGGGACGAGACCCTCTTCTTCTGCGCCCCGGAAAACCGCCTGGAGACCGGGGATGTATACACCCTGAAAGACCTGACCCAGGAGGCCGGATGGATCAACTCCATGGCCGGCGTACTCAACAGCGCCGACAGCTTCACCGACTACAACTGGACGCTGTTCTTCGGCGCCGGGCATGACGGAGATTTCATCACGCCCCTGCTGTCCGATCTCAATGAATTCAAAGATCTCACCGTACGGGTGATGTACTGGAACGAGGGTGTGGAGGCCGTCTACTACATCTATGCCGCCTTCGACTCCAGCCCCCACACCGTGGAAGCGCTGTGCGCCGTGGATCTCAGCGGAGGCGGAAGCGATGAAGACGGCGGTTCCGGCGACTATCTCATGTACACCGGTGAATCTCTGCAGATCACCTGCCCCACCAAGTTCGATACCAACTACGAGCTGTTCCGCTGGGAGATCGTGGCCGGCTCCAGCCTGGCCTCCCTCTCCGGCAGCACCTCGGAGACCTGCACCATTCAGGCCAACCAGGCCGGAACGGTGCGGATCCGGGTACGCTACACCTACGGCGTGGAGGAACCCGATGTGCTCACCGGCATCGACCGCAATGTGGATCGGACGGATACCCACGAATATACCGTGGTGATCCGGGATAAATAAAGCCGCTGACGCAAAGGCCGCACAGGGAAACCTGTGCGGCCTTTCCTTTTGCTATAAACTTTTACCGGCCCAGGGCCTTCTTCAGAGCATCCACCCGGTCCGTCTGCTCCCAGCGGACGCCCAGCTCCTCCCGGCCCATATGGCCGTAGGCCGCCAGCTGACGATAGATGGGCTTGCGCAGGTCCAGATCCCGGATGATGGCGGTGGGGCGCAGGTCAAAGACCTGATTCACAGCCTCTTCCAGCTGCTCATCGCTGACAACACCGGTACCGAAGGTCTCAACCAAGACGCTGACGGGACGGGCCACGCCGATGGCATAGGCCAGCTGCACCTGGCAGCGGCTGGCAAGGCCTGCGGCCACCACGTTCTTAGCCACGTACCGGGCGGCATAAGCAGCGCTGCGGTCCACCTTGGTGGGATCCTTTCCGGAGAAAGCACCGCCGCCGTGGGGTGCGCTGCCACCGTAGGTATCCACGATGATCTTCCGGCCGGTAAGACCGGAGTCGCCCTGAGGTCCGCCGATAACGAAGCGGCCGGTGGGGTTGACATAGAACTTGGTATTCTCGTCCAGCAGCTCGGCAGGGACAGTGGGCTTGATGACCAGGCGGATCATATCCTCCCGGATCTGCTCCAGGGTAACGTCCGGAGCGTGCTGGGTGGAGACCACCACCGTATCCACACGGAAGGGCTTGCCGGCCTCGTCATACTCCACGGTGACCTGGGTCTTGCCGTCGGGACGCAGGTAAGAGACCAGACCCTCCTTACGCACCTGGGTCAGGCGCTTGGCCATCTTATGGGCCAGGGAAATGGCCAGAGGCATCAATTCCGGCGTTTCATTGCAGGCATAGCCGAACATCATGCCCTGGTCGCCGGCACCGTTATCCAGCTCGTCGGCGCCGGACTCCTTGGCCTCCAGGCTCTTGTCCACGCCCATGGCGATATCGCCGGACTGCTTATCCAGCGTGGTGATGACGCCGCAGGAATCGCAGTCGAAGCCGTACTTGGCACGGTCATAACCGATCTCACGGACTACCTGGCGGGCAATGGCCGGGATATCCACCTGAGCGGTGGTAGTGATCTCACCCATGATGCAGATAAGGCCGGTGGTGCAGGTGGTCTCGCAGGCTACACGGCCATTGGGGTCCTGCTCATAAATGGCATCCAGAACTGCATCGGAAATCTGGTCGCAGATTTTATCGGGATGCCCCTCGGTAACGGATTCAGACGTAAACAGACGTTTAGACATACTTTCATACTCCTTTACTGTAATTTTGGCACAAATTTCCACCACATAGACCGGAGCATGAAAAAACACGCTCCGCCATTCGACGGATCGTGTTGGGATCAAGCGCTCCTCATCTGTCGAAGGACGAACACGGGATTATCACTTCCGCATTCCGCATACTCGCCGGATTTGGCACCTTGCAGCGCAGGTTGCCGTGGTTTCATTGGGCCGGTCCCTCAACCACTCTTGATAAGGTATGAAATTGGTGGGAATTTGTTATATTTCAGTATAGCAGATTTTTCTCCCCTGTCAAGTACCTTTCGCCCCTTCCCTCTTTACAGGCGGCTGGCAGATTATTCAAAAAAAGGTAATGACTTTTACTGGCAAATAAGGTAGAATGGGTTGGAATTGAATTTTGAGGAGGATCATCCCTTTGAAAAAAAAGCATGACGCCCTGGATCGCTTCTGCTCACGGCATCCACGGTTCGGTATCCCCAATTTAATGATGTATGTGGTCATCGGCAATATCCTGGTATACATTTTGATGATGTTCAGCAATGCCGCTGCCATCAGTTTTCTGTACTTCGATCTGGCCGGGCTGCTGCGGGGCGAGATCTGGCGGATCGTCACCTTCATCTTTGTGCCCACCGCCAGCAATCCCCTGCTGCTGGTGCTCTCCCTCTACTTCTATTATTGGATTGGAAGTACCCTGGAGCGGCAATGGGGCACCGCCAAATTTACCATTTACTATGTCAGCGGCGTGCTGCTGACGGTGCTGGGTACCGTACTGGCAAGTCTCTTCTCCGGGATCTACTTCCTGCCCGCCATCGGCGCAGACTATGTGAATCTGTCCATGTTCCTGGCCTTCGCCGTACTGTTCCCCGACGTGCAGGTACTGCTGCTGTTCGTCATACCGGTGAAGATGAAGTGGCTGGCCTGGCTGGATGTGGCCCTCTTTGCCCTGGGCATTGTACAGTCCATCGCCGCTGGCAGCATCATCGGCGTGGTACTGCCCATTGTGGCGCTTTTGAACTTCGGTCTGTTCATCTGGCCGGAGGTACGCTACTTTGCCCAGCGCAAGCAGTATCAGCATTCCCGACAGACGGTACAGTTCAAAAAGGCCGTCCGGGCACAGCAGGAGCAGAAAGGCTATCATCACAAGTGCTGCGTGTGCGGCAAGACCGACACCGATTATCCGGACATGCAGTTCCGCTATTGCAGCAAGTGCGCCGGGTATCACTGCTACTGTCAGGATCACATCTTCAACCACGTACACTTTACCGAATAAAAAAGTGCCGCCGGAGCCAAGCTCTGAAGTGACCCCAAAAAGTTAGACAATATTTTCAATCAAAAATTGTTCACGCAGCTGAAAGGGCTTGTTGTCTGTGAATTGCAGGCGGCAAGCCCTTTAGCTTTGCCCTGATGCGGCGGTTGTTGTA
>CALWXA010000021.1 GCA_944385395.1 uncultured Oscillospiraceae bacterium | reverse complement strand
TGTTGCCGGAGCTTCTTCCCTTTATCATTCAGAACGACAATCTGTTTGATTTTGCCGTGGGCAAATCCGCCGGTTCTCTATCACCTCGCGTAAAGTGGGACAATCTCAAGAATTACACCTTTGAGCTTCCGCTGATGGAGGAGCAAAAGAAGCTGGCCGAGATGCTGTGGTCCATCAATGATACTTTGCAGGCATACCAGAAACTTCTCTATGAAACCGGTGAACTTGTTAAAGCATATTTTATTGATTCGTTTGGAGATTTAAAATCAAATGAAAAAAATTGGAAAAAGGAACCGCTCCAACAATATGCAGATGTTATTGTTGGATATCCTTTTCAAAGTTCAGGCTATACTGAGCAAGGAATTAGCATTGTTGGTGGTTATAATTTGATGCAAGGATTCGTGCTTTGGAATGAATCAAAGCATTGGCCAGATTCAGCTGGCTATGAACGCTATTTACTGCAAGAAGGCGATATCGTAATGGCGATGGATCGTCCCTGGGTAGGTAATGGTTTCAAAATGTCTCGGATAAAGTCCAAGGACCTGCCTGCATTACTTATCCAACGTACCGCTTGCATAAGGGCGCGCTGCATTGAGAGAGATTTTTTATATGCAATGTTAGATAGTGTATGGTTTGCCGAACACTGTCATATTAAAGGTTCCATTGTACCGCATATTTCAAATAAAGATATCAATACTTTCAAAATCTTTATTCCTCCCGTAGAAATGCAAAAGCAATTTACATCCTTCGTCCAACAAAATGAGAAAGCAAAAAACGCTCTTCAAAATGCCATCACATCCCTGCAAACCACAAAGTGCTGCATTCTAGAAGGTGCTTTGGGAACCGGGAGAAAGGAGTAAATCATGCCAAAGTTCAATGAAGACAATACCACCGAGCAAATGCTCCTGACCACCTTGCAGAGGAATGGCTGGGAGTACATCCCTGCCGAAGAACTGGACCGGGACGAGAGTGACGTCATGGTAGAATCCATGGTTCGGGCTGCTCTGATCCGCCTGAATCCGGAAATTGCCGAGGATGAATCCCGTGCCGACGAAGTCATCTACAAATTGCGGACGCTGTTTCTGTCCACCAACGCCCAGAATCTGGTCACCCAGAACGAAGCCTTTAAGGAACTGGTCTTTGAGAAGAACTCCTATCCCTTTGGCGAAAACGGGCGGCAGGTTTCTATCGACCTGTTCGGCACCGAGGTCAACGGTAAGCTGGACAAGAACCAGTATGTGGTCACCAACCAGTGGGTGTACCCGAAAAAGAATGGTGGCAAGCGGCTGGACCTTGTGCTGCTGGTCAACGGCTTTCCCTTTGCCATCGGCGAGTTGAAAACACCGGTGCGTGCCGCCATTACCTGGTTGGACGGTGCCCAGGACATCAACAAGTATGAGCAGAGCATCCCTCAGATGTTTGTGAGCAATGTGTTCAACTTCGCCACCGAGGGCCGCTGCTACCGTTACGGTTCCGTCTGTATGCCTGCGTCCAAGTACGGTCCCTGGCATACCACCGAGGATAAGTCAGACGGCTCTCTGGCGGCGGTCCAGACCAGCGTACAGGATATGATTACGCCCTACAAGATGATGGATCTGTTCCAGTTCTTCACCCTGTATGCCACTGACAGCAAGTATCGTAAATATAAGGTCATCGCCCGGTACCAGCAGTATGAGGGTGCGAATATGATCGTGGACCGTGTCCGGGCCGGTTATCCGAAAAAGGGCCTGATTTGGCATTTCCAGGGCTCCGGAAAATCCTATCTGATGGAGTTCGCTGCGGTCAAACTGCGTATGCTCCCGGATTTGATGAACCCCACCGTTTTGATCGTGGATGATCGTCTGGACTTGGAGTCCCAGATCACCGCCCAGTTCCATTCTTCCGATGTGGGCAATCTGGAGTCCGCCTCCACCCGGGAACAGCTGATGACCATGCTGCGGCAGGACATTCGGAAGATCATTATTACGACGATTTTCCGCTTCCAAGAGGTCACCGGCGAACTGAGCCAGCGGGACAATATCATCGTGATGGTGGACGAGTGCCACCGGACTCAGGAAGGCGATCTGGGCATTAAAATGCGAACCGCTCTCCCGAATGCCTTCTTCTTTGGCTTGACGGGTACCCCCATCAACCGCATCGACAAGAACACCTTTGCCACCTTTGGCGCTACAGAGGACCGCAGCGGCTACATGAGCAAGTACTCCTTCTCCGACTCCATCCGTGACCATGCTACCTTGCCGCTGAACTTTGAGCCGGTTCCGGTGGACCTGCGGGTGGACAAGGATACCATGGACCGGGAGTTTGATGTCCTGACCGAAGGACTTTCCGACGCGGAGCGGGGAGAACTTTCCCGGCGGGTCAATATGAAGGCGATCATGTATAACGAGGCCCGCATCCACAAGGTCTGTGCCCACATTGCCAAGCACTTTACAGAAAAAATTAGGCCCAACGGCTATAAGGCACAGGTCGTGGTATATGACCGCCCCTGCTGCATCAAGTACAAAGCAGAGCTGGACAAGCTGCTGGGCGAAAAGTGTTCCACCATCGTGATGGATACCAACGATGACAAAGCGGATGAGTACAAGCCCTACCGCCGTACCAAGGATGAGGAAGCCAAAATTCTCGACCGCTTCCGGGACCCTCATGACCCGCTGGAAATCGTCATCGTGACCGCCAAATTGCTGACTGGCTTTGACGCGCCGATTTTGCAGGTCATGTACCTGGACAAGCCCATGAAGGACCACACTCTGCTCCAGGCCATCTGCCGCACCAACCGCACCTACGACGAGGGCAAGACCAACGGACTGATTGTGGACTACATCGGTATCTTCGACAATGTTGCCAAGGCACTGGACTTTGACGAGGGCAGCATGAAGAAGGTCATTACCAACATTGAAGAAGTGAAGAAACAGATTCCGGCGCTGCTTCGGAAATGCCTCAGCTACTTCATGGGAGTGGATCGGACCGTGGAAGGCTGGGAGGGCCTGATGGCCGCTCAGGAATGTCTGCCCACCAATAAGGAAAAGGACAAATTCGCAGCGGACTATCAGGTACTGAACCGCGCCTGGAACGCGATTTCCCCCGACCCGATCTTAACGGCAATTCAGGCAGACTACGTGTGGCTGAGCAAAGTTTATGAGTCCATAAAGCCTACCAACGGCGGCGGCGGACTGATTTGGGCCGCACTCGGTCCAAAAACTATGGAGATCGTCAATTCCAACCTGGATGTGGGACAAGTCCATGATGAGGAGGAGATTCTCTCCCTGGATGCCGAACTGATTGACTCCTTCATCGAGAAATACAAGAACGCGAAGACTGCTTCCAAAAAGGTGGAAATCGATTTGGTCGCCAGAATCCATCAGCATAGCGACGACCCCAAGTTCGTGCGTCTCGGGGACAAATTGGAGCGTCTGCGTGAGCAGCATGAGCAGGGCCTCATCAACAGCATTGAATTTCTGAAGATGCTGCTGGAACTGGCCAAAGAAGCAGCCCAGGCGGAAAAGGAAGTCGTGCCGGAGGAGGAGATCGACAAAGGCAAGGCCGCTTTGACCGAGCTATTTAATGGCGTCAAGAACATCAATACCCCGGTCATCGTGGAGCGTGTGGTCACCGATATTGACGATATCGTGAAAATCGTTCGCTTCGACGGCTGGCAGAACACAACCGCCGGCCGGCAGGAAGTAAAGAAAGCGCTGCGCAGCGTAGTGTGGGTGAAATATAAAATCAAGGACAAGGAAGTCTTTGATAAGGCCTACAGCTACATTGAGCAGTACTATTAAGATCACAAGATAAAGCTATTTGAGGAAGGGAGAAGCGCAGTATGGCTAACAACTTACAAAAACTTATCTATAATCTATCGGCTGCTTCGCCGCTGTGCTTCACCTTCGCAATTCTCTGGTATATCCAAAAGCAGACATTGATCGTTCCAGCCATTTGCGTTTGCCTGGGTTCCTTTTTTGCGCTGTGCTTTGCGCGTTCCTTTTCGTATGCCAAAAAGCATGTGGCCCCCATTATGATTCGAGTCACGGATGTATCACCTAAAGATGGCTGGATAGTGGCATATGGCATCTCTTATCTTCTTCCGTTTGCCAGTATGGCAATAGATGATTTTGACGCAATTCTATGCGGAATCATTGCGATCTTATTGATAGCAATCATTCTGTTTGCAAATTCAGTTACTCCTAATCCGTTGCTTTTCTTGCAAAAGTATCATTTCTATGAGATCAGTGCTGAAAATGGTGTATCAGGTTACTTGCTGATATGTAAAAGGGATCTGCGAAACGCCAAGCATATTACAACAGTAAAACGTGTTTTTGAATTTTTACTTATTGATTCGGAGGGATAAAGAGGATGTTCAAAGATTGTTCTATCATGGTCATCAGGGCGGATGATCCGTCACAAATCCTCCGATTAGAAGTAGACAAAGCAACACAACAGGCGATTTGTCAGACTTTTTCAGAGGTTGTAGCAGACTTGGTAAAGGGCAAAACTAGAATTCCGTTTGACGGCAGCTATAAACCCAATGACGATGAATTCTTGGCTATTAAGGAGTTCATGCTGCCAGAAGAGGTCAAAGAGGCCATCCGCAATCCCATGGGAGTTGCGGCGTACAAAAAAGAGAGCGAAGGCTTCCCTGCAATCAAAGCGATTTTTGTTGGAAAATGCGGTAAAAGAAACGAAACAGAAGAATTTAAAGCTGCATTTCAATGCTTTAAAAAAGAGCAGTACATTTCAGCGAGGGGTCTTAATCTCTACTTTACCAACAATACATTTCGCTGTGAGCGCAATTTTGGAATTAGCATATCGGATAGGATTGATTGTTATTACACCAAGAAAGGATTGCAGTTTTCTTCCTTCTTCTTCGCACGGCAAGTTTTTGACTTGGGTCAATTCTATCGTTGGGCTCTAGATCCAGAAGTTGATCGGTTTGCTTCCAGCGAATTGTTGTCGGTGCAAGACCCTCAAAAGTTTAAAGATATGGCCGATACATGGATTCGCCGAAAGATTGCGATGATCAATGATTCTGGCGTTCTGGAAAACAATACAGCTACAAAAATCAAAAAACTGGCCAAATCAGCAGGCATCGAAATTGCGGTAGAAGACAAAAAGATTGTGCTGCCCAATGATAAAGAGGAGTTGAAAATTGTCCTGGGATTTCTTGATGAAGAGGCGTATAAAGGCCCGTTTTCTAACAATACTTACCTTGCGAACTCTAAGCGGCGAATCAAAAAGTAGATAAAGGGGAAAGACTACTTAAATTAGCAGAGGAACCTTTATTTGCTCCGATTTCAAGTGGCTTTATTTCGCCAACTCCAGAAACGCTTCCCTGTATTTTCCCAAAATCCGGGCAGCGGCCGCATCGATCTTCTCGTCATCGGTCAGCTCGCGCTGGTCAACTTGAGGCGCCTGGGAAGGGGAAGAACCGCTCTCCGGCTGCTGGTCACTGTACGGGGTAGGATTAACTTTATCCGGCATCATGCTTACCTCGCTTTCCACCTGAAATGCTCTGCTTTTATTTTGACAGATGATTGCTCAAAGTACAAGGAAATCCTATCACGGTAAAAATGCAATCAGGGATGTGCCGCGAAACGCCCGGTTTCGCGGCACATCCTTTTTACAGATGCCGGCACAGATAAAACCGCCGAAAAACCCTCATCCGTATTTACCAGAAGGGGACGATATGATATACTAATCTTACACACACATCATATGACAGGACGGTGATTTTATGGCCGCAGTGCGTCCAATCGTCATCTACTCCCGAAAATCCAAGTTCACTGGCAAGGGCGAGAGCATCGAAAACCAGATTGAAATGTGCAGGCAATATATCCGGCTGCAGTTCGGAGACGATGCCGCAGAGCAGGCCCTGGTATATGAGGATGAGGGCTTCTCCGGCGGCACACTGGAGCGTCCCCAATTCAAAAAAATGATGGCCGATGCAAAAGAAAAAAACTTCCGGGCCATCGTGGTCTACCGCCTGGACCGGATCAGCCGCAATATCGGTGATTTTGCCAAGCTGATCGAGCAGCTGAACCGGATGAAAATTGACTTCATTTCCATCAAGGAGCAGTTTGACACTTCCTCCCCCATGGGGCGGGCCATGATGTATATTTCCTCGGTTTTTTCCCAGTTGGAGCGGGAGACCATCGCCGAGCGCATCCGGGACAATATGCACGAGCTGTCCAAAACAGGACGCTGGCTGGGCGGTAACACCCCCACCGGCTATGAGTCGGAGAGTGTCTCCCATGTGACCATCGACAGCAAGACCAAGAGGGCCTGCAAGCTGAAGATACTCCCGGAGGAGATCGGCATCGTCAAGTTGATCTACGACAAGTTCCTGGAAACCGGCCCGCCGACAAAGACGGAGACCTACCTGCTGCAAAATGGCTATACCACAAAGAACGGCAAGCAGTTTACCCGCTTTGCCGTCAAGGGGATTTTGTCCAATCCGGTTTATCTGATTGCAGATGAATTTGCCTATGACTACCTGACGAAAAATCATGTGGACCTCTTTGCGGAGCAAAGCGACTTTGATGGTGTTCACGGCATTATGGCCTATAACCGCACTTTGCAGCAGCCGGGGAGAGCCCACCAGATCAAGCCCATGGAGGAGTGGATCGTGTCGGTGGGCAAGCACCAGGGCGTCATCGAGGGGAAAGCGTGGGTTAAGGTTCAGACGATTTTGGAGCGGAACAAATCCAAAAGTTATCGCAAACCCCGCAGCAATGTGGCACTGCTCTCTGGTCTGCTGATCTGCGGCAACTGCGGCGAGTATATGCGCCCCAAGCTGTCCAAGCGGCAGAATACAAAGGGTGAGTTTATTTATACCTACCTCTGCTCCATGAAGGAGCGCAGCCGGGGCCATGTGTGCAGCATGAAAAACTGCAACGGCAATACGCTGGACGCCGACATTATAGAGCAGCTGAAACATTTGAGTGAAGACGGCTCCGATTTTATCCGGCAGCTGGAACAGAGCAAGCGGGCGCTGCTGGGCAACCGGCAGAGCTACGACGAGGAGATCTCCGGCCTGGAGGCCGAGATCGCCGCAAATGAAGAGGAGATCAAGGGCCTTGTCTCCGCCCTGGGAAAGTCCTCCGGCACCTCCGCAGAAAGTTATATTATGCAGCAGATTGACGAGCTGCACGAGAAGGGAGAAGGCCTGAAGCGTCGTCTGGCGGAACTGAAAGAGCTGACCTCCAGCCATGCCTTGGCGGACATCGAGTTTGACCTGCTGGCCCAGATGCTGTCCACATTCAAGGACACCGTGGACAGGATGACGGTGGAGCAAAAGCGGGCGGCCATCCGCACCTTTGTTAAGGAGGTCATCTGGGATGGGACGGACGCTCATGTGGTGCTGTTCGGCTCGGAGTATGAATATGAGTTCCCCAAGACACTGGTGGGTGTGGGAAATCACGTCGCAGACAGTAAAACAGAGGAAAATCTTGGAGAAGGGGCGGAAGGGGGCTTTGCGGAGCCGTCAGGAGCGGGTAGCAAACGAGATCCTCATGCATTTCCGGGCCCAGCGGAAGCTCCAGGGGGAGGTATCGCTGTCGGATACCATTGAGACCGACGGCGGTGGCGACGCTTTGTATCTGTTGGATGTGGTGGGTACGGATGACACCATGCTCTCGGACCTGCAGGATAAGGAAAACCGGCTGCTGATCCGCAAACTGGTACAGCAGTGCCTTACGGAGCGGGAGGCGGATATCATCCGCCGCCGCTACGGTCTGGACGGACATACGCCCCAGACCCAACGCCAGGTGGCCGCCCGGTATGGCATCAGCCGCAGCTATGTATCCCGAATTGAGAAAAAAGCGCTGGAGAAACTGGAACAGGCCATGCAGGCCCATGGCATTTCCTGATTTCCGGGCATTGGCCCGAACCGTGTGATGGCGGTCCCGGGTCAATGCCCTTTTTTGGAAAAAGGAGTGGAGAAGCTTCTTGTACTCCCGGCTCGGGCAGGATATAATCAAGGCAAAGCCAATATGGATGCTGTTTCTCTTGGAAACCGGCACAGACGGCGAAAGGCAAGGGGTGGACAAGATGCAAAAAGTATTGCTGCTCAGTGAACTGTCGGAAGTGGCTCCCTATATGGGCCCGGAGGCGTTTGCCTACATCTGCCAGAGTCAGATCGAGAGCTTTGAGGGCTTTGAGACCTTCAACCTCCTGACGTTCCACTGGTATGATATCCACAGCCGGCGGACGGCTCTTTCCAGGATCCTGATTTATATTGATAAGAGCAATCTCTTTTTTATCTGCCACGATCAGGAGACCAGAGACTACTGCGCCAAGCTGACCGAGGCCATATTGTCCGAGGCACCGGCGGACCATGAACAGCTGCTGTGCCGCTTTTTCGGGCGTCTCTTCCGGGGCGACATGGAATTCCTGGACCAGTTTGAGGCAAAGACCAATGACGTGCTCACCGCCATGCTCTCCGGTAAGCTGGAGCACGCTACCCAGGAGGTCATCGCCCGGCGGCAGGAGCTGCTGCGCCTGAAGCGCTACTATGAGCAGCTGGATATCATTTTCGATGAAGTGGCCATCAGCGACAGCCATCTGCTGTCGGCCAAGACCAGGAGCCGTATGCAGATCCTGGGTGCCAGAACCGACCGCTATCTGAACAAAGTCAGCAGCCTGCAGGAGCTGGTAAGCCAGATCCAGGAGACCTATCAGTCCCAGCTTTCCATCCAGCAAAACAATATCATGAAGATTTTCACCATTATTACGGCGATTTTCCTGCCCTTGACGTTGCTGGTGGGTTGGTACGGCATGAACTTTGCCTACATGCCGGAATTGCACTGGCGCTACGGCTATCCCTTGCTGGCGGTTGTGAGCGTGGGGATCGTGGCAGGACTCATCGCATACTTCAAACACAAAAAGTGGCTGTGAAAGCAGTTCGCGCACCCGGGAAACCAGGCAGATCCGTCTGTCTGGTTTTTGACATATACCAGAAAGTTATTGACATATGCCGAAAACGGCGTATACTGAAGGGGAAGACAGACGGAGGGGAGGAGACGTAGGATGCCCAGACCCAGAAAATGCAGGAAAGTATGCCAGATGCCCCGGGTCAGGGAATTCCTGCCGGCCGGGGCCATGCCGGATGATGACGGTGTGACGCTGACGGTGGATGAGTACGAGGCCATCCGGCTCATTGACCGGGAGGGCTTCTCCCAGGAGGACTGCGGCAGCTACATGCAGGTGGGGCGCACCACCGTGCAGCAGATTTACGATACCGCCCGGAAGAAGCTGGCCCAGGCTTTGGTGGAGGGCGTACCTCTGCGGATCCAGGGGGGACATTACCAGCTGTGCGACGGGCAAGAGGCTTATTGCGGCTGCGGCGGCTGCCGGAAACACCGGCGCTGCAGCCAGCAGCAGAGGAATCAGGAGGAAGGAACCATGCGTATTGCCATTCCGTTGGATGAAAACAAGAAGGACGTGTGTATCGTACTGGCCCGGACGCCGTATTTCCTGTTCCGGGAGCAGGGACAGGACGTCATTGTGGACAACCCTGCTGCCCAGGCCCAGGGCGGGGCAGGGGTACAGGCGGCCCAGTTCCTGGTGGACAGCGGCGTTACCCATCTCATCACCGTCCGCTGCGGACAGAACGCCGCCGATGTGTTCCATGCGGCAGGGATCCAGATTTTCCGCTCTGTACATCCCGTCGCTGCAGAGGATCTGGCGGCCTGGGAGAAAGGGGAGCTGGAGGAGCTGACAAAGTTCCACAGCGGATTCGTGTCATGAAGATCGCATGTCTCAGTGGTAAGGGCGGCGTCGGGAAAACGCTGGTGGCGGTGAATCTGGCGGCGGTGGCCGGGGAGGCCACCTACATCGACTGCGATGTGGAGGAGCCCAACGGACGTCTCTTTTTTCAGCCTAAGCAGCCGGAGAGCCGGACGGTGACCACCCTGCTGCCGGAATTCGACGCTGCCCGCTGCACCGGCTGCCGTCAATGCGTACAGTTCTGCCGGTTCCACGCCCTGCTGTACATCCGGGGAAAGCCCATGGTGTTCTCCGAGGTATGTCACAACTGCGGCGGCTGCGCCCTGGTGTGTCCGGCGCAGGCTGTGACGTACCGGCAGCGGCCGGTGGGAACGGTGGAAACAGGCCGGGCAGGGAAGGTCCGTGTGGTGACGGGGATGCTGAATCCCGGGGAGGCTTCCGGCATTCCGGTGATTCGTCAGGCCCTGGATCAGGCCCGGGGACTGACGGTGGTGGATTGTCCCCCGGGCAGCGCCTGCAGTGTCATGGAATGTGTGAAAGCGGCGGATGTATGCCTGCTGGTGGCGGAGCCTACGGCCTTTGGCTTCCACAATTTCCGGATGGTCCATGCGCTCACCCGTTTGCTGCACAAGCCCTGCGGCGTGGTCATCAACAAGCAGGATGCACCCTATGAACCGCTGGAAGCCTACTGCCGGGAGCAGAACCTGCCGGTTCTTTTGCGGATGGGCTATGATTCGGCTCTGGCGGCGGATACCGCCCGGGGCCTGGTGGCGGCAGAACACCGGCCGGAGGTCCGGGCGCTTTTTGCCGGATTGCTGGCGCAGATCCAAGGAGGGGCGATATGAAGCGGCTTTTGATCCTCAGCGGTAAGGGCGGTACCGGCAAGACCACCACGGCGGCAGCCTTTATCCACTTTGCCCGGGCCCGGGCAGCGGCGGACTGCGATGTGGACGCCCCCAACCTCCATCTGCTGCTGCAGCCTGCTGAGCAGCAGCTCCAGGTCAGTGACTTTATGGGCGGGGACAAGGCGGTGGTGGATACATCCCGCTGTACCGGCTGCGGAACCTGCGCAAATCACTGCCGGTTTGAGGCCCTCTCGGTACAGGATGGCGCGGCGCTGGTGGATGCATATGCCTGCGAGGGCTGCGGCGTATGTGCCTATGTCTGTCCCCACGAAGCCATCCGGCTCACCCCGGACGTGGCGGGCCGGAAGGAGCTCTATCAGGGGGAGCGGGTCTTTTCCACCGCCGCGCTGAAAATGGGACGGGGCAATTCCGGCAAGCTGGTGACGGATGTGAAAATGGCCCTTTTGAAGCATGCCCCGGAGACGGAACTGGCCATCTTTGACGGCTCGCCGGGCATCGGCTGTCCGGTGATGGCTTCCGTGGCGGGGATGGATCTGGTGCTGGTGGTGGCGGAGCCCAGTCTGTCGGGGCTCAGCGATCTGAAGCGGCTGGCCCAGACCGCATCTACCCTCCAGGCACGGCTGGCGGTATGCGTCAACAAGTGGGATGTGAGCCCGGAATACACCCAGGCCATCCGGGACTACTGCCATGAGCAGGAGATCCCCTTTGTAGGGCAGATCCCCTATGACCGGGAGGCTTCCCGGGCCATCAATGAAGGACGTACACTGGCGGAGGTGGATTGCCCCGCCGCCAGAGCACTGAGAGAGATTTTCGATGATACCTGCAAATTGCTGAAATAAAAAAGGAGATATGCGTTATGAAAATTGCAGTTGCAGCCATGGGCACCCAGGTGTCCGGCCATTTCGGACATTGTGAGAATTTCATTTTCTTTGACACCGCTGATGGTGCCATCACGGCGGAGCAGTCTGTGCCCAATCCCGGACACCGGCCCGGATTCCTGCCCAATTTCCTGGCGGACAACGGAGCCCGGGTGATCATCGCCGGCGGCATGGGCGGCGGCGCCGTGGACATCTTCAATGAGCGGGGCGTGGAAGTGGTGGTAGGCGCCCGGGGCGATGCCCGCACCGCCGTGGAGGCCTATCTCCGGGGCGATCTGGTATCCACCGGAGATGTATGCCATGAGCATGAACATGCCCACGAGTGCGGCGAGCATCAATAAACAGCGCAAAAAGAACCGGCTTCCTATGTGGAAGCCGGTTCTTTTTCATACAAAGCGCAGAGGAGATCAGTTGCGGGAAATGGTCCGGACCCGGATCACATTGGGCAGGGCCCGGATCTCCAGCACCACATCCGGCTGGGGCTCCGTACCCAGGTCTACCAGGGTATAGGCGTAATCGCCCTTGGACTTGTTGCTCATGTTCTCCACGTTCACGTTGTCACGGGACAGCAGCGTGGTGATCTGGGCCAGCATGGCCGGCACGTTCTTATGCAGGATGCACAGACGGTACACGCCGCTGGGTTCCATGGACACATCGGGCATATTCACCGAGCGGACGATGTTGCCGTTTTCCAGATAGTCCTGGAGCTCCTTGGCGGCCATGACGGCGCAGTTCTGCTCGCTCTCCGGCGTGGAGGCGCCCAGATGAGGCATGGCCAGCACGTGGGGGGCCTTGACGATGCGGTTGTTGGGGAAATCCGTCACATACACCGCTACCCGGCCGGTCTCCAGCGCGGCGATCATGGCATCTTCATCCACGATCTCGCCCCGGGCCAGATTGATGATGCGCACGCCCCGCTTCATATAGCTCATGGCCTCGGCGTCCAGCATATGGTAGGTGGTTTCATTATAGTGAATGTGGGGGGTGATATAGTCAGCCTTCTTATAAAGCTCCTTCACGTCCTTGACGATATGGACATGACGGTCCAGCCGCAGGGCGGCATCCACCGACAGATAGGGGTCGTAACCATATACGTCCATGCCCAGAGCCACCGCCATATTGGCCACCAGAGTGCCGATGGCGCCCAGGCCGATGATGCCCAGGGTCTTATGGTACAGTTCCGGGCCGATAAAGGCGGATTTGGCCTTTTCCACCAGACCTGCCACTTCCACGCCTTCTTCCACCTGACGGCGTACCCAGTTGATGGAACCGTCCACATCCCGGGAGGCCATCAGCAGGCAGCACAGCACCAGCTCCTTCACGGCGTTGGCGTTGGCACCGGGGGTGGAGAATACCACGATGCCCTTCTGGGAACACTGATCCAGCGGGATGTTGTTCACGCCGGAACCGGCCCGGGCAATGGCCAGCAGGCTGGGGGGGAAGGAATAGTCATGGAGCTTGGCGGAGCGTACCAGAATGGCATGCTCGTCGTCGTGGTTCTCACTGACGTCGTACAATGCCGGGTCGAAGGTCTTCAGGCCTACAGGGGAGATCTTGTTCATGGTTTTGATGCGATACATGGCTGTATCCTCCATTTTTGGCTGACCACAGGAGGTCAGAATACTTGTTGGGGAACGTGCGGCGCCAAGCACCGCTTCCGCAACAGCATCTTTAGTATAGGCCCGGCAATCGGGGCTGGTCAACGTCGAAACGGACAAAATCCGCCCTTCTTTGACGGTTGTCCTTGGTGGAAAATGCAGCCTGTCCCCCTGCAGCTGCTGCAGAGATAGCTGACCTGCAGAAAATATGATAAATTTTTGACAATAAGTGGGGAAATAAAGAAAAAGACTATTGCTTTTCGGGCATTGCTTGCGTATAATGTGGGCTGGGGTGTGGAGGTTCCCACACTGAACATTGTGCGCAAACACGACGAGCGGAGGATGGAGGAGACTATGAGAAACATATCCTGCAGCATTGCAGATATGCGCAAACGGGTTTTTGCCGAGGTGGCAAGACTGGCCTATGAAGGCGGGGACTATGAGCGGCGCATGGAGAAGCTGCCCTACGAGATCCTGCCGGGGGAAGTGGGGGAGCAGCGTGACTCCATTTTCCTGGAACGTGCCATCGTAGGTGAACGGATCCGGCTGGCCATGGGTTTGCCCCTGCGCCAGGTGGACGAGTACAGTATGCTCTCCGATGGCGTGGAAGAGAGCGCCATTGCCGAGAAATACTATGATCCTCCGCTGATCAATATCATCAAGTATGCCTGCCATGCTTGCCCCGATACCCATTTTGAGATCACCAATGCCTGCCAGGGCTGTATTGCACGGCACTGCCAGCACGCCTGTCCCAAGGATGCCATTTCCATCTCCAACGGCCGGGCGCACATCGATCAGAGCAAGTGCATCAAGTGCGGCAAGTGCAAGGCTGCCTGCTCTTACCAGGCCATCATCAAGTTTGAGCGGCCCTGTGCCGAGGCCTGCGGCATGGACGCCATCACCAAGGACGAGCAGGGCCGGGCCCAGATCAACTACGATAAGTGCGTTTCCTGCGGCATGTGCCTGGTGAACTGCCCCTTCGGCGCCATTGTGGACAAGGGACAGCTGTTCCAGCTGATCCATTCCATCAAGAAGGGCGACCGGGTGGTGGCCATTATTGCACCGGCCTTCTGGGGCCAGTTCGGCGAGAAGGCCACCCCGGGCAAGATCGTACAGGCCATGAAGATGCTGGGCTTTGACGCCGTGGAGGAAGTGGCGGTTGGCGCTGACCTCTGCTCCGTGGAGGAGGCAGAGGAATTCCTCTGGGATGTGCCGGAAAAGCAGCCCTTTATGGCTACTTCCTGCTGTCCCGCCTGGTCGGTGATGGCCAAGAAGGAGTTCCCCGGCTTTGCCCCCTATATCTCCATGACCATGACCCCCATGGTGCTTACCGCCCGGCTGCGCAAACGTCGGGATCCCAACTGCAAGGTGGCCTTCATCGGTCCCTGCGCCGCCAAGAAGCTGGAGGCCAGCCGCCGTACCGTCCGCAGTGAAGTGGACTTCGTGCTGACCTTTGAGGAGCTGCGGGGCATGTTTGAAGCCAAGCACATCGACTTTGACGCCATTGAGGATGAGCCGGTGCAGTACATGGCTTCCGCTCCCGGCGTAGGCTTTGCCGCCGGCGGCGGTGTGGCCAAGGCCGTGGAGGAGGTGATCCACCGGCTCAAGCCCGATGCAGAGGTCAAGACCGTCAGCGCCCAGGGCCTCCGGGAATGCCGGCAGATGCTGCGCATCGCCCGTACCGGTAAGTACGACGGCTATCTGCTGGAAGGTATGGCCTGTCCCGGCGGCTGCATCTCCGGTGCAGGTACCGTTCAGCCGCCGGAGAAGGCCAAGCGGCTTTTGGAGCAGTATAAGGCGGCGGCTTCCAAGGCCAATCCCCTGGATACCGATTTCCTGGAGGATCTGGCGGTGCTCCATGAGAACCCGGAAAGCTGGAAACGGGTGTCCCGCCACTGATATGCATACAAAAAGAGAACGCCGCAAGGCGTTCTCTTTTTATACCTGAAATGCCAGAAAATGGCACGAAAAATGGCTTGTTTTATAACAAAACAGACAATATAATAGGATCCGGAGTAAGCGCGTTACTACCAATACCCCACTTGTAAGGAGAATGACATGCGTAACATGAAACGGATCCCGGCGGCGCTGCTGGCGCTGCTGCTGGCCTTGTCTGTGCTGCCCGGTCTGGCCTTTGCCGCCGGTACCGAAGCCAAGGCAGGCACGGCGGAGGAGCTGGTGGCTGCCATCAGCAATCCGGAGGTAAGCAAGATCACCGTGACGGCGGACATCACCCTCACGCAGAAGCTTTCCATCAATAGAAACCTGATCATTGACGGCGCCGGTCACACCATTACCGGCCAGGCCAATGACAGAACCGTATATCTGGAGATAACGGACGGCAAGCTGGAGCTTTCCCATGTGACCTTCCAGAACTTTGGCAGCAATCAGACCGGCGAAAACGGCGATGCGGTCATCAAGGTGCCTGACACTGCCGCTTCCGGCACCATGGTCACGGCCACCAATGTCAACATCAAGCATTTCAGCAGAAGCGCCTACGACCTGCGCGCCGGCAGCTTCCGCATCACCGGCGGTGTGATTTTGTGCACCAACGATCTGCCGGAGGGCTCCAACACCAAGCTCACCAAGGGCATCCTGGCGGGCCTGGGTTCCGGCTCCGTAACCGGCACCATTCAGAATGTGGCCATTTCCGGAGCAGGCAGCAACTACACCGACTGGAATTCCTCCGCCATTGAGATCTACAACAATGCCGATGTCAGCATTGACGGCTGCCGCATCAGCAACGTGAAAAACGGCATCCATGTGGACAACTACTATGGCTCCGCCAGCCAGGATGTGGCGGTCACCGTCAGCAACACCACGGTGGAGGCCGCCAAGGATGCTCTGAAGCTCTACAGCACCTACAACCAGCAGGGCGGCGTGGCCAATGCCTCTCTCACCGTTTCCGGCGGCAGCTACAGCGGCAACGTGCGGATCGTGGGCAAGACCGAGAAGGACACCCTGACCATCTCCGGCGGTACCTACACCGTTGATCCCACCGAATATCTGGCCGGCGGCTACAGCGTCTATTCCGGCGGCGGCAAGTTCGTGGTCTACCAGCCGGTGGATGCCACGGAGCCCGTGGCGCCGGACATGGACGGCGGCAGCGCCGTGGTGACGGAGGAGGACATGAACAATGCCATTTCCTCCGCCCTGGCCGGGGATCAGCCCCAGGTCACCATTGAGGTGCCTGCCGACGAGAGCGCCCAGAGCGTTTCCGTCACCATCCCTTCCGGCAACCTGGATGTACTGGCTCAGGAGCAGGATGCGGCGTTGACCATCACCTCCGGTATGGGCACTGTGGTGACCTTCGGCCAGGAGGCGCTGCAGAGCATCGCCCAGCAGGCCGGCGGCGCTGCCGTGACGCTGGAGGTGGCCTATGACGGTTCCCTCAGCGCTGCCCAGCAGGCTGTGGTGGGTGACAACGTGGCAGTGGATCTGGCTTTGCTGTGCGGCGGAACGGCCATCGGCCAGTTCGGCGGCAGCGTGGAGGTCTCCCTGCCCTTTGCCCTGGCAGAGGATAAGGAAGCGTCCGACGTCACGGTATACTACGTGGCCCAGGACGGCGCCTATGCCGCCTGTGAGACTCAGTATGCCCACGGCGTGGTGACCTTTACCACCGATCACTTCTCCACCTACATGGTGGGCTATGCCAGTGAGATGGCTGAGGTGCCGGGAACCGACAACGGCAGCAACCCCGACAATCCCAGCTCTCCGGCCACCGGCGACAGCAGCCCGCTGCTGCTGTGGACCATTCTGCTGGTGCTGGCAGCGGCCGGTATTGTGGCTGTGCCTGTGAAAAAGAAGCACTGAAAGGAGCGTAAAAGCTGCCTTTCAGGTAAAAAAAGTCCCCTCCCAGCAGGAGGGGACTTTTTATGTACAGCTTACAGCTCCAGGGTTTCCAGATCCTCCGGCACATAGATCCGGCCGGAAAATTCCCGGGCGGCCTCGGCGGTATAGGCAGCTTTCCGGGTAGCCAGAGTTTTGTCCTCGGTGTGGTAGAGCACCAGGTTTTCCACACCCAGCTCCCGGGCCATGCGTCCGGCATCCAGGGCGGTGCTGTGGTTCTTTTCGTAGGGCTTGAAGGTCTCCCGCTGGTCGTACAGGCAGAAGGCCTCCGTCAAAAGCCAGCGGCAGCCGGCGGCATAGCGGCGGCAGTCGGGATGGCAGGGCTCGTCGCCCAGGCAGGTCAGAACGCCGCCGTCCGGCAGGGTGCAGCGGAAGCCGTACTGCAGGGCCTTGGTGGACAGGATGTCAAAGACCTCCAGCTCCATGTCCAGGCAGGAGAGAACATCGCCGGGAACGATGGGCACGAAGCGGATGATTTCTCCGAAGCAGGCGGTGAGCTTTCCCGGCAGAAGGGCGCGGCACAGGGGCTCCAGGATCTCCAGCAGGGGACGGTGGCCCCAGATGGTGAGGGTGCCGGTATACCGGCCCTTTTTCACCGCTTCCGCCACCGCACGGACCATCCACACCGCACCCAGCAGGTGGTCGGTATGGGCATGGGTCAGGTAAAGGTGGTGCATCTGCTCTACCGGCAGCGCCGCCTTGCGCAGCTGCCGCAGAATGCCGTTGCCGCCGCCGGCATCCACCAGCAGATAGTCCCCGGAAGGATGCACCAGGGCAAAGCAGGTATTATAACAGTCCCGGGCCATGGCGTTGCCGGTGCCCAGTATCACCAGCTTCATAGATATGTGACTCCTTCATCTTAAAAATATCTCAGCGGTTTCTCACAGCTCGTCCCGGGGATTGACCCGCCGGGGCTTGCCGAAGGCGATGACGTCGTCCCCGAAGCGGCTGCGGATGCTGTCCATGGTCTGCTCCAGCTTTTCCTGCCGGTCCCGGCGCTCTTCCTCGCCGGCGTTATGCAGCAGGTCCAGCTGCTCATAGGCGTCTGCCGCCTGGGTGACGGACAGGGCCGTCACCGTCAGCATCCGCACCGGTGTGGGGGCTTTCCAGGCCCGGCGGGCCAGGTCGCAGGCGCCTTGGGAGAGTTCCTGCATCAGGTGGGTGGGGCGGTCCAGCCGCTTCTGACGGGTGATGGTCTGGAACCGGGCGTCCCGGATGGTGACCTGTACCCCTCCGGCGTACAGTCCCTGGCGCCGCAGCCGCATGGCCACGCTGTCCGACAGCACCTGAAGCGCCTGGGCGATGGAGGGCCAGTCCGTCAGGTCACGGGAAAAGGTAGTGCCGTTGCCTACGGATTTCACCGGCTCGGAGCAATGCTGGGGCCGGACGGGGCTGTTGTCCAGCCCGTTGGCATACCGGTGCAGCTGCAGGCCCTGGCGGCCCAGGAGCTGCTCCAGCAGTTCCGGCGGACAGGCTGCCAGCTGCCCGATGGTGCCGATGGCATGGCGGGAGAGCACCTTGGCGGCAGCATGGCCCACAAACAGCAGGGACTGCACCGGCAGGGGCCACACCATCTCCTGCCAGTTATCCCGGCTGATGACGGTGGTGGCGTCGGGCTTGCGGTAATCGCTGCCCAGCTTAGCGAAGATCTTGTTGAAAGAGACGCCTACGGAAACCGTGAGGCCGAATTCCTCCCGCACCTGCTGCCGGATCCGGTTGGCTACCTCCTCGCCGCTGCCCCCCAGCAGGTGGAGGCTGCCGGTGATGTCCAGCCAGCTTTCGTCTACCCCGAAGGGTTCTACCAGATCGGTATAGGTGCCGTAAAGTGTGTTGATTTTTTTGGAATAGGCATGGTATAAACGATGGTGAGGCGGCAGCAGCACCAGACCCGGTGCTTTCTGCCGGGCCTGATAAATGGTTTCCGCTGTCTGGACACCCAGGGCCTTGGCCGCCTGGTTTTTGGCCAGGATGATGCCATGACGGGAGGTGGGATCACCGCACACAGCGGTGGGAACATCCCGCAGATCCGGGTGGCTCAGAAGCTCTACCGAGGCGTAGAAGTTATTCAGATCGCAGTGCAGAATCACCCGGTCCATGGCAGCACCTCCTTTCCTTAAATGATAGCATTTTTCTCGGGAAAAAGGAAGAGTATGGCCTGAAATGGTACATTTGGTGTGCAACGGTATTTTGGGTGGTATTGCAGCAGGATGCCTGTACGGCACAGAAGAATTTCCGGAATTTTATGCGAAAAAACGCAATATACCGCGAAACAGAGGCTTTTTCAGGGGATCAGGAAGGAAAAGAACCGGCAAAACAGAGACATTGCTTTTTTTCGAATGTTCAGGTACAACGCAAATTGGGACAACAACATGTGATAACTGAAACGTTGTGAGGTCAGGGCGGGTAAAGTATAATTTGAACAAATAACTTTATTTTTTAATGGAGGCTATTTATGAAAAAGGTAAAAATTGCGGTGATCGGCTGCGGTACCATCGCCCACAACGCCCATATCCCTGCCTACCTGAAGAACGAGAATGCGGAAATCACCTATTTCTGCGACACCATCCTGCAGCGGGCCCAGGACGCTGTGGCCAAGTACGGCTGCGGTAAGGCCATCAGCGATTACCGTGAGCTGCTGAACAGCGATGAGGTGGACGCCGTATCCGTCTGCACCCCCAACAACGTCCACGCTGAGATCGCCATCGCCTTCCTCCGGGCCGGCAAGGATGTCCTGTGCGAAAAGCCTGCTGCCCGCACCTATCCTGAGGCGCTGGAGATGCAGAAGGTACAGCATGAGACCGGCCGGATCCTCACCATCGGCGTATGCAACCGGTTCAACACCGCCGTCAACCGCATCAAGAATGCCATCGATGCCGGCGAGCTGGGCGAGGTCTACCACGTGTACATCAGCTTCCGTTCCCACCGCAGCATCCCCGGCCTGGGCGGCGCCTTTACCACCAAGGCCATTGCCGGCGGCGGCGCCCTCATCGACTGGGGCGTCCATTTCCTGGACATCGTGATGTACTGCTGCGGCGATCCCGCCCCCAAGACCGTGTCGGGTACTGCATTCAGCAAGCTGGGCAAGGATATGGAAGGCTACACCTATCTGGACATGTGGGCCGGTCCTCCCGTCAAGGGTGGCACCTATGATGTGGACGATTCCGTCACGGCACTGATCCGCACCGCCGGACCCGTCATCACCCTCAACGGCGCCTGGGCACAGAACATCGGCAAGGACGAGATGTTCATCGACTTCATCGGCGACAAGGCCGGCATCCGGCTGCAGTACGGCGGCAACTACACCATGTACGGCACCAAGGACGGCGCTCTGGTGGAGACCAGTCCCCGCTATCCCACCACCAACCACTATGAAAACGAGATCAATGCCTTCATTGACCAGATCCTCCACGGCGGCGAGAGCCCGGCCAGCATCGACAATGCGGTGATCACCTCCCAGATCATGCAGGCCATCTACGATTCCTCCGACGCTGGCAAAGAGATCTGCCTGGGCTGAGCAGCAGAGAAAGGAACGGCCATGAAAAAGATCGGTGTTATCGACTATTATCTGGATCAATACCATTTTGAAAACTATCCTACCTGGATCCGGGAGGCCTCCAACGGCGAAATGGGTATCGTCTACGCCTGGGCCAAGATGGATAAGCCCGACGGCAAGACCAACCAGCAGTGCTGCGCCGAACAGGGCATCGAGCTGCTGGGGAGCATGGAGGAGCTCATTGAAAAGAGCGACTGCCTCATCGTCATGAGCCCGGACAACCCGGAGATGCATGAAGAGCTGTGCGCTCTGCCTCTGGCCAGCGGCAAGCCCACCTATGTGGACAAGACTTTTGCCGTCAGCCGTGAGATCGCCCTGCGGATCGTGGATATGGCACGCCGGGGCAACACGCCCTTCTTCTCCACCTCTGCTCTCCGGTATTCCCGGGAGTACCTCCTTTTCTACAAGTATGGGCTTACCGGTTCGCTGCTGTCCACCTGGCTGCCGGCCCTGCTGGGGCAGGGTGTCAACAGCTCCATCTTCGTGCTGGTGTTCTACCAGTTCTTTGCCGGGTATCCCAAGTCCTACGACGAGGCCGCCCGGCTGGACGGCGCCGGAAGCCTGACCGTCTTTTTCAAGGTGGCGCTGCCCATGGTGGTACCGGCCATTGTGGTGAGCATTCTCTTTTCCTTCGTGTGGTTCTGGAACGAGACCTATACCTCCGGGTTGCTGCTGGGCTCGGCCTACCGGACGCTGCCCATGAAGCTGGAGAGCTTCGTGGCGGAGTTTACCTCCATCTATCAGTCCGGGTCCTCGGCGGATATGGCCACCAAGCTCAACGAGAGCCTGCGCCTGTCGGCTACGCTGCTGGTCATCAGCCCGCTGATGCTGCTGTACGCCGTGCTGCAGCGCCGGTTCATCCAGGGCATTGAGGCCGCCGGTCTCACCGGTGAATAAAAAACAAAGCTGCGGCGGACAGGGCATCTGTCCGCCGCAGTTTTCTTTTGGCAAAAAAGCATCCCCGGCACCGCCCGAAGGGGTACCGGGGACACGGAGGGTCGATGATTTCAGCCGCACAGCACCGCCGCCTCTTCCGGACGGGCCTTTTGCTGCAGCACCTCCTCCAAAGAGGGGCAGCGCAGACAGGTATGCATCCGGATGGCGCTTTCGGCAAACAGGGCGGCGTAGAAAGCGGAAAAGGCTTCTTCCAGGGTGGGAATGGGGGAGATGTCCCGCGCGATCATGTCGATGAGGGTGGACAGCTGGGCATACATATCCTTATACTTGGCCGGGACGTTGATGGTGCGATACACACCGTCGGCGCTGGTATACAGGGAGATGAGATCCCCTTCCTCCTGATGCTCCTGGCGGTAATTCTGCAGCGTCAGCGAGATGCGCCCGGCATCTCCGATGAATTCCTTCAGGTTCTGGGAGGCCATATTGGGGCTCCAGCCAGCCTCATAGTATCCGGCGCAGCCGTTGCTGAGCCGGACATTGATGACGCCGTAGTTGTCCCGGGGGGCGTCGGCGTCGATCCTGGCGGAGAAGCCGCCTACCGACTGGATGGATGCGCCGGAAAACCACTGCATCACGTCCAGATAATGCACGCCGCAGTCCACGATGGGGGGAGCAGTCCTCCATCAGCCGCTTATACCGGGGCCAGTTGAGGGCGTGGTGGTTCTGCACCATGCGCATGGCTTTGAGCTCGCCGATGGCCCCGTCGGCAATGAGCCGGGCGATGGTCTGGTAGGAACGATTGTGCCGCAGGATATGGGCAATGAGCACCTTGCTGGAGGAGTGCTGCACCAGATTGAAAAATTCCAGAGCGTCGCCTAGGCTGCCGGCGATGGGCTTTTCACACAGCACGTGCTTGCCGGCTGCCAGACAATCCCGGGTGATGGGCAGGTGGCTGTCCACATAGGAGGCCACGATGACGATATCCACATCCCTCCGGGTCAGGAAGGGGCGGTAATCCGTATCCCAGGCTTCGGCAGCATAGCGGCGGGCGAACTGGGCTGCCCGGGCAGGGTCCTGGTCCACCACACCCACCATGCGGATGTTGTCACGATAATAGATGTCCTCAATATGCTGCTGGCCGATGTGACCGCAGCCAATGAGTACGACGCCGTACTGCTTGGACATAAACGTCTCTCCCAAATACGAAAAACTCAGAACAGGGGATGCTTGCGCAGGAACTCTACCGCCAGGGCGATATCGGCGGTGGGATCGGCACCCACCTCACGCTCGATGGTCAAAAAGCCATGGTAGCCGATGTCCCGCAGGGCCTGCAGATAGCGGTCAAAGTCCACCTTGCCGGTGCCCAGGGGCAGCTCCTTGAAATACTCCTCCAGCCGCAGATCCCCGATGCCGCCTTCGGCAAAGAAGTCATAGATCACCTTGGGATCCGTCTTGCGGAGCATCACGCCGTCCTTGGCGTGGGTGTGAACGATGTAGTCTTTCAGAGTATACACCGCCTGAACGGGGTCATCGTCGGTGACCATTACCAGATTGGCCGGGTCCAGGTTCACCGCCACGCCGGGACTGTCCAGACTGTCCAGAAACTCCTTGAGACGCTCCGCCGGCTCCGGGCCGGTCTCAATGGCGAACCGGGCGCCGTTGCGCTGGGCATACTCCGCCAGCTGGTTGCAGGCGTCCTGCAAAATGCGGTAGGTATCATTTTTCTCAGCGGGCACTACGCCGATATGGGTGGTGACCACATGGCTGCCCAGCTCCAGCGCCAGATCCACGATGCGCTTGGAACGCTGGATCTTATGGGGATTTTCAGCGGCGATGGTAAAGCCGTGTCCCCCCAGATCACCGCACAGGGCGGAGACCGTCAGGCCGTTGGAAGCGATGATATCCCGCTTTTCGGCGATGTCTGCCGCCGTCATATGCTCAGGAGCCATTTCGCCTTCCACTGCATACAGCTGCACGCCGTCAGAGCCCAGCTGGGCGCACTTTTCCATGCTCTCCCGGAAGGGCAGACGCAGCCAGTCGGAGATAATGCCGATTTTGAAGTGTTCCATCAGGGAAATCCTCCTTTTATCTCATGGTTGGTTTTATTATAAAAATCCTGCCAAGGGAATACAATGGCATTTCCATAGGCATTGGTGGTTTCAATTTGTCTTTTCTGCAGCGGATGCCGTGGCGCCGGAGCCTGCCGCCATGGGATCAGAGCCATGCCGGATGAAAAGGGAATGGACAAATGGAATCCGATGCTGGCAAAGCTGCGAAATGGGGAACAGGTAAATTTTTCAAGTATGAGCTATTTACAAAATCGAAAATTTTTTCTATAATCAAAGAACATACTGGAAGCAGGAGGCGATGCATATGGCGCAGCGAAGCAGCACTTGCTGCTTTACCGGATATCGGGCGCAGAAACTTCCCTGGGGATTTCAGGAACAGGACCAGCGCTGCCGGGAACTGAAAGTGCGCATCTGGCTGGCACTGCAGGAGGCCTACGATGCCGGATACCGCCATTTTCTGTGCGGCATGGCTCAGGGCAGTGATCTGTACTTCTGCCAGGAGACGCTGCTGCTGCGCCAGCGGTATGGGGACGTGACCCTGGAAGCGGTGGTGCCCTGCCTGGGCCAGGACAAGAACTGGCCAACCGAAGTAAGGCGGCAGTACCGGGAACTGCTGGAGCGCTGCGATGTGCGGACGCTGCTGCAGCGGGAGTATACGCCCCAGTGCATGCTGCAGCGCAACCGGTACATGGTGGATCACTCGTCGCTGCTGCTGGCGGTGTTTGACGGACGCAGCGGCGGTACCGCTGCCACCGTGTCCTATGCCCGGCACCAGGGGCTGCGCATCGTGACGCTGCCGCCGGTGATGTGAACAGCAAACAGCAAGTGCGGAACCAATCCGGTTCCGCGCTTTTTCATCTCTCCCGGGTCAGCTGCCGCCGGATCCAGGCCATCAGCAGCGCCAGGATCCCTGCCTGCACCTCTTCCGTCAGCTCCGTTCCTGCCGGGATGCCGTACCACTTTTCCAGACAGCCGCGGCAGCAGCAGGCGGTGGCGTGCTGGGCCACGAAAATGGGGTGGCCCTGCATGGGTGTCTGCCGTCCGTCGTTGGGGATATGGGCCGGGGCCAGCCGCTGCCGGATGAAATCCGCCCCGTGACGCTCCACGGTATCCAGCCCCTTGTCTCGGATATAGGCCCGGTCTGCCGCCGACAAACGGAACCGGCGGCGAAAGGGGGAGCGCTCCAGCTTTTCCAACGCCTGGGCTATGGTCATGGCATCCGCCTCCTTGGATCATCTGCTCCTATGATACCACATGGAGGGGAAGATGGGGAGTGGCTGTGGGATATAAAAAAGGAGGACATCCTGAGGGATGTCCTCCTTTTTTTGCAATGGCATCAATAGTTTTCGCAGAGGATCTCGAAGAAGCTCTTGCTGTACTGGCAGGTGGGGCACACCTCCGGAGCGGAAGTGCCTACCACGATGTGGCCGCAGTTGCGGCATTCCCAGACCTTGACTTCACTCTTTTCGAAGACCCGGGCGGTTTCCACGTTCTGCAGCAGGGCACGGTAGCGGTTTTCGTGGCGCTTTTCGATCTCGGCCACCAGCCGGAACTTGGCGGCAAGCTCCGGGAAGCCCTCCTCTTCGGCGGTTTTGGCAAAGCCGGCATACATATCCGTCCACTCATAGTTCTCGCCCTGGGCGGCGTGGAGCAGATTTTCCGGGGTGCTGCCGATGCCGCCCAGCTCCTCGAACCACATCTTAGCGTGGGCCTTCTCGTTTTCTGCGGTTTTCAAAAACAGCTCCGAGAGCTGCTCGTAGCCTTCATTCCGGGCCACAGTGGAGAAATAGGTGTACTTGTTGCGGGCGCCGGATTCTCCGGCAAAGGCGGCTTCCAGATTCTTCTCGGTCTGGGTACCGGCATACTTATTGCCGCTCTGGACGGGGGCTTCTTCCAGCTTTTCAAAAGCGGAGGCAGGCTGCTTGCACAGAGGACAGGTGAAATCCTCCGGCAGCGTTTCGCCTTCATAGATATAGCCGCAAACTTTGCATTTCCATTTGCTCATTTGTTTTTCTCCTTTCCGGTTGAGCAGTTCGCTCCGATCAAAATAGGTGGTGTGCAGCATCTTTTCTGCCAGCTCGCTCAGGGGATGGCCGTAAAAGGTCTCGTAAACGGCCTGGATCTCCGGGTTCTGGTGGCTGGTGCGCAGGGACATGGCGCCGTCTCTGCGGTACAGGGCGGCGATGCGGCTTTTGCGGGTCTGGTCAGCGTCTTTCGTCAGATCCTTGGGCTGTCCGCCGCCGCCGATGCAGCCGCCGGGGCAGGCCATCACTTCCACGAAATGGTACTGCTTGCCGCTCTTCTGCATATCCGCCAGGAACTTGCGGGCGTTGGCGGTGCCGTAAATGACGGCTGCCTGCACCGTCAGATCGCCCATGGAGACCTGGGCCTCCCGGACCCCTTCATAGCCCCGTACCGGATCCAGCTGCAGCAGGGATTCCGGCGCTTCCTGGCCGGTAAGATAAGTATAGGCCGTGCGTACAGCCGCTTCCATCACGCCGCCGGTATTGCCGAAAATCACGCCTGCGCCGGAAGAGCAGCCCATCAGGGAATCATAGGCCGAATCCTCCAGGGCGTTCCAGTCCACCCCGGCCTCCTTGGCCCACTGGGCCAGCTCACGGGTGGTGATCACCTGATCGGTGTCCCGCAGACCGGCAATGCCGTGATAATCTGCGGCGGCGTGCATCTCCTCACGCCGGATCTCAAACTTCTTGGCGGTGCAGGGAGTCAGGGCCACGTGCACGATCTTCTGCGGATCCAGCCCCATCTTTTTGGCAAAATAGGTTTTCACCGTGGGGCCCTGCATCCCGATGGGGCTTTTGGCGGTGGAGAGATGGGGCAGCAGCTCCGGGGCGTACATCTCCGCATAGTGTACCCAGCCGGGGCAGCAGCTGGTGAACTGGGGCAGGGGACGGTCCTTCTGGGTGACCCGGCGCACCAGCTCGCTGGCCTCCTCCACAATGGTCAGGTCGGCGGCAAAGTTGGTATCCAGCACATAGTCTGCGCCCAGGGCCCGCAGCAGCGCCACCATCTTGCCTTCCACAAAGGCACCCGGCTCCATGCCGAAGGCTTCGCCCAAGGCGGCACGGACGGCAGGGGAGGTGCTGACCACCACCACCCGGTCAGGGTCTGCAATGGCCTGGCGCACCTGGGCGCATTCATCCCGGGGAACGATGCTGTCCGTAGGACAGACATTGGCGCACTGGCCGCAATAGATGCAGATGGCGTTGCCGCCGGTCTGGGCCAATGTGTAAGTGCCATGGACGCCCATCAGCTTGCTGCAGGCTTCCTTGCACATGCCGCACCGGATACATTTTTCCTCCAGGCGCAGGATGCTGGGATTGTCCGCCTCAATGGGGACACGGATGGACAAGGGTAAATGATTCAGTTTCCTCACATTCCTTTCTGTTCTGTGTCGCTGCGGCATTCGTCACACAGGTATATCAGTTTCAGATCGTAGGACAGGATGGAAAGTCCCGCCGCCCGCTCCAGCTGGGCGGTGAGATCCCCCAGATCCACGTCCAGCAGTCTGCCGCATTTTTTGCATACCAGATGGTCGTGCCGCTCGACCCGGTCATACCGGTCCGGCATGCCCTCCACCGATACCTTATGGATCTTCTCCTCCTGCCAAAGCCGATTGAGATTGTTGTACACCGTGGCCAGCGCCACCGTTGGGTAGGTCCGGCGCAATGCGTCAAAAATCTGATCGGCCGTCATATGACTGTGGGAGGATTCCACGATCTCCAAAATTTTTGTTGCATATTTGGTCATAGTTATCAGCACCAATTTTAGAATTGTTCTAATTCTATTATAGCGGTTTGGGAGAAAAAGTCAAGAGAAAATCGGCAGGTGTGGTTTGGAGGGGCCTCTGGAAAGCAAAGCCCTTTCGGCGTCGGAATGGGTTTTCCTGTATGGGAAAGGCTCCGGCCATGCGGAGACGCAGAAGGAGCGGCCAGTCAAGTCGTGGAAGTACCGGGACTGGCGCAGGCAGAGAAAATCCAAAGGGCGGCAGGATGCAAACTTGAGCCACCTGCCAAGAAGTAGCCTGCACTTCTATCAAAAAAATGCACCCCCTGATAGCAAAGGGGGTGCATTTTTGGGAAATCTGTACGCTGTAAATTACTTGCCGTAGTTCTTTCTGCGCCGGTAAACCGCTGCTGCCGTGAGGCCGCAAGCTGCAGCGAACAGCAGACCCATCCAAAGGGCGACATTACTGTTATCGCCGGTGGAAGGCGTATCGGTGTCAGCCGCTTTGATGGTAAATTCCGTCGTTGCCGTACCGGTATCGGATACGATTGCCAGCGTATGTTTACCTACCGACAGGGTTTCCAGATATTCCGCTTTCAGGGTAACTATGGTGCTGCCTTCCTTGACCGTGTAGTTGGAAGCGTCAAGGTCTTTGCCGTCTACCTGTACCTTCTGGAAATCTGCAA
>CALWXA010000020.1 GCA_944385395.1 uncultured Oscillospiraceae bacterium | reverse complement strand
GGGAAAGATAGTGTGAAAGAAAACCGTCAGGGTTGTCTTTCACGTCCAGTCAAACCACTTTTTGAAACTTTTTTGAAGTTTCAAAAAGTGCAGCAGCCTGTCGAAAAGACTTTTTCGACAGGCTGAGGGAAGTCCCAAGGGACTTCCCTTTACTCACCCGGCATTCCATGCGTCCGTGACGTCTCCGCTGCCATCCAGGGAGAAGCTGCCTTCCAGCCCGGCGGGCGGCAGCTGCAGCGTGGAGGTGAGCACATCCTTGCACCGGGCCAGGATCTCCCGGACTTCCCGCATGGACTGTCCGGCGTAAACCGGGCCTTCCGCCGGTACGCCCCAGGCTTCCAGCCCCAGCTTTTGGGCGATGTACACAGCCCGGTAGAGATGATATTCCTGGGTGACGATGAGTATTTTTTCGGCGCCAAACAGGGCTTTGGCCCGATAGATGCTCTCGTAGGTGGAGAATCCGGCGTGATCCAGGAAAATGTCCTCCGACGGTACACCTGCCGCCATGGCATAGCGCTTCATGGCCCCCACCTCGTCATAATCCTCCCGGCTGTGGTCGCCGCTCATCAGCAGCTTGGGGGCGGCCCCTGCTTCATACAGGGCAATGGCGGTATCCAGCCGGTCCCGGAGCATGAGGCTGGGGGTACCGTCGTCCAGTACCTGGCAGCCCAGCACCAGGATGCAGTCTACATTCTTCAGTTCCGCCGCCTGGGCGGCGGAGAGAAGCCGGGGGGCGGCGATATCCACCACGCAGGCGCTGACCACCAGGATGGCGGACAGTGCAGCGGCGGCCAAAGCCAGCAGCAGAGACAATACTTTTTTGCAAGCAGATCGTTTCATCACCACATCCATCTCCTTCTGCGGCGCCGCAGACCGGCCACCGCCAGTAGACAGGTGAGAGGAATGGGTCGCATCATAAAGCTCCTTTCTTACAGGTTCTCGCTTTTCAGTGTATCAATGGGGTTATCCCGCCGTACTTTGCCGGTGGCATAGATCATGGTGGCGAACACCACAGCAAACACGCTCAGAGCGGCGATGCCCATGGCCGCCCAGGGCAGTTGGAAGGACATCTCCACGGAACCCAGCACAGACTGGTAGAAGAGGTACGATACCACCGCCGATACCGGAAGCCCCAGAATCAGGGACCGGTAGCCGTACAGCAGGCATTCAAAGCGCATCATACGCCGGAACTGTCCGTCGCCCATGCCCACAGACTTGAGCATGGCGAACTCCCGGCGGCGCAGCAGCACATTGGTGGAAATGGTGTTGAATACGTTGGCTGCGGCGATGAGGGAGATGAGGACGATGAAGCCGTAGGAGAATACCCGGATAATGAGGATCAGATTCCGGTTGGACTCCACTGCTTCGGCGTAGTTCGTCAGGCGGTCGGCAGGCAATCCCCGACTGATGAGGGTTTCCCGCAGGGCCTGATACGTCTGACGATGGTCGTCAGAGCGGATGAAATAGTACAGGAAGGACTCCTCCACCGGCTGCTGCATCACATGGGAATGCATGCTGTAGGGATAGAGCAGCGTCAGACCGATGTTGGAGGGAAGATAATAGGGGTACTCGGTAAGAGTGGCACCGATATGCAGCTGGGTATCCAGCATCGCTTCTTCAATGGGGAGATTCATGGATTCACCGGTGGTATTGTCCAGATACTGCCAGACGTCGTCACCTTCCTCCGTGATGGCACGGCCTATGGAGGTATAGCCCGGCATACGCCGCTCCATTTGGACGGATACGGCATCCACTCCGTCTTTCAGCAGATCCACAGACTGGAACTTGCCCTGCTGCCGCTGGAAAAACCGCACATCATCAAAAGCGATTGCCAGGGGATGGTCCGGATCGAAGTAGTCCTGCTCCTGCAGCCCATTCTGGCGCAGCAACTGGAGGAAGGCTTCGTCATCTACAAAGATGGGGAAGACATAGAAGGTTCCGGTGTCCTCCGTCTCATCCAGCAGGACATTATCGGCGTTGGCCTGTACCTGGGGACCCAGCTGCCCCTTATCCAGAGTAGAACGATAGGTGTAGCCGTTGGAATATACCGCATCGGTGACCCGGTCGGTACTGCGGATCAGCTGCAGCAGTGCGTCTGCATCGATATCCTGCCGCTGGTCCGGCGTCAGGTTATAGTCCAGATCGAATCCGTAGCCTTCCAGTCCCCGGTTTACCATGGCCTGGAGGTAGCCGGTGAAGGAAGCGGCAGAGACAAACAGTACGATGCTCATAAAGAGGCTCAGCACCGTGGCCCGGTACTTTTTGCGGCTGCGGCGGTAATGCTTCATGGCCAGCACGCCGCTGAGTCCGAACAGGGCGTAGGTGATGCGGGAGGTGCGGACGGGCCGCTTCTCCGCCTTCACATCCTGTACCTGCCGGATGGCCTCCACCGCCGAGACACGGGTGGCCCGGCGGGAGGGGACCCAGGCGGAGATCAGAACCGTCACCAGGGACACCACCACGGCAGCAACGATGGACAGGGGGGAGACACTGAGGGTCATGCCCATGGGGAAGCCCAGGGAGGCGAACTTGTCACCGATGAGCAGCAGCGTCACGCCGATACCGCCGATACCCGCCGCAATGCCCAGAGGGATGCCGATGGCGCTGACCACCAGGGCCTCATAATAGACCATGTGCCGCAGCTGCTTGCGGGTAGCGCCGATGGAGGATAAAAGGCCGAACTGCCGGGTCCGCTGGGATACGGAGATGGCAAAGGCGTTGTAGATCAGGGAAATGGAGCCGCACATGATGAGGATGATAACGATGACCGACATATTGGCCAGTGCAGCGGAGAAGGTGTCAAATCCGAATACACCCTGCAATGCCAGCAGCTGATCGTTGGCCTCGCCGCCGTAGCCGTTGTTGGCCATTTCCTCCAGGAAAGTAAAGGTGTCGGCGGGATCTTTCATTTCATAGTAGACATCCAGGGTATAGCCGCCCAGTGCCGAGTCTGCCGCCGTCAGGGCGGTGTAGCCGGGAGCGGAATAATCTTCAAAGTCGGGTCGCTGGTAGAAGCCTACCACCGTATAGGTGCGCTCTTCCCGCACAGCCAGTTCTTCCGACTCTGCGTTCTCCTGGGTGTTGAGGTAGGGCGTATTCTGCCCCAGGGTCTCACCGCCGGAGACCCGCTCACCCAGGGACAGCTTCAGTGTATCTCCCAGCTGGTACTGTACGCCGCCGTTTTCCGAAAGATGTGACGGCAGCAGGATCTCGTCTGCGTTGGTGGGGTAGGTACCTGCCAGCAGATGGATGGGCAGCAGTTCCTGGGCGTTAGGCCCGGCGCCCAGCACATAGAGATAGGGCTTGTCGGGATTCTCGCTGCCTTCGGCCAGGGCGTAGCCCAGCCGCTGGAGGTATACCGCCCGATCCACCTTGCCGTTTGCGGCAATGGACTCGTAGGTTCCATAGTCCACGGAAAGGGCGCTGGCGTGCCAGGAACCGGTGACGTAGGCGGTGTTTTCGATGCCGTAGTTGCGCAGGCTGCTGGCAAAGGTGGTGACGGCACAGATCATGGCCGCCGACAGGATGATGCCGATGATGGTGACGGCGGTGCGGGTCTTGTTTTTCCGCAGGGCCTGCAGCGTGACTTTATGGAATACGTTCATCCCCGCAGCACCTCGTCCCGCACGATTTTGCCGTCCTCAATGGCCAGGATCCGGTCAGCCTGGAGGGCGATGTTCTCATCATGGGTAATGATGATCAGGGTCTGATGGTATTTGCGGTTGGAGAGCTTCAGAAGCTGCACGATCTCCTGGCTGTTCTTGGAGTCCAGATTGCCGGTGGGCTCATCAGCCAGCACCACCGCCGGAGCGTTCATCAGCGCCCGGCCGATGGACACCCGCTGCTGCTGACCGCCGGAGAGCTGGTTGGGCAGATGCTGTTCCCGGCCTGTCAGCTGCAAGGTCTCCATCAGCTCATGTAGCCGCTGTTCATTGACCTTGCGGCCGTCCATCAGCACCGGCAGCGTCATGTTTTCCGTGACGTTGAGCACCGGGATCAGGTTGTAGAACTGATAGATCAGACCCACCTGCCGCCGCCGGAAGATGGCCAGCTGTTCGTCGTTCTGGGCATAGACGTCGCTGCCGTCCATGTAGACCTTGCCGCTGGTGGGCCGGTCCACGCCGCCGAGAATGTGCAGCAGGGTAGACTTACCGGACCCGGAAGGCCCGATGATGGCTACAAACTGTCCTTTTTCCACGGAAAAGGAAACGTGATCCAGCGCTTTTACCTGGTTTTCGCCCTTTCCGTACGTTTTGCAGAGATCTTCCACACGAAGGATTTCCATATCGTTTCGCTCCTTACGGTTCTTTGATGCTATGAGTATACCGCATGCAGGTGACAGGTGCGTGACGTCTGTGTGACAGTTCCGTCACCTGCAAGAAAAAAGGGACCGTCAAACGGTCCCTTTGTAAAAGCGCAGCTGGAACTCGGCGCCGCCCTGGGGCCGGTTGGCGGCCTTGATGGTGCCGTTCTGGGCGGTGACCACCTGGCGGGCCAGAGCCAGTCCGATGCCGAAGCTCTTGTCGTCAGAGTTTTTGCCTTTGTAAAAGCGCTGGAAGATGTGGGGCAGATCCTCCGGGGCGATGCCACAGCCGGTATCCGTCACGGTGATCTGGGAGTACAGGGCGTTTTCCGATCCCTGTACCGTAACGCATCCGCCCTCCGGGGTATGCTCCATGCAGTTTTTGATGATGTTGCCCAATGCCTCGGCGGTCCAGGCCTCGTCACCGTTGAAGATACCCTGTCCCTCCAGCTGCAGGGTGATGCCCCGCAGCTCCATGGGTACCAGCAGCGGCGCCGCAGCGGTCTGCAGCAGATGTTCCATGGGGATGGGCCGTGCCTGGAAGGTGGCGGTGCCGGCGTCCAGCCGGGAGAGTTTCAGAAGGGTCACCACCAGCCAATCGATGCGCCCCAGCAGCTGCTGCAGCTCTGCGATGAGCTGCTGATGCCGCTGCGGCGGCAACTGGGGCTGGGAGAGCCGGGAAACCAGCAGGTTGATGGATGTCAGGGGCGTGCGGATCTGATGGGAGATATCCGCCAGAGAATCCGCCAGATGTACCTTGTCCTGCTGCAGCTGCAGCTGCTGTTCCCGCAGCCGTACCGTCATCTTCACCAGCTGGCTGTGGAGGATGGCCAGCTCGCCTTCCTCATACCGTGTCAGATCCATCTGATGATCTCCGTGGAGCAGCTGATCGATCTCCTGGGAGAGCTCTGCCATCTGCCGGTACCGCCGTGCGGCACTCACCAGATAGAAAAACAGATACACGGCCCACAGACCCAGGGTAAATAAACCGAAGTAGGGATGCCACAGCCAGGCCGCCGCTACCGCCGCCAACAGCAGCAGATGCAGCACCAGACCGTGCCGTACCTCCGGATTGCGCAGGAGATTTCTCATAAGTCCACCCGGTACCCCAGGCCCCGCACGGTTTTGATGATGGTGGGGTTCTGGGGGTCTTTCTCAATTTTTTCCCGCAGCCGCTTGATATACACCGTCAGGGTATTGTCGTTGACGAACTCCCCGGCAAAATCCCAGATGGCAGAGAGCAGCTGCTGCCGGGACAGGATCGTACCCCGGTTGTTGAGGAATACCAGCAGCAGCCGGTATTCCAGCGCCGAAAGATACAGCTCCCGCCCGTTTTTGGAGGCGGTGCCCTTGGCGGTGTCCACGGTGATATCTCCCAGATGCACCACCGATCCGGCGCCCTTGGTGAGCCGCAGGATGTTCCGGATCCGGCTTACCAGCTCCCGGGGCCGGAAGGGCTTTGCGATGTAGTCGTCGGCGACCAGCTCAAAACCGGTGACGGTGCTGTATTCGTCGCCGGAGGCGGTAAGGAAGATCACCGGAAGACCGTAGCCGGACTTGACGGCGGAGCACACGGCAAAGCCGTTGCCGTCGGCCAGGGATACGTCCAGCAATACCAGATCAAAGGAGTTCTGCTCCAGCAGGGCCAGGGCTCCGGCCTGACCGGAAGCGCTTTGCACGGCAAAGCCTTCGGCGGTGAGAAATTCCGTCAGGTTGGCCACGATGCCCTTGTCGTCCTCCACCAGCAGGATCTTTTCCATGGTGTATCACCCTCCCAGCTGCCCCTGCGCCGGGGCGTACTGAATGCATTATACCATCCCCGGCGGTAAAAAGAAACCAAAAAGAAATGCCGCACGGCATAACGCCGTGCGGCACAAGCTGGATCCCCTGCAGCCGGGAAACCCGGCCGGGAGAAGAGAGGGTTATTTGGCCAGCAGTACGCCCAGGGCCAGAGACGCATACTTGGACTTGGGATCGCTGGACCGGGAGGGCAGGATGATAGGCGCAGCGGTACCGGCCACGATACCGGCACTGAGGGTATGAACCACATAGCTCAGGGTCTTGGAGAACACATTGCCTACCTCGATGGAAGGAGAGAGCAGGATATCCGCATGTCCGGCCACTGCGCTGCGGATGCCCTTTTTCTCTGCGGCGGCAGCGGAGAGGATGTTGTCCATGGCCAGAGGACCGTCTACCAGGGCGTTGCCGAATACGCCGCGGTCTGCCATCTTGGACAGCATGGCGGCATCCATGGTGGCGGGCATCTTGGGGTTCACCATCTCCACGGCGGCGATGCAGGCTACCTTGGGCTGTTCCACGCCCAGAGCCCGGGCCACATCCACGGCGTTGCGGATGATATCAGCCTTTTCCATGAGGTTGGGAGCGATGTTCAATCCGCCGTCGGTGCTGATGATCAGGCGGTCGTAGCCGGGGATCTCAATGACCATGAGGTGGCTGGCCAGCCGCCCCAGGGAGATACCGGTGGTTCTGTCCAAAGAGGCCTTCAGCAGGGCGCCGGTCTGCACGGCACCCTTCATCAGGATCTGGTTTTCTCCGTTGCGCACGGACTGCACGGCCTGGAAAATGGCGGACTGGGTATCGGGGGTATCCACCAGGCTGACGGCTGCGGCGTCCACTTTTGCCTGCTCCAGAGCGGCCAGGATCTTATCCTTATTGCCGAAGAGCTGCAGCTGCGCAAGTCCGGAGTCAATAGCGTCCTTAATGGCACCGACAGTACCCTTGTCGTAAGGGGCCGCCACAGCGATCCGTTTCTGTCCCTTGGCGCGGGCAGCCTCCATAAGCATGTCAAAATTGCGGATCTGAGTCATGTTGCATACATCCTTTCAGCAGTATTCTTTGGGTTCCATAGTCCCTTGTGTAATGGCGTGGAGATAAAAGCACAGGCTTTCCATTTCTTCTTCACCTGGCCGCAGTACGATTTTGCCCAGAAAACCGATGTAGTCCGTCAGCTCAGCTACGAATTTCTTGGAAAATACGATGCCGCCGGTGAGCACGATGGCGTCAAAGCGCCCCTGCAGCACCACGGCCATGGCACCGATCTCCTTGGCTACCTGATAAACCAGTGCATGGAAGACCTGAGAAGCCAATTCGTTGCCCTGATCCATCAGCTCTTCCACCTGCCGGAAATCCTTGGTGCCCAGATAGGCCCAGACGCCGCCCTCTCCGTTGAGCATTTTCAGCACGGTTTTCTTATCATATTTGCCGGAGAAGCACAGCTTGGCCAGCTCCCAGGAATTCAGCTGTCCCGACCGGTCCATGCTGAAAGCACCCTCGCCACGGCTGGAGGTGGAGTCGATGATCTGTCCGCCGGCGTGAGCGCCGATGGAGATGCCGCCGCCCAGATGGGCGATGATGAGCCGGCAATCCTGGTATTCCTTGCCCAGCTCCGTGCTGACGGAGTAAGCGATGCGCTTGTGGTTCAGGGTGTGGGTCCGCCCGTACCGGGGCAGCAGCGGATGACCGGACATCCGGGCTACAGGCTGCATCTCATCTACGGTGATGGGGTCGCCTACATAGGCGGGGATATGGAACCGCCCGGCGAAGTCCTGAGCCAGGATGGCACCCAAGTTGGCGGCATGCGCACCATATTTCTGCTGCTCCAGATCCTGCAGCATGGCGTCGTTGACTCGGTATGCGCCGGAAGACACCTTTTTCAGCAGTCCTCCGATGGCGATGACAGCGTCAAACTCGCTGCCGTCATATCCCTGCTCCCGGAGATACGTCATAATGGTATCCAGCCGGAATGTCCGCTGGCTAATGACGGATGTGAAGCTCCCCAGCTCCTGCGCCGTGTGGCGTATGGTGCCGCTGCAGCGCAGCTGCAGATCCTCATATACCGCCACCTTGGTGGAGGTGGACCCCGGATTCAGTACCAAAAATAAACTCATTGTTCCGCTCCCTTCCTGCAGATACAGACTATCTGTTGTGCGGATGGTTCCGCTGTGCCAACAGTATACCATAGAAAATGGAAGAAGGGAAGCCGTGTTAGAAAATTTTTATAATTCTATATTGATTTTATAATAATTATATAGTAACATAGAGACAGCCGATGAGAAAATGTGGTTCACGTGTTGGGATAATATTACAACAAATATGACGAAACATGGGACCAAGAAAGCGAGAAGTGTTATGATGAAGCGAGTCATGCTTGGCAATGAAGCCATTGCCCGGGGTGCCTTCGAGGCGGGATGCAGCGTTGCGGCGGCGTATCCCGGCACTCCCAGCACCGAAATTCTGCAGAACCTGTCCAAGTATCCGGAAGTTTATTCTGAGTGGTCTGTCAACGAAAAGGTAGCCGCAGAGGTGGCCATCGGTGCATCCATGGCGGGTGTCCGGTCCATGGCAGCCATGAAGCATTTCGGTATGAACGTTGCCTCTGACGCAGTGTTTCCCTCGGTTTACATCGGCGCCACCGGCGGCCTGGTCTATATCTGTGCCGACGATCCGGGCATGAACAGCTCCGGAACGGAGGCGGACAGCCGCCATTTTGCCCCTCATATGAAGATGCCCATGCTGGAGCCGGCAGACAGCCAGGAGTGCAAGGATTTCACCAAGCTGGCCTTTGAACTGTCCGAGCAGTTTGATACCCCCTTCATGGTCCGCACCACCACCCGCATCAACCACGGCAGCGGCGTGGTGACCATGGAGGACCGGCAGGAGGTGCCCGTCAAGCCCTACCAGCGGGATATCATGAAGAATACCAATATCCCTGCTCTGGCCCGGAACAAGCATAAGGCGGTGGAAGAGCGGCTGGTGCGGCTGCGGGCCTACTCCAACACCACGGAGCTGAACCGTGAAGAGATGTTCTCCACGGACATCGGCGTGATCTGCAACGGTATTTCCTATCAGTATGCCAAAGAGGTGTTCGGTGAAAATGCCTCTTATCTGAAGATCGGTTTTTCCTACCCCATGCCCGATGAGAAGATCCGCAGCTTTGCCGCCAAGGTGAAGAAGGTCTACGTGCTGGAAGAGCTGGATCCGTTTATGGAGGATTACGTGCGCCAACTGGGCATCGAGTGCACCGGTAAGGAAGTGCTGCCGCTGTATCTGGAGTATTCGGCGGACATCATCCGGAAAGCCTTTGGCCTGCCCACCATCACCTCTGCTTACCATCTGGATACGGAGGCTCCTGTCCGGCCCGCCAGCTTCTGCGCCGGCTGCCCCCACCGCGGCATTTACCACGAGATCAGCAAGTATAACGGCAAGATCGTGGCTGCCGGCGATATCGGCTGCTATGCCCTGAACATCAACCCGCCCTTCAGCGTCACCCATACCCAGATCTGCATGGGTGCCAGCATCACCGCCGGCCACGGCTTTGAACGGGCTGAGCGGAAGGCGGACCGTGGATTGAAGATCTTCTCCTTCATCGGAGACTCCACCTTCTTCCATTCCGGTATTACCGGCCTGGTAAACGCTGTCTATAACGGCGCCAAGATGAGCGTGTTCATTCTGGACAACAGCACCACCGGCATGACCGGCCACCAGGACAACCCCGTCACCGGTGTGACGCTGATGAAGGATGTCACCACCGCCGTGGATATCCGGACGCTGGTGATCGGCTGCGGCGTAAAGCCGGAGAATATCCGTACCGTGGATCCCTATGATCTGAAGGCAACGGCCGCCGTGGTGAAGGAAGCCTATGAGGCCACGGAGCTGTTTGTGGTCATCGTCAAGCAGCCCTGCGCCCTGCTCAAGCAGGTCATCGCCGCCCGGAAGGGCAAGCACTGCAAGGTGAATGCCGATAAGTGCCGTTCCTGCAAGGTCTGCATCACCAAGACTGCCTGCCCGGCGCTGATGATCTCCGACGGCAAGGTTTCCATTGCCCAGGAGGACTGCAACGGCTGCACCATCTGCCAGCAGATCTGCCCGTTTGACGCAATTGAAAAAGTGGAGGGATAACCATGACGGAAATAAAAGCAATCGCCATTGTGGGTGTCGGCGGCCAGGGTACCGTTTTGACCTCCGACATTCTCATTGAAGGCCTGGTGGATCTGGGCTATGATGTGAAAAAGACCGAGCAGCACGGCCTGTCTCAGCGGGGCGGCTCGGTGAACTGCCTGCTGAAGTACGGTGAGAAGGTGTATGCACCCCTCATCGCCAACGGAGAGGCGGATATCGTGGTGGCCTTTGAGAAGATCGAAGCCATCCGCTGGCTGCGTCTTCTGAAAAAAGACGGCACCATGATCATCAACAATCACGAGATCCTGCCCATCCCCGTAAAGATGGGCAAGGCAGCCTATCCCCATGACGCCATCGAGCAGGTGTCGTCTGTAGTGGAGCATACTTACGCCATCAACGCTTCTGCAGAGGCGGAGAAGCTGGGAACCATCCGGGTGGCCAGCATCATCCTGCTGGGCGCACTGGTGAAGCTGGCGGGTCTGGAGCACTACGACTGGCCTTCGCTGATCCGGAAAAAGGTACCGGCGAAGTTTGTGGAGGCCAACCTGAAGGCGTACGAGCTGGGTCTGAAAAGCGTGAACTGACACATGAACGCAGGGAGCCGCCGCATTTTGCGGCGGCTCCTGTCTTTTTGCATAGCATGCTTGCAGCGCTATTTATAAGAGAATTATGATATTTGAGATTGCAATCATTGGATGATGTGGTAAAATATTAATAAAAAAACAGGAGATAGAGCATGGAAAATCTGGAACAGTCACTGATCAGAATCGCCAAAGCCATCGCATTGTCCCGTGGAAAAAATTGCGAAACCGTAGTACACAACAAGCAGCGGACCATCTGCTTCATCCAAAACGGACATGTTTCCAACCGCCGCCTGGGCAGCGTGATGGACCGCCAGGTTTTTGAGTACCTGGACGAACGGGCCCGGGAAAACGACGGCATCGTGGTGCGCCTGACCCGGAAACCCACCGGTGAGATGCTGAAATCCACCACCGTTTTCTTCTACGGACCCGACGGGGAATATGAGGCGATGCTCTGCTTTACCTTGGATCTCACCGCCGTTAACCAGGCCCGGAACATGCTGGATGCGCTGATGGACCTGGAACCCTTTGAAGACCGGGAGAATTTCTCCACCAATATGAATCTGGTGGACTACACCCACCTGGTGATTTCCGATATCATCAAGGAGGTAGGAAAACCCTCTACCCTTGGCGCCAAGGAGATCAAGCTGCGGATCCTCAGCAAGCTGGATGAAAAGGGCGTGTTCCTGCTGAAGGATTCCGTTCCCCAGGTCTGCGATCTGCTGTCTATCTCCCAGGCTACGCTGTATAACTATCTCCGGGAGATCCGCAGCAAAAATACACCGCTTTTGCCGGTTACTCCCAGCCTGAAATAAAAATCAGAAGTCTGCACATAATGCAGACTTCTTTTTTGTTCAATACTTAGAAAAAAATTCTATATACTGATAAAACGCTGACAAATTCTCTAAAGTGTTTTACATTGATGGTGTTGTAATATTATTCTAAAACACGGCTTAATTTTTTTCTGGCTCTATAAAGCGTGAAAGGAGATGTCTGAATCGTGCGTGATTTCGAACCTCAGAAAATGAAAAAAATTCCCTTTACCGGAATCAGGCGGGTGATGGAAAAGGCATCCAAACTGCAGGCGGAAGGGAAGAGCGTGATCCATTTTGAAGTGGGTCAGCCGGACTTTGACACTCCGGAAAACATCAAGGAGGCGGCCAAGCGGGCGCTGGACGAGGGTAAGACCTCGTATTCCTCCAACTACGGCTATGTGGAGTTCCGGAAAGCCATTGCGGAAAAGCTGGAGCGTATGAACGGCATCCAGGCAGATCCCATGACGGAGATCATGGTGACCACCGGCGGTGAAGAGGCGGTGGCTGCGGCGCTGCTGTCCCTTTTGGAAAAGGGCGATGAAGTACTGGTGCCGGATCCCGGGTATATCCCCTATGTCAGCCTGGTAAAACTGGCAGAAGGCGTCCCGGTTGCCGTACCGCTGAGTGCAGAGGACAACTACTGCTACCATGTGGACCGGCTGGAGCAGCTGGTGACTCCCAGAACCAAGCTGCTGATCCTTTGCTCTCCCGGCAATCCCACCGGTACCATGATGAGCCGTGAGGCCCTGGAAGATCTGAGCCGTTTCTGTCAGAAGCACGATCTGCTGGTATTGGCGGATGAGGCCTATGAGCAGATCATTTACGACGGAAATAAGCATATTTCCATGGCATCCCTGCCGGGGATGAAGGAGCGTACCATTACGGTGCAGTCCTTCTCCAAGACATATTCCATGTGCGGCTGGCGTATCGGCTATGTGGCTGCGCCGGCAGAGCTGATCCGGATCATGGTCCGGGCCCACCAGACCATCGTGATGAACGCCTGTGCGTTTGGCCAGTTCGGAGCCATGGAGGCCCTTACCGGACCTCAGGATTCTCTGCACAAGATGCTGCAGGAGTTTGACCGGCGGCGTCAGCTGCTGTACCAGGGCCTGGTGGATCTGGGTATCCCCTGCAACCGGCCTCAGGCGGCATTCTATCTGTTCCCGGACATCAGCGAGTTCGGCATGGACAGCTTCGCCTTTGCCGAGTATCTGCTGGACAATTACGGCGTGGCTACGGTGCCCGGCGTAGAGTTCGGTGCCAACGGTGAAAACCATCTGCGTATTTCTTACGCTACCTCCTATGAGGATTGTGCGGAAGGTCTGCGGCGGATCGGCCAGTGCGTGGCGGATCTGCGTGCCAGAAAATAAGTTCCTTTCCGATATCAGTACCTTTGTTTTCCATCCACAGTATAACCATCATTTGTGTAATGAAGGAGAATGAGTATGAAAACTGGAGAAAAGAAAGCGGAACGCCAGGTAAAGCGTCCCAATGTATGGCAGTCGCTGCTGGTACTGGTGTGCGTCATCGCCGTGGTAGCGGCAGCCATCCGGACCGGCATCGGCATTCAGATCGGTCTGGCTCTGGGCGGCTGCGTGGCCATGGCTGCAGCCCTTCTGTTCGGCAATAAATGGGAAACCATTCAGGATAACATCAAGCGTGTCGTAGGTAACTCTGCCACCACGCTGCTGATCCTTCTGAGCGTCGGCATGATGGTGGGTATCTGGATCGTCGGCGGTACGGTTCCCACCCTGCTGTATTACGGCCTGAAGATCTGCGCACCGTCCATCATCGTGCCGCTGACCTTCGTCCTGTGCGCCATTACATCCACTTTCACCGGCTCTTCCTACGGCTCCATTGCCACTACCGGCCTGGCGCTGTTCGGCGTGGGTATCGGCATGGGCCTTTCTGCTCCGCTGATGGCCGGTGCCGTGTGCTCCGGAGCCTTCTTTGGTGACAAGATGTCCCCTCTGTCCGATACCACCAACGTGGCTGCCGATATGTCCGGCACGCCTCTTTATACCCACATCGGTTCCATGATGTATACCACGGCGCCTGCCGCTGTGATCTGCATCATCATCTACGCCATCCTGGGCGCCAGCAATGCCGCTCAGAGCGCTGACCTGAGCAACGTGGAGCTGATGATCGACACCCTGGGTGCCAACTTCAACATTTCCGTACTGGCTCTGCTGCCTGCCCTGCTGGTGCTGGTGGTTTCCGCACTGCAGGTACCTGCTGTTCCGGCCATGCTGGGCTGCACGGTGGTCAGCGGCGTGTTCGCCATGATCCTGCAGAAGGCGTCTCTGAGCTCCGTGCTGACGGCTGCCATGAACGGGTTTGCCTCTGACACCGGTGTGGAGATGGTGGACAAGATCCTCTCCCGCGGCGGCATGAGCTCCATGTACGGCACGGTAGCCATCATCATTCTCAGTGCCACCATGGGTGCGGCTCTGGAAACCAGCGGTATCATCAATACGCTGATGGAGGACGTACTGCTCAAGACCGTAAAGACGGCCCGGGGCCTGATCCTTTCCACCATGGCTTATTGCTACACGCTGCTGTTTGTCTCCGGCCATCAGGTGATGCCCATCATCATGGGCGGCCGCACCTTCCGTCCGGCTTATGACAAGATGGGCCTGCAGAGCCGTGTCCTGTCCCGTACCCTGGAAGATACCTGTACCATCGGCGCACCTATGGTGCCCTGGGGCGCATCCTGCGCCTACATGATGTCGGTACTGGGTATCGGCATTGAATACATCCCCTATGCATTCCTCAGCTATATCGTACCCATCATCGCCATCATCTACGCCTGCACGGGCCTCTTTATCTGGCGCACCGAGCCCAAGGCTCAGGCTGCGGCCAGCGATGAGTGATGACCAATCCCCAAAAGGTACTGATGTAAGATAAGCAAATGCAGAGCAGGCAGAGTCTATACCTGCCTGCTCTGAGCTATGAAAGAAAGAAGGTATGCCCGTGTCACAAAGAAGCGAGACCACCGCTCTGGGCCTGACATTCAAGAATCCCGTGATTGTTGCGTCCTGCGACATCGCCCGTGATCCCGCCTGCTTTGAGGCATTTGCCGCCAGCGGCGTAGGCGGCATCATCACAAAATCCGTCACCGATGCCCCGGAGCTGCAGGAGAGCAGCATTGCCCGGTTCCATATTGCCGATATGTCCCAGCGCCCGGTTCAGGGTGCATTCCCGAATTCCTACTACTTCTTCTCCCGTGGCGGCTCCATGATGTCCATGGATGCCCTGGCAGCAGAGGCTCCGGAACTGCTGGCCATCGGCCGGCGATACGGCACGGTGGTCATCGGCAGTATCTCTGCCAGCCACCCGGACCATTGGGTCAGCTACGCAAAGCAGATGGAAGCTCTGGGCTTTGCCGCCCTGGAACTGAATTTTGGTAACCCCCACGGGGAAGCCGCCAAGGGCAAGCTGGGTTATCTCATCGGCCAGTCTCCGGATCTGTGCCGTCAGATTGCCCAGGCAGTGGTGCAGGCGGTGAAGATCCCGGTGATCGTCAAACTTACCCCTCAGGTCTCCGATCTGACGGCACTGGCTCTGGCCCTGCAGGAAGTAGGGGTCCGGGCTGTGACGGTGATGCACCGTTTCCAGGGCCTGATGATCGATCCGGAAACGGACAGCCCCATTCTGGGCGGCTGCGCCGCCATTGGCGGCCCCTGGATGAAGCCCATTTCTCTGGCCAATGTCAGTAAGATCTATCAAAAGACCCAGCTGACCATCCTGGGCGGCAACGGAGCCGATACCGCCCGGGACGTGTACGACTTCCTGCTCAGCGGTGCCCATCTGGTAGAGATCTGCTCTACCATGATGCTCCGTGGCCCGGCCTATGCCCGGCAGCTGGTACAGGAACTGGAGGAACTGCTGGAGCAGAAGGGCAAAGACGTTGCGTCCGTGGTAGGCCGTACAGCGGAATCCATGGTGTCGTATAAGAATCTGGGAGCCCTGCCCCGCCGGCACAGCCAGCTGGACGGCGCTGTGTGCACCGGATGTAAGGAAAAAACGTGCCTGCAGAGCTGCTACTTTGGCGGCCTGCGGCTGGAAAACGGCCAGGTGGTCCAGGATACGGATCACTGCAGCGGCTGCGGACTGTGCGTCCACAGCTGTCCGCACGGGGCCGTGAAAATGGTAATGGGAGGAACGAAACATGAAAATGATTGACCTGCATGTCCATGCCGGCCCGTCGGTGATGCCCCGGGCCATCGATGCGGCGGATATGCTGATGGAAGCCGGCCGGGCCGGCTATGCGGCGGTGGTGATCAAGGATCACTATTTCCCCACCATGATGTCTGCCAAGATCGCCGAGGACCATCTGGACGGCAAGGGCTGCCGTGCCTTTGGCGGCATCGCCCTGAACAATTCTGTGGGCGGCATCAACCTCAAGGCGGTGGACGCCGCCTGTGCCCTGGGCGCCAAGATCGTCTGGATGCCCACGGTGTCTTCTCTGCGTCATAAGATCATGCATTCCGGTCATGGCCTGGCCTTCCCCGGCAGCAAGGGTATGAGCGTAGCGGAAAAGACCATCATGTACCTGGATGAAAACGGCCGCCTGCTGCCGGAGGTGCTGGAGGTGCTGGAATACCTGGCCGGCAAGCCGGATGTGATCCTGGCCACCGGTCACGGCAGCCGGGACGAGGTGGACCGTCTGGTACGTACCGCCAGCGATATGGGCATCCGCCGTATCCTGGTGAACCATCCCCACTATATGATCGGTGCCACGCTGGAGGATATGGTAGCCTGGAGCCGTCTGGGTGCCTTCCAGGAGCTCAATGCCGTGAACTTTGTCCCGGATTCCAAGTTCTGCACCAATCCCATTGCACAGACCCGCGAGATCATTGAAGCGGTGGGCCTGGACAAGATCGTCCTGGATTCCGACTACGGTCAGAGCGGCAACGGTGATCCCGTAGCCAATATGCAGAAGTTTGCCCAGATGGTGAAAGACGAGAGCGGCCTGACGGACGCACAGCTGGAGCAGATCTGCTATACCAACCCGGCCTGGCTGTTGGGCCTGGAGTAATTGCATCAAGTAAACCATTTTTATCAGGAGGTATGATTATGTATAACTGTGCCAATTGGGCAGATCTGCCCTGGGTGGACGTGCGTCCCGGTGTTCGCAGAAAGGCCTTTACCGGCGAGGGTGCCACCTTTGCCATGAACGAGCTGCAGCCTCATCATGAGCCCAAGCCCCATGCGCATCCCTATGAGCAGATCGCCTATATCGCCGCCGGCGAGTGCGATTATCACATCGAAGACCAGGTGTTCCGTCTCAAGCCCGGCGGAATGCTGGTGATTCCCCCCAACCTGACCCACTATGCAGAGGTCATCGGTGACGAGGTGCTGGTGAACTTTGACATCTTCACCCCCAAGCGTGAGGAATACGTAAAATGATCGCCCGGGAACTGAAAGAGAAGCTGCACCGGGAAGAGCCTCAGATCGGCACCTTTACCAAGCTGGCCGATGCCACGGCCCTGGAGGTGCTGGGCAGTGCGGGTATGGACTTTGCCATCATTGACATGGAGCACGCACCCTGCGACCGGATGCTGCTGCTGGATCTGATCCGTGCAGCCGACAGCGTGGGCCTGCCCACCATTGTCCGGGTACCGGAGTGCACCGAAGCCCAGATCCTCAATGCTTTGGACCTGGGAGCTTCCGGCGTACAGCTGCCGGGCCTGAGCACGGTGGAGGAAGTGGCGGAAGCTTTGCGCTATACCAAGTATGCTCCTTTGGGACAGCGTGGCCTGTCTTTCTCCCAGCGCTCTGCCGGATATGGCCTGCTGGATAAGGACGCCTATATGGCGGACTCCAATGCCGGGCTCATCAATGTGGTACACATTGAGAACCAGGCCATGGCCAAGCAGGTGGACCAGCTGTGCGCCATGGATGCCATCGATGTACTGTTCATCGGTCCCATGGATATCAGCCAGTCCCTGGGCCATCCCGGTCAGCCGGGGCATCCGGAGGTGCAGGCCGTGGTGGATGACATCATCCGCAGCTGTACCGCCCATCATAAACCCTTTGGTATTTTCGTGGGCACGGCTGAGGCCGCCCGGAAATACCTGGATAAAGGCGCATCCTATGTGGCCATCGGCTCCGACCTGGCCTTCATGCGCCAGGGCTTTCAGACCGTACGCCGGCAGCTGGAAGCGTAAGCTCTGTAAATATGGAAAAAGGACGTCTCCCATGGGAGACGTCCTTTTTTCGGCCCGGCAGGGGAGCCTTGCAATATGCCTGCCTGTTGGATACAATGCAGATGTAATCCATATTGTTTTGAATAAGGAGCAGCAGATATGATACGATTTGCGCATTTTAACTTCAATGTTCTGGACCTTGAGCGGAGCATTGCCTTTTATGCAAAGGCTCTGGACCTGAAGCCTGCCAGGGAACATGTGGCGGAGGACGGCTCCTTCAAGCTGGTCTATCTCCAGGATGACAGCAGCGACTTCCAGCTGGAGCTCACCTGGCTGCGGGACCGCACCAAGCCCTATGATCTGGGTGAGTGTGAGTTCCACCTGGCTTTTGTCACTGACGAGTATGAGGCGCTCCACGCCCGGCATCAGGAGATGGGCTGCATCTGTTTTGAGAATCCGGCCATGGGGATCTATTTCATCTCTGACCCCGACGGCTACTGGATCGAGATCGTCCCGGAGGGGAAGTAAGGCGTTGCTGTAAGTTCTCCGGAATGTGTTGACTGAGAGATTTCAAAGGGAAAAGATTATTAACGAAAACGGAGGAACTTCTGTATGATTTCAAAAGAACAAATTGCCCATGATTTGACCATAATCTACCTGGAAAATAAATACGGGGTACAGGTAAAGGGCAACGTCCGCATTCACGACGGCAGCGGAGACGGTACTTTCCTAACGGAGCATTTTCCTTCTGTTTCAGAACCCGCTTATGTTAAAGTAAAGACCGAGGAAAAAGGACTATTCGGTATCAATAAAACTGAAAAAGTTCGGGCAGGGAATAAGGTCGATCCTCTGTTTATAGAGATGATCCAGAACTATTACCAGGCGTACACGCTTTTCTACGGCTTCCTGTGCAGAATAGACACAGGAGAAGGCGCTGAAGAGTGAGCAAGATAACTGAGACAAAAATCGGAATTTGAAACCTCAAATTATGTAGGTGGTTATACCGCCTCATAGGGATTTAATAAAGACCTCCGAAACCGTTGAAAATAAAGGATTTTTCGCACTCTGTCCGCCTTATCCCTTTATACGATTTCACACAGTTTTACCCTTGCTCCGAGAGATTATAAGGGCAAAAGCAAGGGCAGGAAAAACTGATAACACAATATAACAAGGTGTGGCAATCGGGAAACTGTGATGTATGTGCGAATATATGATTTTGGAGGATTACAAAATGGAACAGTACATCTA
>CALWXA010000019.1 GCA_944385395.1 uncultured Oscillospiraceae bacterium | reverse complement strand
CTGTATCTCGCCGCCCCCGACCCCATTTGATTGCGGGGGAAGGTGTCGGTGGCGGCTCGGCGGGGGTGGTCTACCGAACCCTGACGGTTTTCTTTCACACTATCTTTCCCTCCGAAACCTTCGGCGGGAAGGTTTATCGCCAGACTCTAAAAACCCGTGAGCTATGCTCACGGGTTTTCCTGTTCTTCCAGACTGCGCTGGGCCGCATCCAGCAGGGCGGCGTGGTCATTGGGCAGGGTGCCGTCCAGCACCTGAGCGAGCAGCTGCTGCAGCATCCGGCCCACCGCCGGGCCTGCAAGGCCCAGGGCCATGAGCTCCCTGCCGTTCACCGCCAGCTGCCGCAGGGTGAAGCACCGCTCCTCCGCCAGGAGCTTCTCCAGCAGCGTCTGCAGCTGATCCAGCAGTTCCGTATCCCCGGTGCCGGTGGCCAGACGGTCCGCCCGCTGCACCGCCAGCAGCTGTCCCAGCGCCTCCGGCCCCAGCCGGTGCAGGGCACGCCCCACGCTTTTTTCCGTAGGGGCTATCTGCCGCATATGCTCCCGGATCAGCAGCACGATGCGCTCCGTATCCCGCCGGGGCAGCCGCAGGCGGCGGAGGATCTCCTCCGCCATGGCCGCTCCCTGGGCATCGTGGCCGTAAAAGTGGCCCTTCCCCTGTTCATCCAGGGTAAAGCACTGGGGCTTTGCCACATCGTGGAGCAGCATGGTCCAGCGCAGCACCGGCTGGGGGGCGATGGTCTCCACGCTGCGGACGGTGTGCTCCCACACATCGTAGCGGTGGTGGGGGCTGTGCTGCTCAAAGCCCATCAGCGGCCGGATCTCCGGCAGCACCGCCGCCAGCACCGGCGCAAACTGCCGCAGCACCGGCCCCACATACGCTCCCGTCAAAAGCCGCTGCAGCTCATGGGACACCCGCTCCGGGGCGATGAGGTCCAGCCGGTGGGCCTGATGGACCAGGGCGGCGGCGGTTTCCGGCTCCACGGAAAAGCCCAGCACGGCGGCAAACCGCAAGGCCCGGAGGATCCGCAAAGCGTCCTCCTGCAGCCGCCGCTCCGGATCTCCCACGCACCGCAATAAGCGGCGCTGCAGATCTTCCCGGCCGCCGAAGGGATCGGTGATCCGGCCCCGGAGGTCCATGGCCATGGCGTTGACGGTAAAGTCCCGCCGGGCCAAATCCTCCTCCAGATGCCGGGTGAACACCACGCCGCTGGGATGCCGCCCGTCCAGATACGGTCCGTCACCCCGGAAGGTGGTGACCTCAAAGCCTCTGCCCTCCAGCCGCACCGTGACGGTGCCGTGGGCGATGCCGGTGGGTACGGCGTCAAAGAGGGCCATCACCTGCTCCGGCAGGGCGGAGGTGGTGATGTCCCAGTCCCCGGGGGTGCGGCCCAGCAGGGTGTCCCGGACGCAGCCCCCCACGGCAAAGGCCTGATATCCCGCCTGTTCCAGACGTGTCAATATGGCTTGCGCCTGGGGAGAAAACATGGCCTTCACCTCCTGTTTCGTGGCTTTTCCATACAATCGGCAGAAAAAAGGCGGTTGCACTTCCGCTTTGGTGGTATTATAATATAGGGTACGCAAAAAATCAATCACAGCGCCCTTGCGGCGCTTTTCCTGGGAGGAACCTTGTTATGCTGCATCATACGGCAGATATCCACCAGTTTATGAAACCCGGCGTGCGGGTGCACCTGGCCGGCATCGGCGGGGTATCCATGTGCCCCCTGGCAGAGGTACTCAAGGGCATGGGTCTTACGGTACAGGGCTCGGATATGTCCGAAAGCCCCACGGTGGTCCATCTGCGCTCTCTTGGTATTCCGGTGGCGGTGGGCCACAGTGCCCAGAATCTGGGCCAGTGCCAGCTGGTGATCCGCACCGCCGCCATCCACGACGACAATCCGGAAATCGCCACCGCCATGGCCCGGGGCATCCCGGTCTACGAGCGGGCGGAGGCCTGGGGCGCCATCATGCGTCAGTACCGCAACGCCCTGTGCATCGCCGGTACCCACGGCAAGACCACCACCACCTCCATGGCCACCCACATCTTCATGGCCGCGCAGGCGGACCCCACGGTGATGATCGGCGGCACGCTGCCCCTGCTGGGCTCCGGCTACCGGGTGGGCCAGGGGGACACCATCATTCTGGAATCCTGCGAATACTGCAATTCCTTTTTGAGCTTCTTCCCCACCGTGGCGGTGATCCTCAACGTAGAGGCCGATCATCTGGACTTCTTCCGGGATCTGGAGGATGTGGAGCATTCCTTCCGGCGCTTTGCCAATCTGGTGCCGCCGGAGGGTCAGGTCATCGTCAACGCCGATGACGCCGGGGCCATGGACTCCGTCCGTGGGCTGGACCGCCGGGTATTCACCTTCGGTCTGAACACCCCGGGCACCGACTGCACCGCCCGGAACATCGTCTGGCACCATGGGCTGCCCTCCTTTGATGTGGTGATCTCTGGACAGGTCTATGCCCATGTGGCACTGCAGGTAGCCGGAGGGCACAACATTCTCAACGCCCTGGCCGCCGCCTCCGCCGCCTGGTCCCTGGGCATCCGGGGCGATGCGGTGGAACGTGGTCTGGGGGCTTTCCTGGGCGCCGGACGGCGGTTCGAGCCCAAGGGCACCTACCACGGCGCCGCCGTATATGACGATTATGCCCACCATCCCGGTGAGCTTCATGCCCTGCTGACCACCGCCCGGTCCCTGCCCTATAAGCGGATCGTGTGCGCTTTCCAGCCCCACACCTATTCCCGGACCCACGCTCTCTTTGACGATTTCGTCCGGGAGCTGCGGCAGCCGGACGTCACCATCCTGGCGGAGATCTTCGCCGCCCGGGAGCAGAACGATCTGGGCATCTCCTCGGCGGATCTGGCAGCCAAGATCCCCGGCAGCATCTACTGCGCCACGCTGCCGGAGGTCACCGACGCTCTGGCCCGTGTGGCACAGCCCGGGGATCTCATCCTCACCGTAGGCGCCGGGGACATTTTCCGGGCCGGTGAAGCCCTGGTGGAACGGGGGCAGGACGCATGATCTCCCCTTTGTATCACGGCGCTCCGGCGCAGCCCCGGCCCCAGGTGGAGCAGGAGACCTACCGCCTGCTGCAGACCCTGGGCATCCCCTTTGACCGGGTGGATCACGACCCCGCCTGGACCATGGACGACTGCGCGGCCATCTCCCAGGTGCTGGGGGCGGATATCTGCAAGAATCTGGTGCTGACGCCCCGGAACCGCAGTGCCTTCTACCTTTTGTGCCTGCCGGGGGATAAGCCTTTCCGCACCAAGGATTTCTCCCATCAGATGGGCTCGTCCCGGCTGAGCTTTGCCGCGCCGGAGGATATGGAGTCGCTGTTGGGGGTACAGCCGGGCTCGGCATCGGTGCTGGCACTGATGAACGATCCGGACCATCGGGTGACCCTGGCCATCGACCGCCAGCTGCTGTCGGCCCCCTGGTTCGGCTGCCATCCCTGCCGGAATACCTCCTCCCTCCGCCTTTCCACTCGGGACGTACTGGAGGTCTTTTTGAAGCATACGGGCCATGTGCCTGTACTGGTGGATCTGTAACGGTTTTCCCTGCACTTTGCACAAAAGCGCAGGGAAAAATTTTTTATTTTTTACAAACAAAAAAGAGGAAATCCCACATTTTTTCCGTATAGTAAATTGTCAAGAGATGTACCGTCCCCGTTGTTGGGGGGTGAAACCGTCGGAAAGGAGGCGCGCCCATGGCATTTCCCCAAAACTTTTTGGACGAGCTGGTAGCCCGCAGCGATATCGTGGATGTGGTGGGGTCTTACGTAGCCCTCAGCCGCAAAGGCTCCAACCTCTTCGGGCTGTGCCCTTTCCACAACGAAAAGACGCCCTCCTTCTCCGTGTCGCCGGACAAGCAGATCTATCACTGCTTCGGCTGCAAAAAGGGCGGCGGTGTCATCAATTTCATCATGGAGATGGAAAATCTCTCCTATCCCGACGCCGTGCGCTTCCTGGCCAAGCGGGCAGGGCTGCAGGTACCGGAGGATGACCGCAGCGGCACCGATCAGCTGCGCCGGCGGCTGCTGGCCCTGAACAAGGAGGCCGCCCAGTTCTATTACCAGATGCTGCAGCAGCCGGAGGGTCAGGCCGTCCGGGACTATCTGGACCGCCGCCAGATCCGACGGGGCATCGCCGTGCGCTTCGGCATGGGGGCTGCGCCCGACAGCTGGGATACCCTGCTCCGGGCCATGACCGCCCGGGGCTATACGAAAACGGAGCTGATCCGGGCAGGCCTTGCGGTGCAGAACAAAAACGGAGGACTCTACGATAAGTTCCGCAACCGGCTGATGCTGCCGGTGATCGACGTCCGGGGAGACGTGGTGGGCTTCGGCAGCCGTGTGCTGGATAAATCCGAGCCCAAGTACATGAATACGCCGGAGACCCTGACCTACAGCAAGCGCCGGGTGCTCTACGGGCTGAATCTGGCCAAGAAAACCAAGCGGTCCAACATCATCCTGTGCGAAGGAAACCTGGACGTGGTGACGCTGCACCAGGCGGGCTTCGACAACGCCGTGGCCTCCATGGGTACGGCATTGACGGTGGAACAGACCCGGCTTTTAAGCCGCTACACCAAGGAGCTGGTGCTCTGCTACGACAACGACCAGGCCGGTCAGCTGGCTACCCAGCGGGCGCTGGAGCTTCTCAACAACTCCGAGTTCACCGTGAAGGTGCTGCATCTGCCCCGGCGGATGGTGGACGGGCAGGCCGTCAAGCAGGATGCCGACGATTTCATCAAATTCCAGGGCCCTGCCGCCTTTGAGCGGCTGCTCTCCGGCAGCGAAACGGGGATGGCTTTCCGGCTTTCTCAGGTGGCCGGGAAATACGATCTCACCGACGACGAGGGCCGGGTGGCCTACGCTGCGGAGATCAGCGATGTGCTCTGCCGGCTGGACAACGCCGTAGAGCGGGAGATCTATACCGTCCGGGCGGCGGAGGCCGCCGGGCTGCGGCCGGAGGCGCTGGCCCTGGAGGTGGAGCGTGCCGGCAAGCGGCGCCGGGGCAAGGAGCGCCGGGAGCGGGAACGCCGGGAGCTGAATCCCGCCGTCTCTGCCCAGCCGGCACAGCGGAGCATCCGGTACACCAACCTGCGCTCGGCCATGGCCGAAGAGGGGGTGCTGCGGCTGCTGCTGCGGCAGCCGGAGCTGTTCGGCGATACGCCGCCTTTGGCGGAGGATGATTTTTCCTCGCCGCTGCTGGGTAAAATCTTTACGGCCCTGTGGCAGAACCGGCAGGCCGGTCTGGGGGGCAGCATGGCGTATCTGGGCTCGGTGCTCACAGGAGAAGAGATGGATCACTTCACGGCGCTGCTGCAAAAGCCGGAAGCCGCCGCTTCCGCCGCTGCGGCCCTGGGGGATTACATACGCATCATCCGGCAGGAAACACAGCGCCGCACCGGCGGCATGGATTTTGCCGATACGGTGGCGCGGCTGAAAGAGAAAAAGGGTAACGGAGGAAAGCAACATGAGTGAGAAGTTGAACCAGCAGCAGCTGGAGGAAATGGCCGATCGTCTGCTGGCCGAGGACAAGCAGGCAGAACCTACCAAGAAGCGCGGTAAGCTGGACGAGAAGACCATGGCCTCCCTGGCCGCCGGCGCCCTGCTGGCCACCCATGAAAAGCTGCGGGATCTCTTCATCAAGGGCAAGCGCAAGGGCAAGCTGGATAGCAGCGAGCTGAGCGAGGTGCTGGAGGAAATGGAGCTGGACAGCCAGCAGATGGATCAGATCTATGACTCTCTGGAGACCCTGGGCATCGAGGTAGGCACCGAGGAGTTCCTGGTGGAGCTGCCGGGCGATGTGGAGCCCCCCATGTCCGAGATCGCCGAGATCGAGGAAGAGGAGCTGGTGGACCCCAATACCCTGGTGGACAGCTTCAACATCGACGACCCGGTGCGGATGTACCTCAAGGAGATCGGCAAGGTGCCGCTGCTGTCCGCCGATGAGGAGATCCGTCTGGCCACGGCCATGTCCGAGGGCAACCAGGCCCGGGCCCGGCTCCAGGCGGATCAGGTGAACGCCCAGCCTCTGACGGAAGAGGAAGCCGTGGAGCTGCGGCAGCTGGTGGAACAGGGCCAGCAGGTACGCCAGCGTCTGGCAGAGGCGGAAGCCAACTGCACGCCCCTGGACGAGGACGAGCTGGAGCAGGCCCAGGATGTACTGGACGCCGCCGAAGAAGCCCAGGCCCGTCTGGACGCCGCAGAGCTGGCCCGTGAGCCTCTGACAGCGGAGGAGATCGCCCAGTACAAGGCTGCCGCCGCCAGGGGCGAGGCCGCCAAGCAGAAGCTGGCGGAGGCCAACCTGCGCCTGGTGGTATCCATCGCCAAGCGGTATGTGGGCCGCGGGATGCTGTTCCTGGACCTCATTCAGGAGGGCAACCTGGGCCTCATCAAGGCCGTGGAGAAGTTCGACTATACCAAGGGCTACAAG
>CALWXA010000018.1 GCA_944385395.1 uncultured Oscillospiraceae bacterium | reverse complement strand
CCCACGTCTTGCCCGCTGCCTGATTATTTTCCCGCAGCAGTTGATTCTTGCTGTCGTAGACGTAGCTGGTGGTATGGGTACCATCCGATACCGAAGTGATATTGCCCCGGCTGTCATACGTGTAGGTATAGGTTGTAGTGCCCTGAGCAGTGACATTGGACCAGGTCTGGATCTGAGCAGTAGCTGCCGTATCCGAGGGAGCTTTATACCCAATGTTGCTGGTAATCACCGCAGCAGATCCGCTTTTTCCCGTTACCGAAGTCATGCGGCTGAAGCCATCATAGGCATATGCCGAGGAAATGTCGCCCTGGGTCGATCCCGTCAGCCGGTTATCATCGTCATAGGTGTAGCTGGTGGTATACTCCGTGCCGTTGAGGATCTGGGTCTGGGAGGAAAGGTTATTGTCGTCATCATAGCCCCACTCCACGGTATTGGAATAACCGGAACCGCTTTCCTCATAGCGCATGAGACGGTCCTGAAGATCGTAAAGGTACTTGGTGGTCCGGCCGGAGAGGCCGTCGTTCATCAGTCCCAAATTGCCATTGCCGTCATAGACATAGGACACGGTATCTCCGTCCTCATAGGACTGGCTGGCAAGGCGGCCCAGAGCATCATACGTATAGGAGATGAAGTCCTCATTCCCATATGTGGACTTGGTGAGGTACCGGTTGGCGTCCTGGCTGTACTGGTGAGTGATGAGGGCCTGGGAACCCACCTTTACCTGCTGCACCAGATTAAAGGCCCCGTATGTGAAACCATACTCCGTGCCGCTGGGCGATGTGATGGCATCCAGCAAATCATCGGCGTATTCATAGTTCACCTGACTGTCGGACTGAGCGGTGCCCGTTGTGCGGTAGAGGGAATCGTAGGTGTAGGTTGTGCGGTCAGTCGTGGTCTGGCCGGGGGCCTGCACCCAGTTGAGGATTCCCGTCTGACTGTCGTAGCCATATGTGGTGGTCTGTCCCAGAGCATCGGTAACGGAAGCCAGGAGGTTTCCATTGCTGCTGTAGGCTGCCGTAGACGTGATCTTCTGGGCTCCGCTTCCTACCGTGACCTTGGTGTTATTGCCGTATGTGTCATAGGTAAAGCCGGAAACCACGCCCTCCGGGCTGGTAGCCGTCAATACGTTGTGGTAGCTGTCATAAGTATACGTCTGACTGGCACCGCTTGGCAAGGTCATCTTGGTCAGCTGGTTGTCGGTATACTCATAGGTGGTGTTCTGACCCTGCAGGTCTGTGGAGCTGACCACATTTCCGTCATCGTCATAGACATAGCTGTGGCCGAACTCCTCCCGGAACACCTGGATGCCGTCAAAATAGACGGTATTGGCGTTGTACTCATATACCGGCAGGATGCGGATGGAGGTATAGGCCTTGTCCGCCACCACCCGCATAGCGCCAAACTGCCAGCTGCCCTGGCTGTCGCAGTCGGGGTTGAAGGACATCAGCTTTTCCGTTTCCGTACCATCGGCATTGTAGAAGCGGAACAGAATGCCAAACCGGCGGTTGCTGTCTTCCGGAACCGGAACGGCGTCGCCCTTGGCCCAGGCGGACAGGGAGTAGACATCCCCAGCGCTGCCTGCGATAAGGAGGTTCTGATAGCCCCGCTTACAGGCGGTGGGGCTGCCCACAAACCGCAGGGCATTGGTATCCAGCACATCGGCCCCGCTGTCGGATACGGAAACCCGGCCCTCTGTGGAGGTACATTCATCGCCGAATCGCCAACCCATCAGAGGAGATCCCAGGCCGGCGCCATAGCGAAGATCGCCATTTTCAATCAAATTATACCGGCTGGCGGAGGGAGATTCCTCATACTGAATGCAGTCAAAATATGCCGTTCCCACGGAGCCATTCAGCAGGCATACCGTGGCAGTTGTGGCAACGGCTGTAGCCGGATGGGTATAGGTTACCTCCAGGCGTGTCCAGTCACTGTTGGTGCAGATGGTCTCCGACTGGGCCACCAGTTCTGTGCCATTGCTCAATCGGATCCCCAGGCCGGCGCCAGTTCCTTGTCCGGACATTCCTGTGGTCTTGACATATCCCGAAAGGGTGTACGTATGCCCCGGTTCCAGACTGCACACAGAGTCCGCAGTGGAATGTACCAGATACGGTGTGCCGTTTTCCGTGCGGGTAATATAGAGTGAGAACCATTCGGCATACGTCATGGGCGATGAACCACTGGTGTCTTCTTTATATCCCCAGCTTCCAGTGGTGGCATTGCCGCTATCGGCCTCCCAAAATCCCTTCCATTCAAAGCCGCCGTTGCGGAGCATATTCACTACCGTGTTCTGCAGCTTGGAGGCCAATGTCAACTGCGATGCCGCCCGAATGGCGGACATGCCCGTGTCCTCCTTGGCGTACTGGTAGAACTGTGCCTGCCCCTGGCTGTTCTGGATGGATACGGTATTTCCGTAATTGTTGAACTGCAGGATTTCCTGCCGTCCGTTGTGGTCGGTAAAAGTGGTCTGATTGTGGGCGTACTCGATGTTCAGTACCCCTCCGGTATCGTTCCCTTGGCTTTCGTTCACCCGAATCACCCGGTTGGGCACCGCTGTGTTGGTGGTGTTGTAGGTATAAGTCAGTTTATACCCACTCACATCCGTTACGCTGGTCAGTCCATGGCTGCCGGAGTAACCGAATGCCACACTCTCCCCATCGGGATAGGCGATGCCGGTCAGGTTCCCGGATGCATCATAGCTGTAGGTCAGGGCCGTGATTTCTGTCGTGCCAGTGCCAAGGAATGCGATCTTGCTGACAAGGCCGCCGGAATAGGTAAACTGGTATTTCCGGCCGGCACCATCCGTAATGGTGGATATTCGCTGGGACGTGCCGTCAGCATAGGTAATGGTAATGGAGCTCTTGGTTGCTTGATTGTTCTCAATCTTGCTCAGACGGCCGCTGCTGTCAAAATAACTGCGGTTGCCATTTTTATCTTCGATGCAGTATTTTGTAGTACCGGAACCAGATGCAGTAAGTGTCAGTGTGGAATCTATCTCGTTGACATATTTACCTTTCTGGGCATCATACGGGAAGTATCTGCGGGTTCCATCCTGGTCGATCCACACGTAGTAGGATGTGTCCCCTGATGACCAGGAGTATACCTTCTGGTGGTAATTTGTTCTCCATCCATAGCCAGTGCTGCAATCATTGCTGGTCTGATCATTGGTGTTGTACACATGATCAATTGCTACCGGCATCCTGTTGCCGGAGAAACCAAGTCCGTTGTGGACCCACACCAGATTGCCCGTAAAATTACTGATGTGCCCGGTACCGGCGCGTCCGGCGGTATGTGTCGTATAGTCCCAATACTCTTCCAATCCACTGTTGTTCAGATAGAAAATCTGCAGCACCGGAGCTTGGTTTGCACCCCAGTCAGAGGAGTAGAAAAGATCAAATTTCAGCGTGCCGCCGTTTTCCACCGAATCCGGTGTGCGGAACATCAGTCCCGTATTCAGATCCTCAGCATACCATTTCTGCGCGATATTGGTGATGTCCCAGCTATACCAGCCAGGCGCACTGACGATCTGATAATCCTCCACCGTGGGATCATGGGCTGGCTGGTTGGCCCAGGTAGCCGTAGAGGAATCCCATGTTCCGTTGACTTTATGAGCCTGGATCACAGAGCTGGCCCTGGCATCATATTTGCTCAAAGACACATATGCCTGCACGATCACATCTGCGGCAGAAAGCGTCGGCAAGTCACTGAACTTGACCAGGATTCGTTCCCGCCCGCAGTCGGGATCGTAGCCTGTTTCCAAAAGGCCCCACAGGTAGCTGAATTGCCCCTGCTCAAACAGGCTGACATCCCGAATGGTATACGTGTTGGATACGGGCTGCACAATGGGATCCAGCACCACCGGATAGGCCCGTTCTGCGTCTGCCATCCACTCCTGAGGAAGCAGGTAGGTCAGCGTATAGCTCTCTGTGCCTGTTTTCTCCAGGGTCACCTCCACATCGCCGCAGAACTGTCGGTTCTGATCCATCAGATAGGGTGCCGGCAGGTAAAAAACGGGGTCTTCTCCCTCTGTGGCGTTTTCTGCATAGGCGTGGATCGACTTGTCCTGCTGCAGCTCCAGAGACATCCCCGGCGCATCCAGCACGTAGCGGTAGCCCCGCAGTCCTGAGGGAAGTTCACGGATGATGACAGATTCTTTCAGTTGATTGGACTGCAGGTCATAGCGCACATCTGTGCTGCGGTATACATTGGCGTACATCAGCGCCGAAGCATTTTCTCCCGGCATGCGTACCGCCTGTTCTCCTATCTCATAGGGAATACTCTCCTGCTCCAGTATATTGGCCTGCGCTGTTTGTACCGCTATAGAGCTGAGGGCCTGCCCGCTTACAGAGATCTCCCCAATTCCACGAGGCAAGGCTTCCGCAGCAGATATGCTGCTTAATTCGCCCGCAAAACGAAACTGCAGCGTGTAGCCATCTTTGGATACTTTTACTGACTGGTTGGCGGAGAGGGCCGACGGCAGTTCCACATCCCACATGCCCGATGTATTTCGGTATGCAGCAGGTGCGGATCCTGCTGTTTCCGCCGTTAAAACTGTACCGGCTGCGGAAACCGGCTGCCAGGTGTTATCGATTTCTTTCCATTGACCATCGTCCTCATAATGGACTGCCATGGGATAAACAACGATTTGGCGAAGGCCATTATCCATCTGAAATTCCTTTTGGAATGCTCCTCGCCCCTCCGGGATTTCGCAGACAATATTCGCCGTCTCTGCAGACGCCGCCAGTTCCTGGCTTGATGGAGCTACTTCACCTTGCTCCAGCCGGGGATCTGCGACCGCTTGAGCAGTCTTTTCTCCCGCTTCTGCAGGTATAGATAGGGCCAGTGCTTGGGAAGGAATCATCTGAATGACAAGCAGCATCGAAAGGATCAGGGAAACCAGTTTTCTGGGAAAT
>CALWXA010000017.1 GCA_944385395.1 uncultured Oscillospiraceae bacterium | reverse complement strand
GCTGCTCCCAAAAGTGTCCTGATAGAACGCGAAAGGAAACCCTGACGGTTTCCTTTCACACTTTCCTTCCCTCCGAAAGCCCAGGGCTGCAGGCATAAGAAAGAAACAGGCGGGAAATCCCGCCTGTTTCTTTACTTATTTCTCATTTATTCCGTTTCTCTGAGGATCTTCCGGATGGTGGCGCCGTCGATGTTGCCGCCGGTCATCACCAATGCCACATGGTGGCCGTTGACCTGCTCCGGATACTCCATGGCTGCCGCCAGTGTAGTGGCGGCGCTGGCCTCCACCACATACTTCTCCTCCGTCAGCATGAAAGCAGCAGCCTTCCGGATGGACGCCTCGCTGACCACCAGGATATCATCCACATAGTCCCGCAGCATGGCATAGCTCAGACGGCCCACGCCGCCTACCAGCGCTTCGCACAAGCTTTCCTCCGTGGGGTACTCCTCATAGCACACTCCGTCGGCATAGGAACGCACCATGGCAGGGCATGCCGCCGTCTGGACGCCAAAGACCTTGATACCGGGCTTTGCGGCCTTGGCCGCCACTGCCACGCCGGTGGCGATACCACCGCCGCCGATGGGCACCACGATGGTGTCGATTTCCGGGTTTTGCTCCAGAATCTCCAGAGCCACGGTACCCTGACCGGCGTACACCAGCACGTCCTCATGGCACGAGTCGATGTTGGTGAGGCCCTCCTGCCGGATGTATTCCATGCCCAGGGCATGGGCCTCATCATAATTGCGGCCCATAAGCTTCACTTCAGCGCCGAAATACCGGATCTTATCCACCTTGCTTTTGGGCGTGGGCTCCGGCACCACCACCACTGCCCGCTCAATACCCAGAAGCGAGGCGGCATAGCTGACAGAACTGCCGTGGTTGCCGGAGGATACGGCACCCACACCACGGCGGCGCTGCTCCTCCGTCAGGGAGAGCATCTTATTCAGCGCGCCACGGATCTTGAAGCTCTTGGCGCGCTGAAAGCTCTCCAGCTTGAAATAGAACCGATGGTCCGTATCCCCCAGATAATAGGATTCCTCCAGAGGTGTCCGGCGGACATAGGGCCGGATGGCGTCAAGAGCCTTGCGCACATCGGCAATGGTAAACTGCTGCATCTTGTCCCTCACTTATAAAAATCCGTACCGTCCTCGATGACCATAGGCAGGCCGTTGTGGTACACCGGGATGGTCTCAAACTTGAAGCGGCTGGTGCGGTGCTTGTGGTCGATCTTCTGACGGGTGTCCTCATCGCACACGCCGGTGCGGATATACCGGTTCACCGCCTGATAGGTAAAGCCCAGATTGTCCTCATCGGTGAGGCCTGTCAGGCCGTCGGAGGGCGGTTTCACCACGAATTTCTCCGGCAGGCCCAGCACCCGGCCCAGAGCAATCACCTCTTCTGTGGTATACATGCCCAGCGGCGAAAAGGCGCCGGCGCTGTCACCGTAAATGGTGCAGTAGCCCACCCAGTCCTCACTGAGGTTGGAGGTATTGATAACGATGCCGCCGGGCAGCGTCTGGGCCACGGCGTACAGGGTAGCCATGCGGATGCGGCTGGGCAGATTCACCATGGTGGTGCGGCTGGGCGTCAGGCCCACCTGCTCCATCTGGCTGCGTACCCCCTCCACGGCGTCATGGATGTTGATGACGCTGTGGGGGATGTGGAGGAACTCCACCAGATCCTGACTGTAATCGATGTCCGGCTGCTCCCCGTTGGGCATCAGCACACCATAGACATGCTCCCGGCCATAGGCCGCTACCGCCAGGGCCGCCGTCACAGAGCTGTCTTTGCCGCCGGAAATACCGATCACCGCCGTCTTTCCGCCGCACTGCTCCATCTGTTCGTGCATCCATTCCAGCAGACCCGGAAGCTGCTGCTTTGCGTTGAATTCCATATGTGGACGCTCCTTTTGATCAGTTTGGTGCTATTGTAACCCTTTGCGGGAAAAAATGCAACGCAGGCAGAAAGAACCCCCTGCCAAAAGCAGGGGGTTCTTTCTGTGTGTTTTAGGAGAGAGAGAAAATCACATAAGGAATGGATCCTTTGTACAGGTAGAATGATACAGGCCAAACATGGCGAAATCTTGAATTGCCTATGAATTTTCTGTAAAGGTGCATGCATCTCTGAACGGACAGAAAAAGGCCTCCTGCCGCAACAGAAGGCCTTTTTCTTTGTGTGTTTGTTAGGAGAGAGAGAAAATCACATAAGGAACAATTCCTTTGTACAGGTAGAATCATACAGGGCAAACATGGCAAAATCTTGAATGCCTTGTGAACTTTCTGTAAACACGGATCAGTCCCTGAATTTCCGGCTCTCCGCCACCGCCAGGGCATCGCAGCGGTTGTTTTTGGGGTTGGAAGCATGGCCCTTCACCCAATGGCAGCGCAGCGGATGACGCTCCGTCAGCTCCAGCAGGCGCTGCCACAGATCCGCATTCAGCGCAGGCTGCTTATCGGCTTTCACCCAGCCACGCTTCTTCCAGCCCTGGGCCCAGCCTTTTTCCAGTGCGTCGCAGACGTACCGGGAATCCGTATACAGCTCCACCTGGCAGGGCTCCTTCAAAAGCTCCAGGGCACGGATCACTGCGGTGAGCTCCATGCGGTTGTTGGTGGTTTCCGCCTCGCCGCCGGAGATCTCCTTTTCCATGCCGTTCCATTCCAGAATGGCGCCCCAGCCGCCGGGGCCGGGGTTGCCGCTGCAGGCACCGTCGCTATAGATGGTTACAGTTTTCATTCTCTTACTCCATGGATACTACGATCACCGTGCCGTCCTCCACCCGGAAGCGCACGTTTTTGCCGGCATACTCCATGCCGTAGATCCGCTGGGGATCATCCTGATACCGGGGACGGGGGTCCGAGGCCAGCACCGCTTCCAGCACCTGCCGCTTCTCTGCCGGCAGATCCGGCTCCGTTTCCCACCGCACCTGCAGCGGCGGAGCATCCAGATCACGGGTGAACCCGGCGGTGGCCTGGGGATGGCAGTCGGCATAGGGCAAATAGGGCTTGATATCCAGAATGGGGGTACCGCTCATGAGATCCACGCCCCCTACCCGCAGCACCGGGCCCAGCTGGGGGTCCAGCTCCACCCCTTCCAGCGTGACGCAGGAAAGGCCGATGGGATTGGGGCGGAAAGGCGAGCGGGTGGCAAACACGCCCATCCGGGTATTGCCCCCCAGACGGGGCGGGCGCACCGTAGGTGACCAGCCCTTCCCTGCTGACTGGGAAAATTCCCAGATCAGCCACAGGTGGGACCAGCCCTCCAGGCCACGGATGGCGTCAGGATTCCGGAAGGCCGGTTCAAAGACGATCCGGCCCGTCAGGCCCGGGATCAGCCCGCTTTGACGGGGGACGCCGAATTTCTCCGGAAGGTCCGTTTCGATCCGGGCGATGATCTGACATTCCATCATTTTTTCCGCCGGCCGGTATCCGTCAGGTGGGACAGGATGTCCTTAGGCAGGCGCATGAGACGCACTGCCTCCCCCACCACTGCGATCACCAGATACAGCAGCACGATCCAGATGTTCTGCAGCTGGCTGGCCAGCAGGAACATGGCAAACAGGCACAGAAGCAGCAGCCAGTTGATCCGGCGGTTATCCGCCTCGATCCGCTGGAGTTCCTCGCTTTTCACATAGATCACCTTATCATAGGTGAACTCCATGGTGTCGGCGCTGTCGCCATAGAGGGTCTTGGTAAAGTACACCCAGCGGGTCAGGGGCTTGACATAGGATTTCTTTTTCTTATTCTTGCTCATGGCTCTCCTCCGCCGGTTCTTTCTCAGTCCGGGCCACACTGATGACGTGGACGCCGTCCTTCAGGCGCATCACCCGGACGCCCTGGGCCACACGGCCATAGACGTTGATGTCCTCCGTAGCCATGCGGATGATGGTGCCGTCATCGGAGATCAGGAGGATATCCTCCTCACCGGTGACCACCTTGGCCGCCACCACCTTACCGGTCTTTTCCGTGATGTGGTAGTTCTTCAGGCCGCTGCCGCCCCGGTGCTGGGGCTCGCCGCCTTCGCCACGGAGGTATTCCTCGATGGGCGTGCGCTTGCCGTAGCCGTTTTCCGTGATGGTCAGCAGCGTCTGGCCCTGGTGGGCACGGGCACCGGCCACCACATAGTCGCCGTCCTTGAGCCGGATGCCCCGGACACCCACGGCGTCACGGCCCATGCAGCGGATATCCGTTTCACGGAAGCAGATGGCCATACCTTCGTGGGTCACCAGGAGGATGTTCTGCTCGCCGTCGGTGCGGCGGACCTCCATCAGCTCGTCACCTTCCTCCAGGGTCAGGGCACGGATGCCCGCTTTCCGGGAGGTATTCAGAGAGCTGAGCTCCAGGCGCTTGACGGTACCCATACGGGTGATCATCACCAGGTAGCTGTTGTCAAATTCCCGCACCGCAATGCCGGCGGTGACCTGCTCCCCATCCTCCAGGGGCAGGATATTGACGATATTGGTACCCTTGGCGGCACGGCCGGATTCCGGGATCAGGTAGCCCTTCTTCCGGTGGACCTTACCGGTATTGGTGAAGAAGAGGATATAATCATGGGTGGAGGCGGTGAACACCGAGGACACCTCGTCTTCCTCACGGGTGGTCATAGCCTTGACGCCCTTGCCGCCACGGCGCTGGGCGGAATACTCACTGGCAGGGGTGCGCTTGATGTACCCGTTCTGGGTCATGGTATAGACGCACTCTTCCTCTTCAATGAGGTCCTCGATGTCAATTTCATCCTCCACATTCTGGATCTCCGTACGGCGGTCATCGCCGTATTTCTCGGCAATGGCCAGCAGCTCCTCCTTCAGGATCTGGCGGACCATGCCCTCGTCGGAGAGAATGCGCTGGAAGTAAGCGATCTTATCCTCCAGCTCCTGGTATTCCCGCTGCAGCTTCTCACGATCCAGACCCTGCAGGGCTTTCAGGCGCATATCCAGAATGGCCTGGGCCTGCACGTCATCCAGGCCGAAGCGGTTCATCAGCGCTTCCTTGGCGTCGTCGTACCGACTGCGGATGATCTTGATGACCTCATCGATGTTATCCTGGGCAATCAGCAGGCCTTCCAGCAGGTGGGCACGCTCCTGGGCCTTTTTCAGGTCGAAGCGGGTACGCCGGACAATGATCTGCTCCTGATAGGCAAGATACTCATCGATGATATGCCGCAGGGACAAAATCTTGGGCTGGGACTGATCGTCCACCAGGGCCAGCATATTCACCGCAAAGGTGGACTGCAGGGCTGTCTGGGCAAAGAGGCGGTTGAGCACCACCTGGGGATTGGCATCACGCTTGAGCTCGATGACGATGCGCATACCCGTACGGTCTGTTTCGTCACGGATATCGCTGATGCCCTCCAGGCGCTTGTCCTCTACCTGGTCGGCCATGTTCTTGATGAGCATGCGCTTGTTCACCTGGTAGGGAAGCTCGGTGATGATGATGCGGGTACGGTTCTGGCCGAACTCCTCAAACTCATGCCGGGCACGCATCACCACACGGCCGCGGCCGGTAGCATAGGCGGCACGGATACCGCTGCGGCCCATGATGATACCGCTGGTGGGAAAATCCGGGCCCTTGATATGCTCCATCAGATCACTGAGGGTGGCGTCCGGGTCCTCCAGTACGCACACGCAGGCGCCGATGACCTCCCGCAGGTTGTGGGGCGGGATGTTGGTGGCCATACCCACGGCGATACCGCTGGATCCGTTCACCAGCAGATTGGGGAACCGGCAGGGCAGCACACGGGGCTCCTTGCGGCTCTCGTCAAAGTTGGGGTCCCAGTCCACCGTGTCCTTGTCGATGTCACGGAGGATCTCGTTGGAAAGCTTGGAAAGACGGGCTTCCGTATAACGATAGGCAGCCGGAGGGTCACCGTCCACGGAACCGAAGTTGCCGTGGCCGTCCACCAGCACATAACGCATGGAGAAGTCCTGGGCCAGACGCACCATGGCGTCGTACACGGAGCCATCACCATGGGGATGGTACCGGCCCAGCACGTCACCGACACAGGTGGCGGATTTCTTGAAGGGACGGTCGGCGGTGAGGTTATCCTCATACATGGCGTACAGAATCCGGCGGTGCACCGGCTTCAGGCCGTCCCGGACATCCGGCAGGGCACGGCCCTTGATGACGCTCATGGCGTATTCGATATAGGACTGCTCCATCTCCGGAACCAGGGGAGATTCCACGATCCGCTGCTGGGGATAGCGGATCTCCTCGGGATCATACTGTGGTTTCTTACTCATGCTCTTTCTCCCTTAATAGTCCAGATTCACGGCGTATTTGGCGTTCTTTTCGATGAATTCCTTACGGGGCTCCACCTTTTCGCCCATCAGCACATTGAACGTGGCGTCGGCTTTCACCGCATCGTCCAGAGTAATGCGCCGCAGGGTACGCCGCTCCGGGTCCATGGTGGTCTCCCACAGCTCCTCCGGGTTCATTTCGCCCAAACCCTTGAAGCGGCTGATATCCACCTTCACATTGGGGTTATCGCCCCGGAGCTCGCTGCTGATCTGGTCCCGCTCCTCCTCACTGAAGGCAAGGCGGGTGGTCTTGCCCCGGGTAAGCTTGAAAAGCGGCGGCACGGCGGAATAGACATAGCCCTGCTCGATCAGCGGCCGCATAAAGCGGAAGAAGAAGGTCAGCAGCAGCGTACGGATATGGGCGCCGTCCACATCGGCATCGGCCATGATGATGACCTTATGATACCGCAGCTTATCCGGGTCGAACTCCTCTCCGATACCGGCGCCCAGAGCGGTGATCACCGGCTGGAGCTTATCGTTGCCGTAGACCTTATCCGCCCGGGCTTTTTCCACATTCAGCATCTTGCCCCACAAGGGCAGGATGGCCTGGAACCGGGAGTCCCGGCCCTGGGTGGCGGAACCGCCTGCGGAGTCGCCTTCTACGATATAGATTTCCGTCAGTTCCGGGTTATTTTCGTTGCAGTCACGGAGCTTATCCGGCATGGCGGCACCGCCCAGCGCAGTCTTGCGCCGGATGGATTCCCGGGCTTTCCGGGCAGCTTCCCGGGCGCGGTTGGCAGTCAGCGCCTTATCCAGAATGGTGCGGGCCACCACCGGATGCTCCTCCAGATATACCGCCAGCTGGTCGCTGACCACGGAGTCCACCAGGGTGCGGATATGGGCGTTGCCCAGTTTGGCCTTGGTCTGGCCTTCAAACTGAGCTTCCGTCAGCTTAACGCTGATCACCGCCGTGATGCCTTCCCGGCAGTCCTCGCCGGAGACCTTGTCGTCGCCCTTGATCATACCGTATTTCAGGCCGTAGGCGTTGAGCACACGGGTCAGGGCCGCCTTGAAGCCGGTCTCGTGCATGCCGCCTTCCGGAGTGCGGATGTCGTTGGCAAAGGACACCAGGTTTTCGCTGTAGCCGTCGTTATACTGCAGGGCGATCTCCGCCGTGGAGTCACCCTTGGCACCGGCCATATAGACTACCTCCTGGTGCAGAGGCGTTTTATTCTCATTGAGGTACGTCACATACTCCCGGATACCACCCTCATAGTGCATGGTATCCTGCTGCTCCCGGCCGCTGCGCAGATCCTCAATGGAGATCCGCAGTCCGGCGTTCAGGAAAGCCTGCTCCCGCATACGGGTATGGAGAATCTCGTAATCGTACTCCACGGTATCGAACATCTCGTGGTCCGGGCAGAAGGTCACCGTGGTGCCGGTGCGGTCGGTGGTACCCACCACCTGCATCTCCTGGGTGATATGGCCACGGGAGAAACGCATTTCATAGATCTTGCCGTCCTTATGGACCTGCACCTGCAGCCATTCGGAAAGGGCATTCACCACGCTGGCGCCCACGCCGTGGAGGCCGCCGGACACCTTATAACCGCCGCCGCCGAACTTGCCGCCGGCATGGAGGACGGTAAAGACCACTTCCAGGGCAGGACGCCCCGTCTGGGGCTGGATATCCACAGGGATACCACGGCCGTTATCGCTGACGGTAATGGTGCCGTCGGGATTGATGGAAACCCGGATATCCGTACAATAGCCTGCCAGGGCCTCATCGATGGAGTTATCCACGATCTCATACACCAGATGGTGCAGGCCCGAGGCGGAGGTGGAGCCGATATACATACCGGGGCGCTTGCGGACGGCCTCCAGGCCTTCCAGCACCTGGATCTCCGCTGCCCCGTATTCCTGTTCTACGGCTGTCACTTTTTCCAGTTCAGACATTTTTCTTCTCCTTCCGCTCCTTCCTTCCCGCCGGCACTGCGCCGGGCCAGGGTGGAGGAATTGAGCTGCGATATATAGACGATCTGGCGGTGATAGGGATGGTCACAGACCACAAAGGATTTGGGAATATCCTCGATGGCCGACAGCACCACGCCTTCCTGTTCCGCCTGATCCAGAAAGCTGCGGGTGATTTTGGATTGGGAGGTGATATCCAGATCAAAGATACCGATGATCCGCCGGTCTTCCAGCATCACGTTCTGACCGATATGCAGATAGCCCATCAGACCACCTCCCCGTTCCGGATATGGAAAACCTGGCCGTCTTCCAGACCTGTCAGGCGATGGTTTTCACAGCAGGTAATAAAGATCTGACCGCCTGAGATCCGGTGGAGCACATATTCCTGCCGCCGCTGGTCCAGCTCGCTGAGCACATCGTCCAGCAGCATCACCGGATACTCTCCCACAGCGTTTTTATGGATTTCACGCTCCGCCAGCTTCAGGGAAAGGGCCGCCGTCCGAACCTGTCCCTGAGAACAGAACTGCCGGGCGCTGCGGCCATTGACC
>CALWXA010000016.1 GCA_944385395.1 uncultured Oscillospiraceae bacterium | reverse complement strand
TCGGCGGACAATGCCCATGCCGTGCACCCCGGCTATCCGGAATATGCCGATCCCACAGATGCCCCTGCGCTGGGAGGCGGCGTGGTCATCAAGTACAGCGCCAACCAGCGCTATACCACCGATGCCGTGTCCGACGCGTATTTCCGCCGGATCTGCCAGGAGGCGGGAGTGCCTGTCCAGCGGTACAGCAACCGGGCGGACCTGCCTGGCGGTTCCACCCTGGGCAACATCTCCACGGCGCACTTCTCAGTCCCCACGGTGGATGTGGGCCTTCCCCAGCTGGCCATGCACAGCTGCTGTGAGGTGGCCTCTATGGAGGATACCCGGGCCTTGATCCGGGCCATGACCGTATTTTTCTCCAGGGGCTATCATCCCAGGGCAGATGGTGTGAGGGTGTTGTGAGGGGGGCGCTCTCTCACGAAAAGGGCGCTCTGCCGCCCCCGCATTGGCAAGAGCGCTTTTCAGCAGGGAACCATCAGCGCGGCCAGGCAATGCCTGGCCGCGCTGATCTATTCTCCACGGGAGGGGGGAAGGTGCCCGCCCCCAAAATGACGCAAAAAGAGGTAGTAACTGGGCAGAAGGACCAGGTCCGCTCCCGCCCAGGCCAGGACCTCCGCGATGAACAGACCCTGGTAGCCCAAGATGCCCGGCAAGAAGGCGGCGGAGCCCACCCGCATGATCAGCTCAAAGATCCCGGAAACCATGGGCATGAGAGCGCAGCCCATCCCCTGCAGGGCGGAGCGGTAGTTATGCAGCAAATAGAGCACCGGCAAGAACATGCTCATCAGGTAGAGAAATTCGCAGCCATAGGCGGAGGCGGCGGATACCTCCGCCTCCGAGCCGGAGAGGAAGCCCCCAATGATGGGGCGTCCCACCAAAAACATCACACCAGCCGTGACCATGGCAATGGCTACGCTCATGATTGCCGCCTGAAAAACGCCCCGGCGGATGCGGCCGAGCTTTCCGGCTCCCAGGTTCTGCCCGGCATAGGTGGACACGGCATAGCCGCAGGAGATGGCGGCGATCTCCAGCACGCCATAGAGCTTGTTGGTGGCGGTGTAGCCGGCGATGAAGGCAACGTCCATGGTGTTGACGATGCTTTGTACCGCCATGCCGCCTGCGCCGATGATGGCGTTTTGGGCGGCAATGGGCAGCCCCATGCTCACAAGGCGCGTCCAGACGCTGCGCTGCAGGCGCAGGTCCTCTCGCCCGGGGCGCAGGAAGGAGAGGCGGCTGAGGCGGTACAGGCAAAAGAGAAACGACGCCCCCTGGGCAATGACGGTGGCTGCTGCCGCCCCGGCCACGCTCCAGCGGAACACCGCCACAAACAAAAGGTCCAGGGAAATATTGACCCCGGAGGCCACCATCATGGCATAGAGGGGTGAGCGCCCGTCTCCCAATGACCGCAATATTCCGGCGGAGAGGTTGAACCCCATAACCAGGGGAAAACCGGAAAAGAGGATCCTGAGATAGAGCCGGGCCATGCCGAAGAGCTCCTGCCGGGTTCCCAGCAATGTCAGCACCGGGGAGACCAGCACCTGCGCGCACAGGGCCACCGCAATGCCCAACACCGCCGCCAATATCACGGCATTGCCCACACAGCGCCGCAGCTGCGGCATGTCCTGGGCGCCAAAGGCATGGGCCATGGGGATGGCGAAACCCTGGGCAAGGCCCTGGACGATCCCCAGGAACAAGAAGTTGAACCAGTCGGCGGCCCCCAGGGCCGCCAGGGCGTGGACGCCGTCCACACTGCCCACGATCTGGGCATCCACAACGGTATAGAGCTGCTGAAAGATGTTGCCGATCATCAGGGGAAAAGCCACGGATAAGATCAGTCTCAAGGGCCGCCCCTGGGTCATGTCCCGGGTATGCAGCGTCCGCACCTCCTCTCCGGTACTGGCCTGAGCATCGTGGTGAAGATGCCCGGGGTCCGTTTACTGCCATAGAATATAGCATGCCCGCTTCCTGCTGTAAAGAGGAGCGGAGGAGAGGGACCAGAGAGCACTGACTGCCGGCAGGGAGGCGGCGGAGTGGCGGACAGGCGTAAAAGTTCGGCGGACCGGCATCATTAAGAACCTGCTCTTTTCGCTCTATACCAGGCAGCACACCGCATCTTCCATGGAAAACCAAAATGAAAAGATTGCAAAAAACTTGACGAACTGGGGATATTTGAATAGAATAGAGAGGTTATGTGCCGTACCCGCTTGTGAAAATAGACACAGCGGCCTTTGACACAGCAAATAGACAGAAGGGAACGAATTATCGTGGAAGAGAAAAATTCCAACCTTATGTTCCGGCAGACAAGGTCATGCCTGAGTTCACGGTGGTCTCCATCGTCCTGGGCGCTATTCTGGCCATTGTCTTCGGCGGAGCAAACGCGTACCTTGGCCTGCGTGTGGGTATGACGGTGTCTGCCTCTATCCCCGCCGCGGTCATCTCCATGGGAGTCATCCGCAAGATCCTCCGCCGGGACTCCATTTTAGAGAATAATATGGTCCAGACCATCGGCTCTGCCGGCGAGTCCGTGGCTGCCGGCGCCATTTTCACCCTGCCTGCCCTGTTCATGTGGGCAAAGGACGGACTGTGCGATGTGCCCTCCTTGGTGGAGATTGGCCTCATTGCTCTGTGCGGCGGCGTATTGGGTGTGCTGATGATGATCCCCCTGCGCAGCGCCCTGATCGTCAAGGAGCACGGTGTGTTGGCCTACCCTGAGGGACAGGCCTGTGCCGAGGTGCTCATCGCCGGTGAGGAAGGGGGCGCCAAAGCCTCTACCGTGTTCTCCGGTCTGGGGATTGCTGCCGTCTATAAGTTTATTGCCGACGGCCTGAAGCTGTTCCCCAGTGAGATCACCTATGACATCACCCCCTATAAGGGTTCCGGCATCGGCATCGACGTGCTGCCCGCCCTGGCTGGCGTGGGCTATATCTGCGGTGTGAAGGTGTCTTCTTACCTGTTTGCAGGCGGCCTGCTGGGCTGGTTTGTGATCATGCCCCTGATGGCCCTGTTTGGTGGGGACCTGATCCTGTTTCCTGCGGACAAGACCATCAATGAGCTGATCGCGGCCCCCGGCGGTGTGTCCAACCTGTGGAGCAACTTCCTGCGTTATATCGGCGCCGGCGCCGTAGCCTGCGGCGGTGTACTCAGCCTCATCAAGTCCCTGCCCCTTATCATCCGCACCTTTAAGGATGCCATGGGCGACTATGGCAAGGGCCGCAGCAGCAGTACTCTGCGCACCCAACAGGATCTGTCTATGAAGATCGTTCTGCTGGGCATTCTGGTGGTGGCCGTGGTCATGTGGCTGGTTCCTGCCATCCCTCTGAACCTGTTCACCGCCCTGATTGTTATTGTCTTCGGCTTCTTCTTTGCCACCGTATCGTCCCGGATGGTGGGCCTTATTGGCTCCTCCAACAATCCGGTATCCGGTATGGCTATCGCTACTCTGCTCATCTCCACCCTGCTGCTGAAGGCCACCGGTAATGACGGCATAGGCGGCATGATCGCTGCTATCGTCATCGGCGGCATCATCTGCGTGATCGCCGCCATTGCCGGCGATACCTCCCAGGATCTGAAGACCGGCTTTTTGGTGGGTGCTACTCCCAAAAAGCAGCAGATCGGCGAACTCATCGGCGTGGCTGTCTCCGCCGTGGCGATCGGCGCCATCTTGTATCTGCTGAGCAACGCCTGGGGCGGCTATGGCTCCAATGATCTGCCTGCTCCTCAGGCTGTGCTGATGAAGATGATCGTGGAGGGTGTTATGGGCGGCAACCTGCCCTGGAACCTGGTGTTCGTTGGCGTGTTTATTGCTCTGGTGGTAGAGGTGCTGGGTATCCCTGTGCTTCCCTTTGCCATCGGCCTGTACCTGCCCATCTATCTGTCCGTGCCTATGGTGCTGGGCGGCATTTTGCGCTGGTATTTGGAAAAGCGCAAGTACGCCTCTGAGAAGGACAAGGAAAATGTGGTCCAGTCCGGTGTGCTGTACTCCTCCGGCCTGATCGCCGGCGAGGGGATCGTGGGCATCCTGCTGGCAGTGCTGGCGGTCATCCCCATGGGTCTGAACGCCGAGGGTAAGACTCTCTATCTCAGCGACAAGATCAACATTGGGGAGGCTTTCTCCATCGGCAACATCGGCGGCCTGGTCTGTTTCGCCCTGATCCTGCTTACGATCTATTTCTTTGCGATCAAGGACAGCAAGAAGAAATAAACATTGTCTTTTTTCAAGCCGGGCTGTATACTTTGGTATGCAGCCCGGCTTGGGCTATGATCCATGAGGAGAAACCGATATGGTAAACAAAAAGAACAACAATTATTTGGATTTTATTCCCGTCATAAATTCCCAAAACGACTGGAGCGAGGATGAAGAGGGCATTGTTACCATCCATATGGTCCACCGGGGCTTCTATGCCGCCATCGCTCAGAAGTTCTTCCACACTCCCCGGGTCAGCCACATCAAACTGGACGAGTACGGCAGCTTTCTCTGGAAGCAGATGGATGGCCGGCGCACCGTGGGCCAGCTGGCTCAGCGGATGAAGGAGCAATTCGGCGATGGGGCCGAGCCCCTGTACGAGCGATTGGTACACTATATGCAGATTTTGCACAACAACAAGTTTATCCTGTTTCAGGGAAAGGATCGGGTGAAGCCGTGAGTACGCCGCAGATCATTCTGGGTATTTTGGCCTTCGCTCTGGTCACCGCTGTGCTTTATACCTGGGGACTGCATAAAAGCATGACCCAGCAGGAGGACCTGGAGCGGATTTTGCTGAGCAAAAGTGCCCGGAAGGTGGTAAACTATTTAAAAAAGCACGAGAGCATCTCCCTGGAGGAGATGGGCCGGTTGTGCAAGGACGTAAAGGCAGGGCAATTCTGGTCCCGGCAGAAGGCCGCTGTACAAAATCCTCGCCTTTTTGCCCCGAAGCTCGCCCAGTATATGACGGAGCAGCTTCTGGTCAAAGAACTGCCCGGTGGTCGGTTTTGCCTGAGATAAGCGGTTTTTGAAAGGAGCAAAGCAGCAATGCAGGTTTTGGAACATCTGGAACCCAAGAAAGTATTTTCGTTGTTTGAAGCCATGTGCGCCATTCCCCATGGCTCCCGGAACACGAAGGCGATCAGTGATTGGTGCGTGGCCTTCGCCAAGGAGCGGGGACTGGAGTACCATCAGGATGCCAGCAACAACGTGATCATCATCAAGCCGGCCGCCCCCGGCTATGAGGACGACCAGCCTATCATTCTCCAGGGCCATCTGGACATGGTGTGCCAGAAGATCTCGGGCTGCCCCAAGGACATGGACCGTGAGGGCCTGGACCTGGCTGTCGATGGGGACTATGTCTATGCCAAGGGTACTACTCTGGGCAGCGATGACGGCATTGCCGTGGCCATGGCCATGGCCGTCCTGGATGACAAAGAACTGCCCGCCCCCCGGATTGAGGCTGTGTTTACCACTGACGAGGAAATCGGCCTGCTGGGCGCTACAGCTTTGGATGTCTCCCCGCTGAAGGGGAGAAAGATGATCAATCTGGACTCTGAGTCCGAGGGGATCTTTACCGTCAGCTGCGCCGGGGGCAACACCACCGCCTGCATTTTGCCTGTAGTCCGGGCGGCCTTTGCGGGCACTGCTCTGGAGATTACCTTGGGTGGCCTCACCGGAGGACACTCCGGCGCGGAGATCCACAAGGGGCGGGCCAACTCCAACATGCTGATGGGCCGGATCCTCCGTGCCTTGGCGCAAAAGACCCAGATGCGTATCCAGAGCGTGGATGGCGGTCTGAAGGACAACGCTATCCCTGTGGAAACCCGGGCAGTGGTGGTTGTGTCTGACGCCCAGGCCGCCCATCAGGTGGCCCGGGATATGGAGCGCATCCTGCAAAACGAGTATCGGACCACCGACGCCGGCCTGTTTGTCAAGGCTGAGATCGCTGAGAGTGCCGGACTTCCTCTGGATCTGCCCTCTACAGAAAGCGTCATCTGTATGCTCCAGTGCCTGCCCAACGGGATTGAGGCCATGAGCGCAGATATCCCGGGCCTTGTTCAGACCTCCCTCAATATGGGGATTTTGGCCACAGATGAAGATACTGTGCAGGCTTCTTACAGCGTGCGCAGTTCGGTAGATTCTCAAAAGGAGATGCTCAAAGATCGCCTCAGCTGCCTGATGGAACAGTTGGGCGGTCGGGTGGAGTTTTCCGGAGAGTATACCGGCTGGCAATATCAGGAGCAATCTCCTCTGCGGGAACTGATGGTGGAGATCTTCCGGGATCAGTACGGCAAGGACCCGAAAATTGAGGCCATCCACGCCGGGCTGGAGTGCGGTATCTTTGCCGGAAAGATACCCGGGCTGGACTGCGTCTCCCTGGGCCCCGACCTTCTGGAGGTTCACACCCCCAGAGAGAAAATGAGCATTTCCTCCGTACAGCGGGTCTGGCGGTTTTTGCTGGAGGTCCTGAAGCGCTCCAAGGAGTCTTGATCCCCGGCTGCACCTTCAGCACGGCAGTTTTGCGGGCCCTGAACATTTCAGAGAAAAAAGGGGGGGGCGGCCTCTGGCCGCCGGAACCTAAAAAGAAGGACACGCTTTTGGCGTGTCCTTCTTTTTAAAACCCCAAGAGACCATTTCTAATTTTCAGATCTGCTGTTTAAACGAATTGTTTATAGCTAAAGCACACAAAGTCGGCATAGCCGGAAGCGCCGTTCTCGAATTCCTTAGATTTAGAATAATTTGTCACAGTAACACACTCCCATTGACTTAAGCCCGGCTATCTTCAACTGCAGTCAGAGCCTGATCAAAATCAGCAATAATATCTTCGATGGTCTCAAGGCCAACCGAGATTCTCAGCATTCCGTCACCAATCTTCGATTTTCTGCGTTCCTCCGCAGACATGCTGGAGTGGGACGTTCTAGTATCGGAAATCGTAGTAGTAAGACATCCCAAGCTAGGAACAAGCTTGACCAATTTCAGAGTTCTGGCAACATTCATGGCCTTTTCATAGGTACCAAGATCCAAGTTAACCATACCGCCAAACATACCTTCATTGAATTGCTTTTTCGCAATCTCATGGAACGGATCATTTTCCAATCCACTATACCGCACAGGCAGGCCGCGCTCCTCGCTTAAGAAACGTGCCAACCGCATCGCATTGTTGCAATGGACATGCATACGGACTTCAAGTGTTCTCAAACTGCGTGTAAGGAGGAATGCATCAAAGGGACTGATGTTCTTACCGAAGATGCGGCGCTGATCGGCCAATGCTTTAAAATCAGACTTATCTCTTAGGACTGCCGCACCACACATAATATCGCTATGTCCATTTAAGAATTTAGTTGCGCTGTAAACAACAAAGTCAACGCCAAAATCAATAGGACGGCAAACGATAGGCGTTGCAAATGTACTGTCCACAACCACTTTAGCTCCGTGGTGATGGGCAATATCCGAAATTTTCTGTAAATCAGCAACCGCAACCATCGGGTTACTAATTGCCTCGAGGAACACCACCTTTGTATTGGGTTTGAAATGCGCCTCTAAATCGTCCTCAAACATATCAACAATATCTACTTCGATACCATAACGCTTAGAGAGCTGCCAAACAATCATGTTGTAAGTAGTACCAAAAATAACACTGCTCATAATGATATGGTCACCAGTTTTCAGCAGACTCATTAACGTGCAACTGATCGCTGCCATACCACTGGGAAAAATCTCTGAGATTTCGCCACCATCTAAAGCAGTTAAAATATCTCTCGCACAGTCACTGGTTACGCTTCCATCTCGACCATAGCTATATCCGACAATTTCATTTCTGTTAGCTGCTTCCAGATCTTCTGGAGTGTCAAATTCGAATGCTCCACTCATAACAATCGGAGCAACCTTAGGAATTGCTTGCGTACCCAAATCAATACGAGTACCTAAATGGGTCAGATCGGTACCAAATTGCTGCATTACATAGCACTCCTTTTCTTTTTAATCGGCATGAGTGTTCGTATTTACGCGTCTTGGTGACCCGGCGGGGATTCGAACCCCGGACCCACTGCTTAAAAGGCAGTTGCTCTGCCGACTGAGCTACCGGGTCATAAGCGAAACTCTATCAAAACGCCGCGGGGCGAAAAAAACTGGCTGGGACGGCTGGACTCGAACCAGCGGATGAGGGAGTCAAAGTCCCTTGCCTTACCACTTGGCGACGCCCCAATAGGAAAAGAAGGGGACCGGGGGGCGCCCCCGATCCCCTTTGCTCTGGGGTGGGTGATGGGACTCGAACCCACAACACCTGGAACCACAATCCAGTGCTCTGCCAATTGAACTACACCCACCACATCGGGACAGACTGTTTTCCGCCGACGCTCACTCCGAAGGAGAGCTGGCACGCCAGAAGGGACTCGAACCCCTGGCCCACTGCTTAGAAGGCAGTTGCTCTATCCAGCTGAGCTACTGGCGCGAATGTTGGAGCAGGTGACGAGAATCGAACTCGCATCCCCAGCTTGGAAGGCTGGTGCCCTGACCATTGTGCTACACCTGCAGATGCCCTCCACGGAAACCGTCAGCTTTAGTATCTTACCACGGAACCTCGATGCTGTCAAGTCCTGGTATTGATTTTTTCCGGGACAATGAGAGGCCGGCCTGAAAGGGCCGGCCGTTTTAAAAAGAATCTGCCCCAAGATATCTGTGGGTCTCAGGATTTGCAGAGGGACAAGAACGCCTGAAAGACCAAATCGCCATCTGCGGTACCAGGCTTTGCAAAGGGGCCTCTCATCCGCTCGGGGTGCCACTGGAGGGCATAGATGGGCAGATCCTTGTGGACCACCGCTTCGATAACCCCGTCAGGTGTCCATTGAACGGCGGTAAGGCCACTGCCCAGGCGGTCGATGGCCTGATGGTGGGCGCTGTTCAAAATGGTGCCCTGCTCATAGAGAGAGGTGAGAAGGGAAGGGGTGGAATGGCTGCGGTGCAGGCGGTCAAACCCTCCGCTTTGCCGGTGCCCGGGCAGATCCTGGACCAAGGTGCCCCCTAAGAAGACGTTGATCAGCTGCAGACCCCGGCAGATGCCAAGAATAGGACGTTGGAGGGGAAAAAACCGTTCCAGGACAGAAAACTCCATGGCATCCCGCTCCGGCTTCATGTCCACGGAACCGCAAACCGGCTGCCCATAGCGCCAGGGCTCGATGTCCTCTCCCCCTGGCAAGAGGAGAGCGTGGCATTCTTCCGCACTGCAGTGAAAACAGGGCTCTGCGCCGGCAGCTTGGATCGCCGCGGCATAATTTTTAAAGGTATCGGGAGACCCGGGAATGAACACACGGTATTTCATAATGCATTTTCCTTTTCCAGCCTGTGAGAGCGGGCTTGCAATTCAAGATGCTTTGTGGCATAATAAAAAGCCACAGGCTATGGTATGCCAGCATAGGCGTGCTGTCAACCATTTTTCGTTTTTTTATCATTCTTATACACGTATGCAGCGGTATCGAAGTGGTCATAACGGGGCTGACTCGAAATTGTGTCGGTCATTTCTTTGTCTGACTTCGCAACCTCTTGATATTGCTGGGATTTTTGCTCATCTACGCTTTTCAAAAATGGAATATCTACGGTTTTTCTAACACTTTCCTGTCTTCCCTACACATCGTTTAGGTTGTGTACAGAAATCGGAAAGGCTTGGAAATACAGCATGGAGACGTATCGAAGTGGTCATAACGAGAACGACTCGAAATCGTTTGATCGGTGATGAGCCGGTCCGTGGGTTCGAATCCCACCGTCTCCGCCAAGGGCTTGTAGTGGGTTACCCACTACGAGCCCTTCTTTTTTATACTGAAGTTTTCCCACGCACAAACATGGCACCCATTGTCGCTGCAGACTGTTCTTGAGCTGAGAAGTCCAAGTGAGCATAAATATCAGCTGTAGTAGAGAATGTGCTGTGGCCAAGCCAGATCTGGATCTGCTTCATTGAAATCCCGTTGCTGAGAAGCAGACTCGCACAAGTATGGCGGAGATCATGGAACCGAATTTTCTTTAGACCGTATTTTTGAATAAGCCAACTGAAATGCTCTGTAACATAATTGGGCCGGAGAAGCCGACCACACTGGTCAACACAGATGTAGTCAAGGTAATCACGGCAGTAGGATTTCTTAAAGAGCCGACGGTACATTTCCTGCTTCTCTTTTTCTTCCAGCAGCAGTTTCTCTACTGCTGGGATTAAAGGCAATGTACGAAAGCTAGACTTGGTTTTCAAGACATCTTCCCCGACTGGAACAAATTTTCCGTCTACTTCAGCTTCAATCACTTTATGGCTAATAGATATAGTCTTATGTTCCAGATCGATTGCATGCCATCGCAACCCGAGAACCTCACTTCGGCGAAGACCATAATAGGCTGCTATTTTTACACAGACCTCTAAAGGATCGGATGCTACTGCATCAAAGAGCTCCAGCATTTCTTCCTCATTATAGAAGGTGCCATGGTAAACATTTTTTTTAGGGCGATCCACCTGGTCTGCTGGATTCCTAGGAAGAATGTCTTTTCGTACCGCATTTTGCAGGGCTTTTCGGATAATTGCATGGTAATGGATAACTGTATTTGTGGTGCATTTATCTTCTAGGATTTTCTGATAAAACGCCTCGATGTGCTGAGGCGTTACATCTATGAGAGGGATGTTCTGGGGGCGAAAATAGGGAATAATGCGTGCTCTCAGCATGTCAGAGTAACTCTGATAGGTTGCAGTGGCAAGTGTTGCACGAACACCCTTAAGCCACTTTTCCATGTACACAGTGAACTCTTGCCGAGCATCTGGGTGGACACCTTTGAACATCGCTTCTTCTTGGGCTTCCCGTTGGAGGCGTTCTTCTTCCACTAGCTCATATTGCATCCGTATTTCATCAAAGACTTTCCGCACCTTCCGCTCACTGGTTCCGACGACTGGAAGTTTCGTAGCAATCCATTTTACCTTCCGCTTACCATTCACCCTTAGATAGAGTAGTGCATAGTAGTAACCATTTTTTTGTTGCAGGCAACCTGTTATCATAATTTCCTCCTTTGTTATAACATGCATGTATTTGCCTGCTGTTGACACCCTCAACATATCATGAAGCGGTTCGAATAGCCATATATAAAACGTAAAAATACCACTTGACTTTTCTACGTGTTTTGGAGGGAGCAGGCTCTAAATGTCTTTTTTAAGACAAGTTAATGTGGCACATTTCCTCGCCCAACAAATATTCAATCACACACAGTTTTGGAATCTTGTAAGTACGTCCCACGCGGACACTGTGGATCTCTTGCTCGGCAAGTAGCCGATAAGCTAGCTTTTTACTAATGCCGCCCAACATTTTACGCAAATCATCAACTTCAACGACATCAGGATATTCGGTAAACATAGGCTGCTGCTGTTTCATTTGGTGTGCCTCCTTTATCAACATTTGGGATGAGCTTCATATCACAAAAACGGAGACCGCCCAAATCCTGCATGAGTATAGGATCGGTATTGCATTGAGACCGCGTAGCTAAAAACATGCGGTTCCCTGATCCCAGTCATAGGCGGGATAATGCAGGGCGATCTCCGTGGCTTCTAACATGAAGCGCTTTTG
>CALWXA010000015.1 GCA_944385395.1 uncultured Oscillospiraceae bacterium | reverse complement strand
AGCCCCGGCAACGATATGCGCTTCTTTGTGGAGAAGTGCGAGGCCATGCGGAACTTTGCCAATAAGATCTGGAATGCTTCCCGCTTCGTGATGATGAACCTCACCATCGACAAGGTGCAGCTGCCGGAGCAGCTGGAGCTGGAGGACAAGTGGGTGCTCAGCAAGCTCAATGCTCTGATCCGTGAGGTCACCGATAATCTGGAAGCCTACGAGCTGGGCGTGGCCTCTGCCAAGATCTATGACTTCATCTGGGATACCTATTGTGACTGGTATATCGAGCTGACCAAGACCCGTCTCAACGGTGAGGACGCCGCTGCCAATGCCGCCGCCCAGAACGTTCTGTGCTACGTGCTGCTGCGTGTGCTGGAGCTGCTGCATCCCTTCATGCCCTTCATCACCGAGGAGATCTGGCAGGCCCTGCCTCATGAGGGCAACTATCTGATCCGTGCCCCCTGGCCCACCTATAAGCCGGAGCTGGACTTCCAGGCCGACGAGGCTGCCATGGAGGCGGTGAAGGACGCCATTTCCGCCGTCCGTGCCCGCCGTGCGGAGATGAACGTGCCCCCCAGCCGGAAGGCCCAGATGATCATTGTCACCGCCACGCCGGAGATTTATCAGCAGGGCGCTCACTTCATCACCCGCCTGGCCTATGCCGGTGAGATCTCGGTGACGGATACTGCTCCGGCGAACCTGACGGGGATGGTAGCCGTGGCCACCCACAATGCCACCGTGTATATGCCTCTGGCAGAGCTGGTGGATCTGGAGAAGGAGCGGGAGCGCATCGCCAAGGAGCTGAGCAAGGCCCGTGAGAATCTGGAACGCATCGAGAAGAAGCTGGCCAACGAGAGCTTCGTGTCCCGTGCCCCGGAAGCCGTAGTGAACGCCGAGCGTGAGAAGGCCGACAAGTGCCGTGCCCTCATCGCCAAGCTGGAGGAATCTGCCGCCGCTATGGCTGGCTGATGATCCGGGTGGCTTCACCGCTGATTCGACAAAAAAAGAAGCCGAAATTTTATATAATCACCGTAGATCAAAAGATCTGCGGTGATTTTTTTATACTAAGGAGACGGGTATGGAGATCAGTGTGAAACAGGAAAACCGCCATGCGGAAATCTATCTGAAAGGGGAGCTGGACCACCACGGCGCCAAGGGGCTGATGCTGCAGCTGGAGCGGGAAATCGAAGTGCTGCTGCCGCTGCAGCTGGTGCTGGATTTCTCCGGCGTTACCTTTATGGACAGCTCCGGTATCGCCGTGGTGATCCGCACCCAGCGTCGTATACGGGAACTGGGCGGCCAGCTGAAGCTGCGCAAGGTAGCCCCGCAGCCCCGGAAGGTGCTGGAGGCAGCTGGGATCAATCGTCTGGTGGAGATGGAGTGAAGGAGGAGTACATATGAAATTGAAAGCCCAGAACTATGTGACCATGGAATTTCTCAGCCGCAGCAGCAACGAGGGGTTTGCCCGCATGGCTGCTGCCGCCTTTGCCGCCCAGCTGGACCCTACGCTGGATGAGCTGGGGGATATCAAGACTGCCGTCAGCGAAGCGGTGACCAACTCCATCGTCCACGCCTACCCCGACAGCATCGGCAAAGTGGTGCTGAAACTGAAGATCCTGCCGGGCAAAACGTTGGAGGTATCGGTGCGTGACTGGGGCTGCGGTATCCCCGATGTGGAACAGGCCCGGCAGCCTCTTTTTACTACCGGCGGAGAGGAGCGCAGTGGCATGGGTTTTACCATTATGGAAAGCTTTACCGACCGCCTTACCATCCGATCCGTACCCGGCAAGGGCACCACCGTGACCATGCGCAAGCGCATACAGCAGCGCCTGGGTGCCGGCAAATGAGCAGCAGTGAGCTGTTTGCCCTGTTGGATCGGGCGCAGCAGGGGGACGACGAGGCCTGCCATCAGGTGCTGGTGGAGAACACAGGCCTCATTTGGGCCATCGTCAAGCGCTACTATGGCTGCGGCGTGGAGTTGGACGACCTGTACCAACTGGGATGTATTGGATTTATCAAGGCTGTAAAGGGTTTTGACCTAACATATGGAACCCAGTTTTCCACCTATGCCGTACCCAAGATCGCGGGGGAGATCCGCCGTTTTCTCCGGGATGACGGAGCGGTGAAGGTGGGGCGGAGCATCCGGGAAAAGGGGCAGATGCTTTGGAGCGCCCGGGAGCGTCTGCGCCAGCAGCTGGGACGGGACCCCCGGCTTTCAGAGCTCTCCCAGGAAACGGGCCTGACGGCGGAAGAGATCGCCAGTATCGAGCTGGCTACCGGTGCCCCGGAGTCTTTGCAGCAGGAAACGGCGGAGGGCCTGACCCTGGAATCTACCCTGGGTACCGACGGACCGGAGGAAGCGCTGGTGGAGAAAATTGCTCTGCGGGAGGCCATCGATGCCCTGCCGGAACGTGAACGGATGACCATACTGCTGCGTTTTTTCAAGGGCCTTACCCAGGAGCAGACCGCCCGGATCCTGCATGTGTCCCAGGTTCAGGTCTCCCGGCTGGAACGCAAAGGCCTGGCCCGGCTGAAAGAAACATTGGTGGAATAGAAAATGGCAAACCCCCGAAGCATTTGGCGCTTCGGGGGTTTGCTGCTGCAGGAAGAATTTCCGGGAAAGGGAGGGGAGCGGTTGACCCACAGCCGGATCTATATTAAAATGGCAGTACCAAATGAGAAAAAGAGGGAACCATGAACGATCTGGAACAACGCTTTATCCGGGCACGCCGTGAGGCCATTGCCCTGAACTATGCCCATCTCAATCCCTGCCAGCTGCAGGGCGTCCTGGCCACGGAAGGTCCGCTGCTGCTGCTGGCCGGCGCCGGCAGCGGCAAGACCACGGTGCTCATCAACCGTGTGGCCAACCTGCTGCGGTATGGCCGTGGCAGCGACAGCCAGGAGATCCCCATGCCCATCAGTCAGGATGAGGTGGATTTCCTGGAGGCATATCTCCGTGATCCCCAGCCGGAGCAAAAGCCGCTGGCGGACTATCTCTGCGCCGTGGAGCCTGCTCAGCCCTGGGAAGTGCTGGCCATCACCTTCACCAATAAGGCCGCCGGGGAACTGAAAGAACGACTGGAACAGATGCTGGGGCCGGAGGCCCGGGACATCTGGGCTGCTACCTTCCACTCTGCCTGTGTGCGGATCCTGCGGCGGGACATCGACAAGCTGGGCTTCGACCGCAGCTTTACCATCTATGATACCGATGACAGCAAACGGGTCATCAAGGACGTCATTAAGGAACTGGAGCTGGACGAGAAGACCTTCTCGCCCCGGGACGTGTTGTCGGTGATTTCCGGCGCCAAGGATAAGATGCAGTCTCCTGAAGCCTTCTGCGCCTATTGGGAGGGCCGGGGCGACTGGCATAAGACCCGGATCGGCTCCATCTATCGGCGCTATGACCGCCGGCTGCGGGAGGCCAATGCCCTGGATTTTGACGACATCATCCTCCATACGGTGCATCTGCTGCAGCAAAGCCCGGAGACCCTGGCCTATTACCGGCAGAAATTCCGCTACATCCTCATCGACGAGTATCAGGATACCAACCAGATGCAGTACCAGCTGGCCAGCCTGCTGGCTGGCGGACACGGCAATCTGTGCGTGGTGGGCGATGATGACCAGAGCATTTACCGGTTCCGCGGTGCGGATATCGGCAACATCCTCAGCTTTGAACAGCAGTTCCGCAATGCCCGGGTGATCCGCCTGGAGCAGAACTACCGCAGTACCCAGAACATTCTGGACGCTGCCAACGCCGTCATCGGCCATAACCATGGCCGTAAAGGCAAGACTCTCTGGACGGACAACGGCGCCGGCGAGATCGTCACCGTCAAGACCGCCTACAACGAAGGGGACGAGGCCAACTATGTGGTGGGCCAGATCATGATGCAGTACCAGCGGGGCGGCAGCTGGGGAGACAATGCGGTGCTCTACCGCACCAACGCCCAGTCCAACGCTTTGGAATACGCCTTCAAGCGCAACGGTGTGCCCTATCAGGTCATCGGCGGCACCAAGTTCTTTGACCGGGCGGAAGTGAAGGACATGCTGGCCTACCTGTGTGTCATCCACAATCCCAATGACGACCTGCGCCTGCGCCGGATCATCAACGTGCCGGCACGGAAGATCGGCGCTGCCACCATGGATAAGGCCCAGGCCTGTGCCTGGGAATCCGGCACATCCCTTTTTGAAGTACTCTGCCATGCAGACGAATATCCCGCCCTGAAAACAAGTGCTGCAAGGCTGAAAGACTTTACAGCTATGATCCGGGAAATGCAGAGCCGGGAAGGGGATATGGGGCTGGTGGAGTTCTATGAATACGTCTGCGGCCGCAGCGGCTACGTCACCATGCTCCAGGAGAAGGACGACATGGAGAGCCGCGGCCGTCTGGAGAACGTGCAGGAGTTGTCCTCCAGCATCCTGGCCTTCCTGGAAAACAATCCGGATCAGCCTACGCTGGGTGGCTTCCTGGACGAGGTGGCTCTGTATACGGATCTGGACAGCCAGAATGAGACGGGCAGCAGCGTGACGCTGATGACCATGCACAGCGCTAAGGGCCTGGAATTTCCCTATGTGTACGTGGTGGGCATGGAGGACGGGCTCTTCCCCGGCAACCGCGCCATGGGCGATCCGGAGGAAATGGAGGAAGAGCGGCGGCTGTGCTATGTGGCCATGACCCGGGCCAAGAAAAAGCTCACCATGACCAATGCCCGGTACCGTACCCTGTACGGCCGCACAGCGCCGGCCATGGCGTCCCGGTTCCTCAGTGAGATCCCGGAGGAGAATATGGAATGGCTGGGCAAGGTGGAGCCTGCGCCGGCCCGGTGGTCGGATGCCGGACAGGACGATCTGCCCATCTCACGGACAGTGCCGGTAACCAACCGTCAGACGCCCCAGAGCAGCAGACCATCCTTCCGCCGTCCGGCGGCAGCTTCGGTGCCGCTGCTGCAGCTGCAGGCCGGGGAGAGTGTGGTGCACGATACCTTCGGAAAGGGCATGGTGCTCCGGGTGCAGCCCATGGGCAACGACGCTCTGGTAGAGGTGGCCTTCGACGGCGTAGGTACCAAAAAGCTGATGCTTCGTGCTGCCGGGCCACGCCTGAAAAAGGGATAAGGGCTGTTGGCCTGTCTCCGTGGCTCCAACGACGAAAGGCACATATTGAAAAAAGAATCCGTGGGCAGCAAAAGCTGCCCACGGATTTTCTTCCACGGAACGGAAAAAGCCCTGTGCATTTGCACAGGGCTTATGCTTGACCAAGGTTAGATCGCTCTGGTAACTTTGCCGGAACGCAGACACCGGGTACAAACATACACATGGCGGGGCGTGCCGTTGATCATAGCCTTCACACGCTTGACATTGGGCTTCCAGGGACGATTGGAACGTCTGTGGGAGTGGGAAACCTTGATGCCGAAGGTTACGCCCTTGTCGCAGAATTCGCACTTAGCCATCCGTTGCACCTCCTTGCTGTGACAAACTTTGTGCTCGCATTCACAAGCATTAAATATGTTAGCAGATGAAACGGCAAAATGCAAGCATTATTTTACAAAAAACTGAAAAAATTGTAAGAGGGAAATATCACTCACCGGCAGATGATTTTCACGGCGGTGCCTGTTGCGAAAAGAGGGTGCATAAGCTATAATTAAGTATCTACCCAGTTGCCGGATATTCTCTCCGGAACATGGGAGCGTACAGGAGGAAAAGACCATGGAAAAGGTAAAGCGTACCCCTGCGAAATTGAGCAAGCTGGTGCAGAGCTTCGGACTGGAAGTTATCTGGAAGGGGCGGGATTATGATACCCGGGAGATCACCATCTCCGACGTGAACCGTCCGGCCCTGCAGCTGGTGGGCTTCTATGATTATTTTGAACCCCGCCGCCTGCAGATCCTGGGTAAGGCGGAGATGACGTTTCTGCGTGCCATGTCCCCGCAGGAACGCACAGAGGTGTTCGACCATTTGCTGCGCTGTGAGATCCCGGCGCTGATCATCTCCCGGAATATGGAGGTCTTTCCGGAACTTCTGGAGCTGGCCCAGAAGCATGGCAGAACGCTGCTGCGTACCCCGCTGCAGACGGTGGATATTTCCAGCCATATCATCGACTATCTCAACCGTGCCCTGGCGCCTCAGATCACCCGTCATGGCGTGCTGATGAACATTTACGGCCAGGGCGTGCTGATGCTGGGTGATTCCGGTATCGGCAAGAGCGAGACGGCCATTGAGCTTTTGAAGCGTGGCCACCGTCTGGTGGCGGACGACGCCGTGGAGATCTGGAAGGTTTCCGACTCCCTGTACGGCACGGCGCCGGAGATCATCCGCCACTATGTGGAGATCCGGGGCGTAGGCATCATCGAGGTGCAGAAGCTCTTCGGTATGGGCGCTGTGCAGTTTGAAACGGAGATCGACCTGGTGATCCAGCTGGAGCAGTGGGTGGAAGGCAAGTTCTATGACCGTCTGGGCCTTGGTGAGGATACGTATACCATGCTGGGCGTGTCGCTGCCCTATATCACCATCCCGGTGCGGCCCGGCCGTAACCTGGCCGGTATCGTGGAGATCGCAACCATGAAAAACCGGCAGATGAGCTACGGAGACAACTCCGCCCAGTCGTTTGTTGCGGCGTTTGACGCTAAAGTGGACGCTATGGCCCAGCAGACAAAGGAGACTACATGAAATACGTAGGCATCGACGTTGGCGGTACCAATCTGAAGGCCGGACTGGTGGACGAGAGCGGACTGCTGCTGGCCACCACCAAAATGAAGATCGCCCGCATCGACAATCAGGAGAATCTGGCCTGGACCATGGCATCCATGATCCAGGACCTGGCCGAGGCTACAGGCACGGGGATCAGTGAGATCGCGTCTGTTGGTGTAGGCGTTCCCGGCGCCGTGGAGATCCGGTCCGGCACGGTGCTCTATACCTGTAACCTGCCGCTGCGCAACGTACCGCTCCGCCGGCTTTTCCACCGGTATCTGCCCCAGCCGCTATACGTGGAGAATGACGGCAACTGTGCCGCTGTGGGGGAGTATTTCACCGGTGCTGGACGAAACAGCAAGCGGTTTGTAACGGTGACGCTGGGTACCGGTATCGGCGGCGGCATCATCCATAACGGCAGGATCTTCCACGGCTCCAACGGTATGGCCGGGGAAGTGGGCCATATGACCATTGTCCACAATGGGCATCCCTGCCCCTGCGGCCGTAAAGGCTGCTGGGAGCAGTATGCTTCCGCCAGTGCCCTCAAGCGCCTGACCCGTGAGGCCATGGACCGGAACCCCGACAGCATTCTGTGCCAGGTGGTGGCAGAGAATGAAGGGAACATCAGCGGCCAGTCGGCTTTCATTGCTGCCCGGCGGGGCGATCCCGTGGGGCAGGAGGTGTGTCGGCTTTATATCGAGTATCTGGCTGCCGGCATCGTCAATCTCATCAATATTTTCCAGCCGGATACACTGGCCATCGGCGGCGGCGTCAGCAACGAAGACGACGCATATCTCCTGCATCCCCTGCAGCAGCAGGTGGAGCGGGAGAGTATCCCCTGCAACCGGGATAAGAGGACCCGGGTGGTCAAGGCCCAGCTGGGCAATGATGCCGGTATCATCGGCGCAGCGCTGCTGGGTAAAAAGAAGCGCTGAATATCATCTTGGAGGAACAAACATGCTCTGGTATGAGAGTTTGGATGAAAAAATCGCACAGTATCTGCCGGATCTGCCGGTAGCCAAAGAGGAGCCCATGCGGCGCCATACGTCTTTTCGCATCGGAGGCCCTGCCCGCCGGATGGCGTTTCCCCGGAACAGGGAACAGCTGGTGCTGCTGATGTCCCTGGCCCGGCAGTGCGGTGTCACCCCCTTTGTTCTGGGCAAAGGCACCAATTTGCTGGTGGCCGATGAAGGCCTGGATGCGCTGGTCATCAAGGTAGCTGAGCATATGAACGAGGTGCGCCGGGTGGACGAGGTGACGGTGGAAGCCGATGCCGGGATCTCCCTGAGCCGCCTGGCGGTCTTTGCCCAGCAGCACGGACTTACGGGCCTGGAGTTTGCCCACGGGATCCCCGGCAGCCTGGGAGGCGGCGTCTATATGAACGCCGGCGCCTACGGCGGCGAGATGAGCCAGGTGGTGACGGAGGTCATAGCCTTGTACCCTGACGGCATTCGGCGCATTTCCGGTGCAGATGCCGGCTTTGGTTACCGCCGCAGCATTTTTTCCGATGGCCAGGGCGTGATTCTGGGGGCCAGACTGAAGCTGGAAAAAGGGGAGATGGAAGCCATCTGCAGCCGGATGGAGGACCTGATGAACCGCCGCAAGACCAGCCAGCCCCTGGAATATCCCAGCGCCGGAAGTACCTTCAAGCGTCCCCAGGGCAATTATGCCGGTACGCTGATCCAGAACGCCGGTCTCAAGGGCCTGACGGTAGGCGGAGCCCAGGTTTCTGAAAAGCACGCCGGCTTTGTCATCAATACCGGCAGCGCCACCTGTGCCGATGTGCGGCAGCTCATGGAGCAGGTGCAGCGGAAGGTGCAGGAAGCGTCAGGGATCCTGCTGGAGCCGGAAGTCAAAATCATTCCCTGAGGAGGCAACTATGGAAATTCTTATCATCTCCGGCTTGTCCGGCAGCGGAAAAAGTAAAGCCGCAACGGTGCTGGAGGATATCGGATACTATATCGTGGATAATCTGCCGGCGGAAATGATGGCAAAATTTGCCGATTTCTGCGCCGCATCCAGCGGCCGGTATGAGCGTGTGGCCCTGGTGTACGATGTCCGGGCTGGTGAGCCCTTTGATATGCTCATCGACACGCTGGAGCGGATCAAAACCAGCGGCGTCAACTGCCGGATGCTGTTTCTGGAAGCATCTACCCAGACCATCATCAACCGCTATAAGGAAACACGCCGCAAGCATCCGCTGTCCGGCAAGGGCCTGAACATCCAGCAGGCGGTGGAGAAGGAACGGGAAATGATGCGCCCGGTGCGGGATCATGCAGACTTCATCCTGGATTCCACGGCGTTTTCCACCGCCAAGCTCCGCAGCGAGATGCTCAACCTCTTCGGCGACCAGAGCGACCGCGGCGGCCTGAATGTCAACGTGCTGTCCTTTGGTTTCAAGCATGGCCTTCCGCTGGAAGCAGACCTGGTGTTTGACGTGCGGTTCATGCCCAATCCCTACTATGTGGCGGAGCTGAAGCCCAAGACGGGCTTGGACGCCGATGTGCGGGATTTTGTGTTCAGCTTTCAGAAAACCCATGATTTTATGGAGCAGCTGACCAAGATGCTGAAATTCCTGCTGCCGCTGTACGCCGAGGAAGGCAAGACGGCGCTGGTGGTAGCCATCGGCTGTACCGGCGGCCATCACCGTTCGGTGGCGGTGGCCCATGAAACGGCGGAATTCATTAAAAAGGAAGGTTATCCGGTAACGGAAAACCACAGGGATATCTCTCGGTAAAGGAGCGAGTCCATGGAACAGTATTTCTACCATATGGCCCCGGAACACGGGCCCCGGGTGGTGGCCATCGGCGGCGGTACGGGCCTTTCCACGCTGCTGCGTGGCCTGAAGATCTATACCAAGCAGATCACTGCCATTGTTACCGTAGCCGATGACGGCGGCGGCAGTGGTGTGCTGCGTCAGGATCTGGGTATGCCGCCTCCCGGCGACATCCGGCACTGCATGGAGGCTCTGGCCAATGCCGAGCCGCTGATGGTGCAGCTGCTGCAGTACCGCTTTTCCGAAGGCGGCCTGGCAGGCCAGAGCTTCGGCAATCTGCTGCTGGCGGCTCTCAACGGCATCCAGCCCTCCTTTGACCGAGCGGTGGAGAGTATGAGCCAGGTGCTGGCCATCACCGGCCGGATCCTGCCGGTAACCACCGCCAATGTGCAGCTGGAAGCGGAGTTTGAAAACGGGGTCACGGTAGTGGGTGAATCCCATATCGGCCCGTGCAAAAAAGAGCAGGACTGCCGGATCCGCCGTGTGCGGCTGCTGCCGGAAGGCACAGCGGCGCTGCCTGCCGCCATTGAAGCCATCCGGGATGCGGAGATGATCGTTTTCGCCCCCGGCAGCTTATATACCAGCATCATCCCTAACCTGCTGGTGGACGGCATCGTGGATGCCATCCGGGAATCGGATGCTCTGAAGGTCTATGCCTGCAACATCATGACCCAGGAAGGGGAGACGGAGGGTTATACTGTTTCCGATCACATCCGTGCTCTCTTCCACCATGGCTGCCCGGGCCTGTTCCAGCTGTGCCTGACCAATGCCGGGACCATTCCGCCTGCGGTGCTGCAGCGGTACCAGCAGGTGGGTTCTGATGCCATTTTCTGCGACAAGGAGGCCTGCGAGGCACTGGGTGTAGAGGTGGTCAGCAGTCCGGTAGCCACAGTGGAGAATAACCACGTACGCCATAACCCTGGCCATCTGGCCCGGGAACTGATGAGCCTGTATGCCCAGCGTACCATCCGTGTGGCGGGCGCAACGTCCCGCCATGCGTCCAGGAGCCGCCGTGAGAAATAGAGAGGAGGGGCCGGGTCGTGGAGTCCTTTGCCTGGAAAGTCAAAAATGAACTCTGCCGCACGCCGGTGCAGCGTTCCTGCTGTGCCCGGGCGGAAGCCTACGGTGTGCTGCTGTACTGCAATACCTTCCATACCCGGCAGGTACGTATCATCACGGAAAACCAGCGCTTTGCCGCCAGGCTGCCCCGGCTGTTCCGCCGGGCCTTCGACCTGCGGTTTGACCGTGTGCCGGAGGAATCGGAGAGCAAGGGCAAGCTGGTCTTTGAGATCCAGGAGCCGGATAAGCTGGAGCGGATTGTGGATCTTCTGGGCTATGATGCCCGGCAGAATCTGGCTGTACATGTGAATTTCGGCATCCTGGAGGATGAATGCTGCCGGGCCTCCTTCCTGCGTGGTGCCTTCCTGGCCGGGGGCAGCGTCACTGACCCGGGCAAGCGCTATCATCTGGAACTGGCTTCCTCCCACGGACAAGCCAGCCGGGAAGTATCGGCCCTTTTGACAGAGATGGGGTTCTATCCCCGCAGCGTCATGCGGGGCGGAAACCATGTGATCTACTTCAAGCAGAGCGAACATATCGAAGATCTCCTGACCACCATCGGCGCTCCGGCCTCGGCGTTGGAGATCATGACCACCAAGCTGGATAAGGAGATCCGCAATGACGCCAATCGGGCCATGAACTGTGACATGGCCAACGTGAATAAAACCCTGGATGCAGCCCAGGAGCAATGCCAGGCCATAGAAAAGCTGCGCCAGGCCGGTGCCCTGGATCGCCTGCCGGACAAGCTGCGCCAGACGGCGCTGCTGCGGCTGGAGCATCCGGAGCTGTCGCTGGTCCAGCTGGCGGAACAATGTGATCCGCCGGTAACAAAATCCTGCATCAACCATCGGATGCGTAAAATCTTAGAAACTGCGAGGGAACTGAAATGACCAAACTGGAACGCTGCCGCAAGGCAATGGACTATCATCACAAAGGCTTCAACTGCGCCCAGAGCGTACTGGAAGCATACCGGGATATGCTGGGCTTATCGGAGCAGCAGTGCCGGGCCATCGCCACAGGCATGGGCGGCGGATTCCGAGTGGGCAACATCTGCGGCGCTGCCAGCGGCGCCGTGCTGGTGCTGGGAATGCTGCATCCCCACGATACGGAAAACGATCCGGCCCGGAAAGCATATACCGCCAAGCTTACCAAGGAGTTTCTGAGCCGCTTCTCCGGCCAGTTCCATAATCTCATCAACTGCCACGACCTGCTGCGTGACGGGGACCTCCACGGTACTCCCGAAACGGAGGAGCTGGAGATCAAGCAGCATTGCGACCGTCTGATCGTCTCCTCCGTGGCATTGCTGTACGACTATCTGGAAGAGCTGAAAGAGGGGTAAGGCCATGGCCTTTGCGCATCTGCATGTGCATACGGAATACAGCCTCCTGGACGGCGCCTGCCGCATCCGGGATCTTGCCAAGCGGGTAAAAGAGCTGGGCCAGACGTCCATCGCCATCACAGACCATGGCGTGATGTACGGAGCCATTGACTTTTTCCGTGCCTGCCAGGCTGAGGGGATCCATCCCATCATCGGCTGCGAGGTGTACGTGGCCCCCCGTACCCGGTTTGACAAGATCCATGAATTTGATTCCGAAGCCCGGCATCTGGTGCTGCTGTGCCGTGATGAAACGGGCTACCGGAACCTGTCCTACCTGGTGAGCCAGGCCTATGTGGAAGGCTTTTACATCAAGCCCCGCATCGACCTGGAGCTTCTGCGTGCCCATAGCGAGGGCCTGATCGGCCTTTCCGCCTGCCTGGCCGGCGAAATTCCCCGTCGGATTTTGGCGGGCAACTATGAAGGAGCCCGGGAATATGCCCTGGAGCTCCAGTCCATCCTGGGTCCGGACAATTTCTATCTGGAACTCCAGGACCACGGCATTCCCCAGCAGCAGGAGGTGAACCGTGCCCTGCTGCGCCTGCACCAGGAAACAGGGATCCCCCTGGTGGCCACCAACGACGCCCACTATCTGCGTAAGGAAGATGCCGAGAGCCACGATGTGCTGCTGTGCATTCAGACCGGCAAGACGGTGGACGATGAAAAGCGCATGCGCTATGAGCCCCGGAACTTCTACCTGCGCTCCACGGAGGAGATGGAAGCCCTCTTTTCCGGCTACCCGGAGGCCATCGCCAATACCGAGCGCATTGCCCAGCGCTGCCAGTTCGGCTTTACCTTCGGCAAATATCACCTGCCGGAATTTCAGCTGCCTCCCGGCTATGATTCACCCTCTTACCTGCGTAAGCTGTGTCAGGAGGGCTTTGCGGAGCGGTACGGGGATGGCAAGGAATCCTACCGTCAGCAGCTGGAATACGAAATGGATATGATCGGGAAGATGGGCTTTACCGATTATTTTCTCATCGTTTCCGATTTTGTCCGCTTTGCCCGGAGCCAGGGGATCCCTGTAGGCCCCGGCCGTGGCAGCGCTGCAGGCAGCATGGTGTACTATTGCCTGCATATCACGGATATCGACCCCATGGAATACGGTCTGTACTTTGAGCGCTTCTTGAACCCGGAACGTGTCTCCATGCCGGATATCGATATGGACTTCGGCGATACCCGCCGTGGCGAGGTGGTGGATTACGTCCGCCGCAAGTACGGCGATGACCACGTGGCCCAGATCGTCACCTTCGGTACCATGGCCGCCCGTGCCGCCATCCGGGACGTGGGCCGTGTGCTGAATATCCCCTATGCAGAGGTGGATGCGGTGGCCAAGCTGGTGCCCGCCACGCTGCATATTACCCTGGACGATGCCCTGAAGCTCTCCAAGCAGCTCAGTGACCTCTATGAATCCGATGAAAAAGTCCGCCGTTTGCTGAATATGGCCCGGGCTGTGGAGGGTATGCCCCGCCACGCCTCCACCCACGCTGCCGGCGTGGTGATCACCAAACGGCCGGTCTATGAATATGTGCCGCTGGCCAAGAACGATGAAGCGGTGGTCTGCCAGTACACCATGGTGACGCTGGAAGAGCTGGGCCTACTGAAGATGGACTTCCTGGGCCTGCGGAACCTGACGGTGCTGGACGACGCCATGAAGATGGTGCAGCGCCGTGAGCCGGACTTTACGCTGAACGGTATCCCCATGGACGATCCTGCGGTATTCGATATGCTGACCCAGGGCCGCACCAGCGGCGTGTTCCAGATGGAATCCACCGGCATGACCGGTGTGTGCCTGGGCCTCAAGCCCCAGAGCATCGAGGATATCACCGCTATCATTGCCCTGTACCGTCCGGGTCCTATGGAATCCATCCCCCGGTTCATCGCCTGTAAGCACGATCCCAAGCTCATTACCTATCTGCATCCCACGCTGGAACCCATTTTGTCGGTGACCTATGGCTGCATCGTTTATCAGGAGCAGGTCATTGAGATCTTCCGCAAGCTGGGCGGGTATTCTTTGGGTCAGGCGGATATGGTGCGCCGGGCCATCAGTAAGAAAAAGGCCAAGGAGATCGAGAAAGAGCGCCAGTCCTTTGTCCATGGCGATCCCCAGCGGGGCATTGCCGGCTGCGTGGCCAACGGCATCCCGGAGGAGACTGCCCAGGCCATTTACGACGAGATCTACGACTTTGCCAATTACGCCTTCAATAAGGCCCACGCCGTGAGCTATGCGGTGGTGGCGTATCAGACGGCGTATTTCAAATGCCACTATACCCGGGAGTATATGGCGGCATTGCTCACCAGCGTACTGGATAACTCCGATAAGGTGGCGGAGTATATCGCCGAGTGTAAGGAGTGCGGCATCGCACTGCTGCCGCCGGATATCAACCGTTCCTATGACGGCTTCACCGTGGAGGAGGGCGGCATCCGCTTCGGCCTGGTGGCCATCAAGAACATCGGCCGGGGCTTTATCCAGTCCCTGATCCGGCAGCGCCGGGAGGGCGGTGTTTTTGCCTCCTTCCAGGATTTCTGCAGCCGCATGTTTGACTGCGGTGACCTGAACAAGCGGGCGGTGGAGAATCTGATCCGCAGCGGCGCTTTTGACTGTCTGGGCGCCCGGCGCTCCCAGCTCATCGCCGTGTACGAAAAGGTGCTGGATTCCATCGCCGTCAGCCGCCGGCAGAACGTGGAGGGGCAGCTGGATTTCTTCGGCATGTCCGCTTCTGCTTCCAGCGCACCCCAGGTGACGCTGCCGGATATTCCGGAGTATACGGCAGTGGAGCGGATGTATATGGAGAAGGAGACCACCGGCCTCTATCTCTCCGGCCATCCCATGTCCGACTATCGTGAGCTGGCCCGGCGCTCCGGTGCCGTGCCCATCCGGGATGTTCTGGATTCCTTTTCTGATGCCGACGGCCGGTTTGCTGACGGGCAGAATATCACCGTGGCCGGCGTGGTGACGTCCAGTAAGACCCGTACCACGAAAAACCAGTCCCTGATGGCCTATGTGATGGTGGAGGACGAACTGGCCAGCATCGAGCTATTGTGCTTCAACCGTGTCATTGAGCGCTGCGGCAGCTTCATGCAGGTCAATACGCCGGTGCTGGTAAAGGGCCGCCTGTCGGTGCGGGATGAGAAGCCGCCCCAGATCATGTGCGATTCCATCTATCCCCTTTACCAGACGCCGGGCGAGGAGCCCAAGCCCCGTCAGCCGGAAACCACCATCTATCTGAAGATCCCCAGCGTGGACAGCGATGCTTTCCGGCATATCTCTCTGGTGATGACCATGTTCGAAGGGGAGACCCCGCTGCGGATCCGTGTGGCGGATACCGGGAAGCTGCTGGGCGCCCAATGCCTGAACCACCCGGCCTTCCTGGAGGAGTGCCGGGAATGGCTGGGGAATGAGAACGTGGTGGTGAAGGAGAAGAAAAACTGATGTTCCATAAAAATCTGAAACGCATCCGCAGCAAAAAAGGACTCAGCCGGGAAGAACTGGCGGGCCATCTCCAGGTAGCATGCCGGACGGTGTCCGACTGGGAGCTGTACCGGTCCCTGCCGGATGTTCAGCTGCTGATGCGGTTGGCCCAGACACTGGATACCACGCCGGAGCAGTTGATGGGAGATGCCCTTCCGCCGGGATGTGACCAGGCAGCCGTTGCCCGCTATCTGTTCGCCGCCAAACAGCAGCTGATGGAGCGCAATAGGCGCCGCCGCTTTTATGGACGCATCCGGCTGGGGATCCTGTCGGGCCTGGGGGTAGCCGTGGCTTTGCTGCTGCTCCTGTGGCTGGTAGGCCTCATCCTGTCGTGAATCATAAACCGCATATAAAAACAATGGGACGCCTTATGGAAGGCGTCCCATTGTTTTTGGTGCCGTGCTCATCCCTTGCAGGAGCAATAGTTGCGGGTACTGACGTAGTCCTTGGGCATTTCCAGAGAGTTGGGAGGGAAGAACTCGTTCACTGGGAAGCATACGTTCTTGAACAGCCCGCAGGGATCCTGCTGGTCGTCGCCGCAGCACTCGGCTTCGGGGATGCAGTAGTCGTATACCGGGATCAGCAGCTGGGTGTCCCGCTCCAGCCGTACCAGAGAGAACTGACCCAACGTCACATAGTAGCGGCGGGAAGAGGTGTCGTTGAGCACCAGTTCCTGGGCGAAGCATCTGGCCACGCATCCGGGGATCTCCTTGAGGGGGCACTCGCAGTGGTTGTGGGTGCAGCACTCGGCGATGCGGGTATCCAGTACGATGGGGTCCACTGCCTCCACCACAGCGGTGGGGAGATGGCAGCCGCAGTTGCAGCCCAGATCCAGATCCTCCGGCGACACGTCAGAGGAGAAGATCTTGGCGCCGCCCTCGCTGCCGAAGAGGATGCAGCGCTTGTCGAATACGCAAAGGCCTTCGGCCTCGGCGCAGCGGGGCGTACCGGTGGCCACCTGCAGCGTGACGCGGTAGAAAAACCGCATATCGATGGAATAGAAGCCCCGGTTGAAGGTGACGGGCTTTACGTCGGTGTAGATGTACAGCAGCTCCGCCGTACCGCCCCGGATCATCTGGCAGCCGCTGAGCACCTGCTGTGCGGCGCTGGTGGGATAGAAACGCAGATCTTCGATGCAGTCTTTTTCCCGGCAGCTGTCAAATATTTTTCTGGTGTGGATGCATACGGACTCACGGACATTGCTCAGATCGCAGACCGGGCCCGGCATTCCGTTTTCAGCCATAAAAATACCTCCTGATAAGTAGTGAAAGAATCGTCTTTCATTCCAGTGTATGTCTTTGGCTGAAAAAGGTGAAGGGGACGGCAGCATTGCCGTCCCCAAATTTATTTTCTTCAGGTGATGGACACGTCTGCATCGGTGTCCACTACGCATACATAGGTTTTCCCGATGCCCAGGGAGAAGGGAGTCCCATCCGCCAGGGTATAGGTGAAAGGATCATCCATTTCTGCCTTGTGCCACTGGATGTCCACGGCTTTGCCGCCGCAGATGTAGTATCCGCTGCCGCTGCCCTGCACATCAATGGACATGTGCCCGGTAGAGAGCTGATACATGTCGGTGCGCAGCACCAGCAGATTGGTGATCTCCACCTGCTGCTGGGTATTGCCGTCTATGTAGGGCTCGTCATACTGGCTTACCCTGTACTTGCCGGATGCGGCATTATAGGTAAATACACCGGTCTTGTAGCCGGAGAACACTACGGATACCTTGTTGGCCGTCCAATCACTGTAGGGCGTGCCGTCGGAAACATAGGTGACGGGATAGGAGAAATCCTCCTGATGCTGGGTGCGCCAGCCGTACTCCTGTACGCAGTCCCAGATCCGGGGCCCGTTGGTCATCAGCGTGTGCTCATAGGCCATGGTTTCAGCACGTTTCTCATCCCGCCAGAAAACATCGAAGTCACTTTCATCCAGATGATCCATTTCCAGATTCCAGATCATATTGATGGCGGCGGCGCTGCCCCCGGCGTGTACATAGATGGCATCCATACCCCATACCGTTTCCACGAAATAGGGCCGTGCGCTGCGGACAGAACCGATGGTTCCCATATCCGACACATCCTGATAGAATGCCACCATCCGGGTGATGCCGTATTCCACCAGATATTCAAAGATCATGTCCGCATCGGATACGCCGTGCTGTGGCATGGCTTCGTGGATGTTGTTGAGCATCACTGCCACCGGCCGGTTGTTCACAGCCTCGGGGTTATCCAACACTTCACCGGTAAGAGGATTGCGTACCGGTTCCTCCTTAGGTTCTTCCAACACTACCGGGATCTGATCGTCCTTCAGCTTGGGATTTCTGTAACCGCCGCAGGCTGTGCACTGCAGCAGCAGTAAAGCGGCCAGCAGAGCCCACGCAAATCTCTTCATACAAAGCACCCCCTTTGTGATTTTTCAAATATCAGAGTATCAGATTTCCGAAGGAAATGCAACGACAGGATTCGAAAATTTTCGCCGCAGACTGTACATTTGCGGATTTTTTCCTTATAATAGAACCAAAGCGAGGTGACGCCCATGAGCGTAGGATTTATCCGTGACAAGCTGGAGATCAAATTTCTGATCCTGTATATCGCCGCCCGGATCCCACAGCCTTTGCCGCTGGAGGCGGTGCAGGAGCTGACCATGTGCGACGACGGCATCGACTATTTTGCCTTTTCCGAGTGCCTCAATGATCTGGTGAAAACGGAGCACCTGGAACTGAAGGAAGGCGAGGGCTACCGCATTACGCCCAAGGGTCTGCGCAACAGCGCCATCTGCGAGTCCAGCCTGCCGTATTCGGTGCGCATGAAGGTGGATAAGAGCATTCAGGCATACCAGAAGATGCTGCTGCGCCGGGATCAGGTCCGAAGCCGTGTGACCCAGCGGGAAAACGGTACATTTACTGTGGAATTGTCACTTCGTGACGACGTAGACAGCGTGATGCACCTGGAGCTGATGTCCGCAGACGAGGACATGGCGCAAGATCTGGCCCGCCGTTTCCAGAAAAATCCCGACCAGATCTATAATAAGATCCTCTCCGCCCTGTACGGGGAATAATGGAATAATTCCCTCAACGCTCTGCACGAAATGTGCAGAGCGCTTTTTTTGCATATTCCCGGACGAGCCGTCATACATTGGAGCATCACACAAAGGAGGCATGGCGATGCATATGGAAAAGAGCGCCATAGAGCGGTTTGAGCAGGCAGCAGACCTGCTGCCCATGCGTTGGCGGTGGCTGGCCCGCCAACTGCCGGACTGGCAAAAGGCGGTAGGGGAGGAACTTCGTCTCCGTGGCGGCTGTCCCATGACGGTACTGCTGCCGGAAGGCGAACGGATGGTCTCCTCCGACGGATCGGTGGTGACCCAAAGCGACCTGGAACAGCTGTGCGACACGGTGACGGGCTATTCCCGGTATGCCGCCGTAGACACCATCAGTGCCGGATACCTGACGGCTCCGGGAGGCTTCCGGGTAGGGATCTGCGGCACAGCGGTGATCCGAGATGGACAAACGGTGAATCTGAAGGATATCTCCTCGGCAGTGATCCGGGTGGGCCGGGAACGCCGGGGTGTCGCACAGTCCCTGCTGCCCCAGCTGTGGGATAGCGGACACTTCTGCAGTACACTGATCCTCTCGCCGCCGGGCCTGGGTAAAACCACGCTGCTGCGGGATCTCATCCGCCTGCTTTCCGACGGCAGTCCGGACATGCCTGCCTGCCGGGTTTCGGTGGTGGACGAGCGCAGTGAGATCGCTATGATGCACCATGGGGTGGCACAGGCCGCCATCGGCTGCCATACCGATGTGCTGGACGCCTGCCCCAAGGCACTGGGTATTCCCATTCTGCTGCGTGCCGCCAATCCCCAGATCATAGCCGTGGACGAGGTCACCGTCCTGCAGGATGTACAGGCCATGGAGGGGGCGGCCAACTGCGGGGTAGCGCTGCTGGCTACGGTGCACGCTGCATCATTGGAAGAGCTTCGGGAAAAGTCGCTGTTCCGTCGCTTGCTGAAAAGCAGGGTGTTTTCCCGGTGCATCGTCATTGGAAGAGACGGCGATACCCGTACTTATACGGTGGAGCAGCTGTGATGGGCAAGTGGATCGGAAGTTTGCTGCTCATCGGTGCCACCGCCTGGCTGTGTGCCCAGTGGATCGTGAGCAGGAGACGTACCATCGCCCTGCTGCAGGATCTGGCAGCGGCCTTGGAAAGCATGGAGGCAGCCATACGCTGGCAAAAGACGCCGCTTCCCAAGGCCATTTCAGACCAGTGCGGCAGAGATCACAGCGGATGCTACTTCCGCAGCATACAGAAAAATCTGAACAGTAATTTACCTTTACACCAAGTGTGGTCAGAGGCTTTTGCAGATGTGCAGCCCACGGAGGCTGGGGAGATCCTCTGTAGATTGGAATTGACGGGCGACGAGGTACGCATCACCGGGTCACTCCATCTGGCTGCCGCTCAGCTGCGGGAGGTTGCCCAGGGGTACCGGCAGCGGCAGAGGGAGCAGGAAAAGCTCTCCGTGGCGGTCTGCGTCTCCGGTGTCAGCCTGCTGATCATTCTGTTGATTTGAGGGAACGTATGGATGTCGATCTGATTTTTAAAATTGCGGCCATCGGGATCGTGGTGGCGGTGCTCAACCAGGTGCTGATCCGCAGCGGCAGGGAAGAGCAGGCCATGATGACCACGCTGGCAGGCCTGGTGGTGGTGCTGATGATGCTGGTGCAGAAGATCAGCGATCTTTTTGACCTCATCAAAGCGCTTTTTGCACTGTGATGGACCAGATTTTCCAAATCACCGCCGTATGCCTGATCGGCGCTGTGCTGACGGCGCTGCTGCGGAAAAACGGTACGGAAATGGCGCTGCTTCTGACGCTGGCGGTGGCGGCGGTGGTACTGCTGGCTTTGGGCGGCGCCGTGCGGGATATCACGGACCTGGTGACACGGATGCTCCACGCCGGCAGCATTGCCCCGGAGCTGTTCGTGCCGCTGATAAAGACAGTGGCCATCGCCCTGGTCAGCCGGATTGGGGCAGAGCTGTGCCGGGACGCAGGCGCCGGGGCCATTGCCCAGGCGCTGGAGACGGCAGGGGCGTTGTGTGCTGTGGTGGCGGCGCTGCCGCTGTTTCAGGAGGTATGGGAGATGCTGCAGACATTACTATGAGAAAATGGATCATTTTGCTGCTGTTGCTGGCAGCCATCGGACAGGCTGATGCTTCGTCTCTCCCCTCTGAGCTGACGGACCCCCTGCCGCCGGGCTCCGCTCTGGAGGAATTGGAGGAAGGGGAGACAGGGGTCCATACCCTCACAGACGGCCTGGCGGATCTCTGGGAGGAGGCCTGTGGGCACCTGCTGGGAATGGTGAAGGAGAGTGTCAGCTGCGCTGTATTGCTGCTGAGCGTGGTGGTGATCTGTGGCTTGGCGCAGGATTGCCTCCACGCTGCCCGGGGAGATGAGGCACCTGGCTATGTGCCCATGGTGGGTGCGCTGGCCATCACCTGGATCGCTGCCGGGAACATGCAGTCTCTGATGGGCCAGGGGGTGGAAACCATGGAACAGCTCAATGTGTATTCCAAGGCACTCCTGCCCACTCTGGCAGCGGCTGTGGCCGCCGGGGGCGGCGTGGCCTCGGCAGGTGTGCGGCATGTAGCCGGTGTGTTCTTTGCCGACGTGCTCATTACGATTATCCGCAATGTGCTGCTGCCTATGGTCTACGTGTACGTTGCCCTGGCGGCAGCGGACGCCATGCTGCCGGGACACCGGCTCAAGACCATCGCCAAGGCCATCAGCAAATGTACCGCCTGGGTGCTGACGGGCACGCTGGTGCTGTATACCGGTTATCTCACCATTTCCGGAGCCGTGGCCGGTTCCACCGATACCCTGACCACCCAGCTGACCCGCTCTGCCATGGGTACCGTCCCGGTGGTGGGCAATATCATTTCCGATGCCGCCGGTACCGTACTGGCGGGAGCCGCCATGCTGAAAAATACCATCGGCGTAGCAGGCATGCTGGGGGTATTGGCCATGTGTCTGGTGCCGTTTTTGCGCCTGGCAGTACAGTATCTGCTGTATAAGATCACGGCATTTTTGGCCGGAACCATGGGGGCATCGCAGCTGGTGGATCTGGTGGATGGTCTGGGCAGCGCCTTTGGTATGGTCCTGGGTATGACCGGCGCATGTGCGCTGCTGCTTCTGATCTCCGTGATATCTTCCATTATGGTGGTGACGGTATGATTTCCGCTGTAAAAATGTGGATTTTCGGACTGGTGACGGCTGCCGCAGCCACAGCCGTGCTCTATGAGCTGCTGCCCAAGGGCAGCATCCGGGCCATCGCCCGTGTGACCGGCGGCCTGACCATGCTCTTGGTGCTGATCCGCCCGCTTTTAGGGCTGGATCTGTGGGATTTTCAGTGGAAATACGATGGATACCGCCAGGAGATCGACCGGCAGATCCAGATCTATCAGGAGGAGAATCAGCAGCAGATGGCGGCAATCATACAAGAGAAAACCCAGGCATATATATCGGAAAAAGCGGAGCAGCTGGGGGTGACATGCCAGGTAGAGGTGGAAGTAGCGTTGGTGGACGGCATCTGGCAGCCGGTGTCAGCAACATTGAATATACCCAGGCATCAGGAACTCTCCCACATTTTGTCGGAAGACCTGGGCCTGCGGGAAGATCAACAGCACTGGGAGGTAACGCCATGAAATGGCTGGGAGAAAAAATGGGCGGTGCCGCCCTGTGGAAGAAGTATCGCTTTGTGCTGTTGGTGCTGCTGCTGGGCGTGGGAGTGATGCTGCTGCCCACAGGGTCGGGTCAGCAGGAGGAGCCCCAGGGCGACAGCTGGGATACCTTTTCCCTGGAGGACACGGAACGCAAAATGGCGGAGCTTTTGAGCAGGATCCAGGGCGCCGGCAAGCTGGAGATCATGCTGACGCTCAAGAGCAGCTCACAGCTGTACCTGGCGGAGGATACCGATGAATCTTCCGGTCAGTCGGATGCACAAAGCCGGCAGGAGACAGTGACGCTGAATAAAGGCGGGTATGAAGATGTGGTGGTGACCCGACAGGTATACCCGGTCTATCAGGGGGCTGTGGTGGTCTGCCAGGGTGCAGACCAGTCGTCGGTGCGTCTGGCCATTACGGAAGCGGTGTCATCCCTGACAGGACTGAGCAGCGATAAGATCACGGTAATCAAGTGGAATTCATAAAAGCAATAGGAGGAGCAATATATGAAGCAGGTATGGAAAAAACGGGCGGTGGCAGCAACGGTGCTGGTATTCGTAGGCGCAGCGGTCTATCTCAACTGGCGGTATGCCGACAATGTGGCAGATACCTCCAAGGTGCTGGGACAGTCCACATTGGTCAGCGGCCAGGATGAAACGGTGGAGCAGACGCAGGGTACTGAGAATGATTACTTCGCCACTGCCCGCCTGAGCCGCAAGCAGGCTCGTGACAATGCCATCAGCATGCTCAAGGAGGCTGAGACCGACGAGAATGCTGAGCAGAGCGTACTAAACGAAGCGTCGGAGACTTTGCAGGTGCTGGCATCCTATACCGTAGCGGAAGCCCAGATCGAAAGCCTGGTGACAGCCAAGGGCTATGCCGACTGCGTGGCCTTTATGGGTCAGGACAGCATCAGCGTGGTGGTCAGTGATGCCGATGGGCTGGATGCCACGGACGTGGCCAAGATCAAGGACATCGTCATCAGCGAGACGGAATATACGCCCGACCAGATCAAAATCATGGAGGCAAATTAACAGTTGTATTTTCAGAGGGGAACTGGTATAATACACATAATTGCTATACGAATGACACGAGTTAGGAGATATTCTGGCCATGGCTGATAACAAAGAATACATGACCCATCAGGAAGAGATGGGCGCAATCCAGATCTCGGAAGACGTGGTGGCCTCCATTGCCACCTCCGCAGCGCTGGAAGTGGACGGTGTCGGCGGCCTGCTCAACGCCAATATGGCGGATTTCATGGGCGGCAAGAAGATGACGGCCAAAGGCGTGCGGGTGGAAATGGTGGATGACGCCATTGTGGTACACCTGTTTTTGATGATCCGCTACGGCTGCGCCGTGGCCGATGTGGCCGGCAAGGTCCAGACCAACGTATTTGCGGCCCTGCAGGATATGACGGGCTTTTCCGTCAAGGCTGTGAACGTCCATGTGGGCGGCATCAGCTTTTGAGGACACAGAGACGAGAGAAGGATTACAGCAGGTATGACACGCAATACAGCAAGAGAGATCGCCGCCCATCTGGCCTATGAGCTGAGCTTTACGGATCTTCCTGTGACGGAATTTTTGGATGAAAAGTTGTCCCAGTCCCATTTTGAAGAGCTCAGCGGCGAATGTGAGATTTATCAGGAGCTTCCCAATGCCAAGCAGGACCAGTATATCCGCCGCCTGGTTTCCGGCGTGGCGGAACATGCTGCCGAATTGGATGCGTATATCGAAAAGTACGCCAAGGGCTGGCGCTTTGAGCGCATTTCCCTGGTGGCCTCGGCGGTGATGCGTGTGGCCATGTTCGAGATCCTGTATATGCCGGATGTGCCCAACGGCGCCGCCATCAATGAGGCGGTGGAGATCGCCAAGAAGTACGAGACGCCGGAGGTGAGCCGTTTCATCAACGGCATCCTGGGCAGCTTCCTCCGGGAAGAAATCAAAGAATAACCAACAGCAGGCAGAGCCTTTGGCTCTGCCTGTTTGGCCTTGGGAGGTGCGCTTTATGTCGGATGGGCAGCGGATCTATGACGTATCCGAAGTCAATCAGTATATCAAGGAAATCCTGGATAACCAGCCGGAGCTGAGTGATATTCTCATCCGGGGCGAACTGTCCAATTATAAGGTCTATCCTTCCGGACACCATTATTTCACGCTGAAGGACAGTCAGGGCGCTCTGCGCTGCGTGATGTTCAAGGGCTCGGCCATGAAGCTGCGTTTCCGTCCGGAAAACGGCATGCAGGTGGTGGCCTCCGGCCGCATCAGCGTGTTTCCCCGGGACGGAGCATACCAGCTGTATTGTACGCACCTGTCGGCAGATGGTGTGGGCGACCTGTATGTGGCCTTTGAGCAGCTGAAGGAAAAGCTGCTGCGGGAAGGTCTTTTCGACCAGTCCCATAAAAAGCCGCTGCCCCTGTTCCCGCAGCGGATCGCCATCATCACCAGCTCTGCCGGTGCCGCCGTCCACGATATGATCCGGATCCTGCGCCGCCGCTATCCGCTGGCCAAGGTGCTGCTGCTGCCGGTGCGGGTCCAGGGCGTGGAAGCCCCGCCGGAGATCGTGGGCGCCATCCGATACGCCAACCGCTGGCAGCTGGCGGATGTGATCATCACCGGCCGCGGCGGCGGCTCGCTGGAGGACCTGTGGGCTTTCAACGATGAGCGGGTGGCCCGTGCCATCTACGAATCCCAGATCCCCGTGATCTCCGCTGTAGGCCACGAGCCGGACGTGACCATTTCCGATTTTGTGGCGGACCGCCGTGCATCTACGCCTTCCAACGCCGCCGAGATCGCGGTACCGGATATGGCCTCTCTGCTGCGGCAGCTGCAGGACCGGCAAAGCCGTTTGAGCCAGAGCCAGCTGAATCTGCTGGATGGTTGCCGCCGCCGCCTGAAGGAGCTCTCCGGCCGCCGTGCCGTTACCGACCCTGCTGCATTTTTGCAGGACCGCCGTCTGCAGCTGGACTATGTGCAGCAGAAGCTGGGCACCGCCGCCCGGGGCATGGTGGAGCGTGATCTGCGCCGCTTTGCATCCCTGGCGGCCCAGCTGGATGCCATGAGCCCGCTGAAGGTGCTGGGCCGGGGATACGCCATGGTGCAGGATGAGACCGGCCAGGTGCTGCGCAGTGCGCAGCAGGCGGAATTGGGACAAACCGTACATGTCCGGCTGGCTCAAGGCAGTCTGGATTGCACAGTGAAGGGAAAAGAGGAATAAAACCATGACATTTGAACAGAAGATGACCCGTTTGGAGGAAATCGTGGCCCAGCTGGAAAAGGGCGAAGCGCAGCTGAGCGATTCACTGCGCCTGTTTGAAGAGGGTACCCGGCTTATCGCCGATTGCCGCCAGGAGCTGGACGGCGCCGAGCAGCAGGTGGTGAAGCTGATGAAGGGCCCGGACGGCGCCCCTGTGGAGACGGACTTTGCCGTGGAGGAGTAAGCATATGGAGTATCAGCAGCGTTATCGTGCCTATCAGGAAGCCATTGAAAACTATCTCCATGGCCTTTTTACTCAAGACACCCCCTATGGAAAACTGTATGAATCCATGCGCTACAGCATCCTGGCCGGCGGCAAACGGATCCGCCCGGTGCTGACGTTGGAGTTTGCCCGGCTGGGAGGGCTGGACTGGCATCTGGCTTTGCCTTATGCCTGCGCCCTGGAGCTGGTGCACAATTATTCCCTGATCCATGACGATTTGCCCTGTATGGATGACGACGACCTGCGCCGGGGCAAGCCTACCAACCATAAGGTGTTTGGTGAAACCCTGGCTGTGCTGGCGGGGGATGCCCTGCAGCCGGAGGCCTTCCGGCTCATTGCCCAGGCCCCGGGACTTAGCGCCCAGAGCCGGATCGACGCCGTGGAGGTCCTGGCAAAGGCCTGCGGCGCCGACGGAATGGTGGGGGGCCAGGTGCTGGATACCGTGTACGGTGCCCGGGACGAGGCCAGCCTCACGGAGCTCAACCGCCTGAAGACGGGTGCCATGATCGCCGCTGCAGCAGAACTGGGCTGCGTAGCCGCCGGAATGTCGGCGGAGCAGCGCAGCCAGGCGGTGGAATTTGCCCAGCAGCTGGGCCTTGCCTTCCAGATCCGGGACGATATGCTGGACGTGATGGGCGATGAGCAGGTGTTCGGCAAGCCCATCGGCTCTGACCGTGAGGAGGGTAAGATCACCTACGTGGACGTCCGTGGCCTGGATGGCTGCGCCCGGGAGGTGGAGGCCTGCACGGCCCGTGCCAAGGCAGCGCTGGAGCAGTGGGAGGACCATGCATTCCTCTGGGAGCTGGCGGACCGACTGGTTGGCCGGAATCAGTAAAACAGCAAAAAGAGAACCGGAGCCCGGTGGGCTCCGGTTTTTGTTGCGGCGTATATTCCGTATATACATCAAATTTTGCATATACCGGTTGAAAACAGCGGGCATGTGTGGTAAAATAATCGATACTGAACAGCGGCGCAGTATCCTAGTCAGATCTGCCTTCTCCTAAGAAGGGCCTAAAAATCCTTCAAAGGGCACAACTATGAAGCCATTGGTGCCTGCTTCTTACGCCCAGTTTGGGGTGGGTGCTGGTGGTAGGTGCGGCCTTGTCCGCACCTGCGGCTGTAGGGCGCTCTCCAATGGCATGGAGAACCCGACCCTGCCGTCGTGGAGACCTGCTCTTGTGGACGGGCGTACTCCCTTAGCGGTAACCGACCCGCCTACGAAGCAGATTGCGAACCTGCAATGCGGTGCTACCCGGTCCTGGAACCGTGAACGCTGTGTGCAGAGTAGCCTGCCTTGCGTGGATATGGCGGATAGGAGAGCTTTAGGCACCCAGTCCCCGGCCAGGGACGACCGTGCTATTTCCTTGAAACCATGTCTGCAAAAGAGGCTAAGAGAAGGTTTGACTGCAGTGGAAATCACCTAGGCTGTCCTTTGGGGCGCCGGGGGGATTGCAGTACGGACTAAGTGGCAGTCGGGTCCCATGGTTGCGGCAACACCATGGCAAAGCACTGAAAGGGAAACCGCCTGATCGGCGACGAGAGGTGTGCATTGGGGAAATCCAACCCGTACCTAAGCCGTAAGATTAACTCCCGGAGCTGCCCTGTTCAGTTATTTTTTTAGATAAGGATGATCCCTTTTGAAAGACAAGGACAAAGGAAAAAAGAAGAAAAGCCACTGGCCGCTGAAGGTTTTTCTCATGTCCATCGCTCTGTCGGCGGTGCTGAGTTTCTTTTCCTCCACAGCCCTGACCGGTGCCAGTTATGTGATCGCTCTGTTGGTCTTGTTGGTATTCATCGGTCTGGGCATTCTTTTTGATATGATCGGTATCGCCGTTACCGCAGCGGATCCCCGTCCCTTCCATTCCATGGCGGCCCATAAGGAAAAGGGAGGCAGGGAAGGCGTCCGCCTTTTGAGCAAGGCCAACGAGGTCAGCTCCTTCTGCAACGATGTGGTGGGCGATATCTGCGGTATCGTCAGCGGCTCCACTTCGGCGGTGATCGTCACCCAGCTGCAGCAGAACTTCAATACCACCTCCGTGCTGGTATCCATTGGTGTCACGGCACTGATTTCCGGCGCTACCATTGGCGGTAAAGCTTTGGGCAAGACGGTGGCCATCAATGACAGTACCCAGGTGGTGTACCGGGTAGCCCGTATCATGCACGCATTACATCTGTTCCGATGATAGGAGATGTGTATTTTTGATTCTTGAACGCATCCGGAATCCCCAGGATGTCCGTAAATTGAATGAGGAAGAGACCCTGCAGCTGTGCCATGAGCTGCGGGCCTTTTTGCTGCAGAAAGTGTCCCGTACCGGTGGTCACCTGGCCTCCAACCTGGGCCTGGTGGAGCTGACGGTGGCCATCCACCGTGTTTTTGATACCTCCCGTGACCGTCTGGTATTTGATGTGGGGCACCAATGCTATGCCCATAAGGCCCTTACCGGCCGCCGGGATCAGTTTGATACCCTGCGGCAGTATCAGGGTCTTTCCGGTTTTCCCAAGCCGTGGGAGAGCGACCATGACGCTTTTATCGCAGGCCATGCCTCCAACTCTGTGTCGGTGGCCCTGGGCATGGCCCGGGCCCGTACGCTGGCGGGAGAGCACTATCACGTTCTGGCCCTTACCGGCGACGGAGCCCTCACCGGCGGCCTGAGCTTTGAAGGTCTCAATGATGCCGGTGTTTCCGGCGAGCCGCTGATCGTGATCCTCAATGACAACGGCATGTCTATTGATACCAATGTGGGCGGCATGTCCACCCATTTGTCCCATTTGCGTACCAAGCCCGGCTATAACGCACTGAAGCAGCGGTATCGCCAGGCCCTGACCCATTCCAATGCCGGTCAGCGTCTGTATGATGTCAGCCGCAGCTTCAAGCAGGTGGTAAAGCGCACGCTGCTGCCGGAGAGCACCATGTTTGAGGATATGGGCTTCCGCTATTTAGGCCCTGTGGACGGCCACGATGTGGAGCAGCTGACCCAGGCGCTGCAATGGGCCAAGGAGCAGACCGGCCCGGTGCTGCTGAATGTCAACACTGTCAAGGGAAAGGGCTACCCTTATGCCCAGGCCGAACCCGGCCGGTTCCACGGTGTATCGCCCTTTGATATCACCACAGGCAAACCCCTTTCTGCCGGCGGTCCGTCCTTTTCCTCCGTATTTGGCCAGGCTCTCACGGAGCTTGCCAGGGAGGATCAGCGAATCTGCGCCATCTCTGCCGCCATGGTGGATGGCACTGGACTCACCGGGTTTACAGAAGCCTTCCCCCGGCGCTTTTTCGATGTGGGAATTGCGGAGGGCCATGCAGTGGCTATGGCCGCAGGCCTTGCCAAGCAGGGCCAGATCCCGGTGTTTGCGGTGTATTCCAGCTTTTTGCAGCGCGGCTTTGATATGCTCATCCATGATGTGGCCCTCAGTGGCCTCCATGTGGTGCTGGCGGTGGACCGTGCCGGCCTGGTGGGCGCCGATGGCGAAACCCACCATGGCTGCTTTGATCCGGCCTACCTCAGCCTGGTCCCGGGAATGACGGTCCTGACTCCCGCCAGCTTTGCCGAGCTGCGCAGCATGCTGCGTTACGCAGTTGAGGAGCTGCAAGGTCCGGTAGCCCTGCGCTATCCCAGAGGGGGAGAGGGTCAGTATCAGGACTGCTGCGGCAGGGAAGCCGTGACGCAGCTGCGCAGCGGAGCGGATTGCACCATCGTCTCCTATGGCCCTCTGATCAATGAGGCGTTGGCTGCCGCTCATCTGCTGGAAGAGAAAGGTGTCCATGCTGCCGTGGTGAAGCTCAACCGCCTCGCCCCGCTGTCTTGTGAAGATGTACAGCCTCTGTGGGACGCACAGCGTCTGGTGGTGCTGGAGGATTGCGTGACATCCGGCTGTGTTGGCCAGCGGCTGGCCGCTTTGCTGCTGCAGGCAGGTAAGGCGCCTGGGCAGCTGCTGCTGAAAAATGTGGGTGACCGCTTTATAGCCCAGGGCAGTGTGGCCCAGCTGTACAAGGAACTGGGACTGGATGCCGCCGGTGTGGCCCAGTCTGTGGAGGAGATGCTGCATGAGCGCTAAAACAAGACTGGATGTGCTGCTGGTGGAGCAGGGCTATGCCGAAAGCCGTCAGAAGGCCCAGGCCATCATCATGAGCGGCAATGTATTTGTGGATGGCCAGCGGGTGGATAAGCCTGGTACTGCCGTTTTGCCCACTGCACCGTTGGAGGTTCGCGGCCACGGTCTGCGGTACGTCAGCCGTGGGGGACTGAAGCTGGAAAAAGCCATGCAGACTTTTCCACTGACGTTGGAAGGGAAGACTTGTGCCGATATCGGTGCCTCCACCGGCGGATTCACCGACTGTATGCTCCAAAATGGCGCCGCCAAGGTCTATGCGGTGGACGTTGGATACGGACAGCTGGATTGGAAACTGCGCAATGACCCCCGGGTGGTGTGCTTGGAGCGCACCAATGCCCGGTACCTCACCGCTCAGGAGATCCCGGAGCCCCTGGATTTTGCTTCCGTGGACGTATCCTTCATCTCCCTGAAAGTGATCTTCCCGGCCTTGTATGGCCTTTTGAAGGACGGCGGCGAAGTAGCCTGCCTCATCAAACCTCAGTTTGAAGCCGGCCGGGAAAAAGTAGGGAAGAAGGGCGTGGTCCGTGATCCAAAAGTTCACCTGGAAGTCCTGGAAAACTTCCTGATAAATGCAAAGGAAAATAACTTTACAGTCGTTGACATAACATATTCTCCCATCCGTGGACCGGAGGGAAATATTGAATACCTGGGCTTTTTGCGCAAAGCAGAACAGCCGGATGGCGTCTTTGACCTGGCAGCCATTGTGGCAGCGTCCCATGATGAGCTGAAAGATGGAAGGGAGGGGAACAAATGAAAAAGGTGATCCTCTGCCCCAATCCCTACCGGGACCATGACATGAAAGCCGTTAAGGAGGCCAAGACCCTGCTGGAGAACATGGGCATGCGCACGGTGATCTGCCTGCCTTTCCAGCGGGAAGGCTATGGCGGCCAGATGGGACTGTCCATTCGTCCGCTGCAACAGGAGATCAAGGAAGCGGATCTGCTCATTGCCTTTGGCGGTGACGGAACCATCCTCCACCTTTCCCGTACGGTGGCGCTGCATAACGTTCCCATTCTGGGCATCAATCTGGGCAGCCTTGGCTTCATGTCTGAGCTGGACCGCAATGAGCTCCACCGCCTGGAAGACCTGCGGGATTGGAATTTTACCGTGGAATCCCGGATGATGCTGGACGTGGTGGTGATGCGGAACGGCTCTTCCGTGTATAACAACATCGCTTTGAATGATGCAGTGATATCAAAAGGCTCTATTGCAAGGGTTGTAAGGTTGAATATCTTTACAGAAGAGGGGCACCTTACCCGGGTAGGCGGCGATGGCGTCATCATCAGTACCCCCACTGGTTCCACCGGCTATTCCATGGCGGCGGGCGGCCCTATTGTGGAACCCACCGCCCGGAACCTGCTGATCACGCCCATTTGCCCACATTCCACCAGATCCAGCTCATATGTGCTTGCACCCCAGCATGTGATCACGGTGGAGGCGGAAGAAGGGAACCGGAAATCCGTATACCTCTCTGTAGACGGGGGAAAAGCATTTTCCCTCAAGAGCGGCGACAAGGTGCGGGTACGGCAGTCCGGACACTGCACCCGGCTGGTGCGTTTGTCCAAAAAGAGTTTTTGTGAGATTTTAGATAAGAAAATGGGACAGGAGGCCTGGAAAAAATGAAAAACGACCGTCAGAGCCAGCTGCTGCAGATCATTACCGATGAGCGCATCGAAACCCAGGAGCAGCTGCTGGAGCGTCTGCAGCAGCGTGGGATCAAATGCACCCAGGCCACCATTTCCCGGGACATCAAGGAACTGCATCTGGTGAAGGAACCCGCTGGACAGGGCCGGTATTACTACGCCGTGTCCGCCCACCGCACCAAGCTGAATTTTGCCGACCGGCTGCGCACTATTTTCCGGGAAAGCGTCCTGAGCGTGGATTATGCCCAGAACATCGTGGTCATCAAAACCATGCCCGGCCTGGCCCAGGGTGCCGCTTCGGCGTTGGATGGCATGGATATTTCGGAGATGGTAGGCTCTCTGGCCGGCGACGACACCGTTCTGATCATCATGCGCAGTTCTGACAGCGCCTCGGACTTTTTTGCCGAGATCAAGGAAATGCTGCGCTGACTTCCGGTAGAGGAGTGACGGGATATGCTGGAGCTTCTGCATATTGAGAACATCGCCATCATTGAGCAGGCGGATATCAGCTTTGATGCCGGCTTCAATGTGCTCACCGGCGAGACCGGCGCCGGTAAATCCATTGTCATCGACGCCATCAGTGCCGTGCTGGGCCAGCGTGCCTCCCGGGAACTGATCCGCACCGGTGCGGACAAGGCGTTTGTCAGCGCCGTGTTTACCGGTGTTCCGGCAGAATGGCTGGAGGAACTGGGTATCCAGACAGAGGACGAACTGCTGCTGCAGCGTGAGATCCACGCCGACGGCAAAAATGTGTGCCGTGTCAATGGTCGCCCGGTAACGGTGACTCAGCTGCGCCAGCTGGGCAGCCGCCTTTTGAATATCCACGGCCAGCACGACGGCCAGCAGCTGCTGGACGAGCGGGAGCATTTGTTCTATCTGGACGCTTTCGGCCGTGTCCAGGATCTGCTTGCCGATTATCGCCGGGAATTTTCTGCTTTGCAGAGTCTGCGCCGTCAGATCCAGGACCTGCAGATGGACGAGGCAGAAAAGGCACGGAAGATGGATACCCTGCATTTTCAGATCGAGGAACTGGAGCGTGCCCGCCTGAAAACAGGGGAAGAGGAAGAACTGCTGAGCCGCCGCAGCTTTCTGCGCAACAGTGAAAAGTTTATTTCCGCCGTTCAGGGAGCAGACTATTGCCTGAACGGAGACGATACCGGAACCGGTGCGGTGCAGCTTTTGCAGCAGGCCCGGCAGGCACTGTCCTCTGTAAAACATCTGGACGATCTCTATGCGGGCCTGTCTGACCGGCTGGAAGAACTGTATTCCGAGGCCTATGACATCAGCGAGACCATCCGGGACCAGCAGGAGAATTTTGAGTTCTCTCCCCGGGAACTGGATGATATCGAGGGCCGCCTGGACCAGCTGTACCGTCTGAAAAAGAAGTACGGCCCTTCGGTAGAGGATATGCTGGCCTACCTGGACCGCTGCCGGCAGGAACTCTCCGCCATTGAGGATGCGGGGGATACTCTGCTGCACTTGGAAAAGCATATGCAGAAGCAGGAAGCGGCTGCCCGGGCGGCAGCGGAAAAGCTGTCCCATGCCCGCAAGGAAGCGGCCCAAAAGCTGGAAAAGCTGATTTTGACGGAGCTGCAGCAGCTGGATATGGGTAAGATCCGCTTCTGCGTGGACTTCAAGCCTCAGCCCATGGACGAAAACGGCTCAGATGCCGTGGCGTTTTTGATGTCTGCCAACCTGGGCGAGGAGCTGCGCCCCATCCATAAGATCGCCTCCGGCGGTGAGCTGGCCCGAATCATGCTGGCCATGAAAAATGTGCTCTCCCAGCTGGACCAGGTGGGAACGCTGGTGTTTGACGAGGTGGATACCGGTGTTTCCGGCCGTGCTGCCCAGCGTGTGGCAGAGAAAATGGCCCGGATCTCCCGGACAAAACAGGTGCTGTGCGTGACCCATCTGCCGCAGCTGGCAGCCATGGCGGATACCCATTTTTCCGTGGAAAAAGGGGAGCGGGACGGCAGAACCTATACCCGCCTGCAGCGGCTGGACACAGACCTGCGCTGCAGGGAGCTGGCCCGGCTCACCGGCGGTGAATACGCCTCCGACGCCATGCTCTCCGGCGCTCGTGAACTGCTGGACGCAGCGGAGGAGTATAAGAAAAAGTTGTGCTGAGATGTTGACAAAAATGGGTTATCTGGCTATAATAACGCCAGTATAAACGTATATTGCCACAGCGATGAAGGGAAGAAGTAGCCCGTTGTCTGCCTGCAAAGAGAAGCCCCGGCCGGTGAAAGGGGCAGAGGAGACAGTGCGGTGAATACATCCCGGAGCTTGCCGCCTGGAACGTGCCGTGGACATCAGTAGAGGCGTGCCGGGTTCGCCCGTTATAGCGATAGGGTATTTTAGTACCCGATGAGGCCGTATGCCGTGAGGCTGCGGTGAACAAGAGGTGGTACCGCGACATATGATCGCCCTCTGTCGAACAGGACAGGGGGCGTTTTTATTTTGCCCTCCTGTCGATCACAAATGGAAAGGAACGAGAAAACATGGGTATTTATGAAGAACTGGTGGCCCGCGGGCTCATTGCCCAGGTAACCAACGAAGATGAGATCCGGGAGATGGTGAATAACGGTAAGGCCACCTTCTATATCGGCTTTGACTGCACGGCGGACTCGCTGCATGTGGGCCATTTCATGGCTCTTTGCCTGATGAAGCGCCTGCAGATGGCAGGCAATAAGCCCATCGCCCTCATTGGCGACGGCACCACCCTCATCGGCGATCCCTCCGGCCGCAGCGATATGCGCCAGATGCTTACGGAGGAGACCATCCGACATAATGCCGAGTGCTTCAAGCGCCAGATGGAAAAGTTCATCGACTTTTCCGACAATAAGGCCATGATGCTCTATAACTCCGAGTGGCTCAAGCCTCTGAACTATATTGAGCTGCTGCGCGAAGTGGGCGCCTGCTTCTCGGTGAACAATATGCTCCGGGCCGAGTGCTATAAGCAGCGCATGGAAAAGGGCTTGAGCTTCCTGGAATTCAACTATATGATCATGCAGAGCTATGACTTCTACTACATGTTCCAGCACTATGGCTGCAACATGCAGTTCGGCGGCAATGACCAGTGGTCCAATATGCTGGGCGGCACGGAGCTGATCCGCCGCAAGCTGGGCAAGGACGCCCACGCCATGACTATTACGCTGCTGCTGAATTCCGAGGGCAAGAAGATGGGCAAGACGGCTTCCGGCGCCGTGTGGCTGGATCCCAATAAGACTTCTCCCTTCGAGTTCTTCCAGTACTGGCGGAACGTGGACGATGCCGATGTGCTCAAGTGCTTCCGGATGCTTACCTTCCTGCCCCTGGAGGAGATCGAGAAGATGGACAGCTGGGAAGGCGCTCAGCTCAACGAGGCTAAGGAGATCCTGGCCTATGAGCTGACGGCCCTGGTCCACGGCAAGGAAGAGGCTGAGAAGGCCCGGGATGCTTCCCGTGCGCTCTTTGCCGGTGCAGGCAATGTCCAGAACATGCCTACTACGGAGCTGAGCCAGGCTGACTTTGCTGACGGCCAGCTGGGAATCATCCCGCTGCTGGTGAAGTGCGGCCTGTGCGCCAGCAACGGCGAAGCCCGGCGTCTGATCCAGCAGGGCGGCATTACCGTGGCCGACAATAAGGTGGATTCCATCGACGCCGTTTTCCCGGCAGACGCTTTTGCCGGCGAGGGTCTGGTGATCCGCAAGGGCAAAAAGGTGTTCCACCGTGCCGTTCTGGCCTGATCTGCTCTGATAAATATACGCTGAAAAAGAGCTGTGGAGAGTTTTCCACAGCTCTTTTTGCTGTGAAAGTGGTTGAAGAAAGCTGCGGTATATGATACACTACCAAATGCTATTTCAATGAGATAAATGGGATGAATCTATGAAAACGAAAGATTTTTACTTCGATCTGCCTCCGGAACTCATTGCCCAGACGCCCATCCCCCAGCGGGATGCCTCCCGTCTGCTGGTACTGGATAAAAACAGCGGTGCCATGGAGCACCGGCATTTTTATGATCTGCCCTCTTACCTCCGTCCCGGCGACTGTCTGATCCTCAACGACTCCCGGGTGCTGCCTGCCAGACTGCTGGGCCATCGTGTCCCCGGCGGCGGTGCCTGCGAGGTGCTGCTGCTGATCCAAAGGGAAGGGGATACCTGGGAATGCCTGGTGCGGCCGGGAAAGAAGCTGCGTACGGGGGCGGAAGTTTCCTTCGGTGACGGCGCTCTTACCGGTAAGATCATAGAGGAACTGCCCGGCGGCAATCGTTTGATACAGTTTCAGTATCAGGGCATCTTCCTGGAGGTACTGGATCGGCTGGGCAAGATGCCTCTGCCGCCGTATATCAAGGCGGAACTGCAGGACCGTGAGCGGTACCAGACGGTGTATTCCAAGGTCAACGGCTCAGCGGCTGCGCCTACAGCTGGCCTGCACTTTACACCGGAGCTGCTCAGCAAGATCGAGCAATCCGGCGTCTCCATCGGTTATGTGACGCTGCACGTGGGCCTTGGCACCTTCCGCCCGGTGAAGGAGGAAGAGATCACGGACCACGAGATGCACAGCGAGTATTGCATCATCCCTCAGGAAACAGCGGATCTTATCAACCGCACCAAGCGCAGCGGCGGCCGCGTGATCTGCGTGGGCACTACCTCCTGCCGGACGGTGGAATCCTGGGCCCATGAAGACGGTACCATGGAAGCCTCTGCCGGCTGGACGGACATTTTCATTTATCCCGGCTATTGCTTCAAGGTTCTGGATGGCCTCATCACCAACTTCCATCTGCCGGAGTCCACCCTCATCATGCTGGTATCGGCCCTGGCCGGCCGGGAGCATATCCTGGCAGCATACCAGGAGGCGGTCCGGGAGCGCTACCGTTTCTTCAGCTTCGGCGACGCCATGCTGATCCAATAAGGAGGACGCCATGTTTGAAATCATCAAGACGGAGGGCAAAGCCCGCCGGGGGCGGTTCCGCTGTGCCCACGGCGGGGAAGTGCAGACTCCGGTATTTATGAATGTGGGCACTCAGGGCGCCATCAAGGGCGGCGTGGATGCTTTTGACCTCAAAGACCTGGGCTGCCAGATCGAACTGTCCAATACGTACCACCTGCACCTGCGTCCCGGGGATGATGTGGTCCGAGCCATGGGCGGTCTGCACCGCTTCATGAACTGGGACGGCCCCATCCTCACCGACAGCGGCGGCTTCCAGGTTTTCTCCCTGTCCGGCCTGCGCAAGATCACAGAGGAGGGTGTCACCTTTGCTTCCCACCTGGACGGTCACCGGATCTTCATGGGACCGGAGGAGAGCATGCGCATCCAGTCCAACCTGGGCTCGGATATCGCCATGGCCTTTGACGAATGCGTTGAGAACCCTGCTACCTATGAATATGCCAAAGCATCCTGTGAACGGACGCTGCGCTGGCTGGAACGCTGCAAGCAGGAGCATGACCGGCTCAATGCGCTGCCGGATACGGTGAATCCCCGGCAGATGCTCTTCGGCATCAACCAGGGCGCTACCTATGCCGACCTGCGGATCTGGCATATGCAGCAGATCGCCAAAATTCCC
>CALWXA010000014.1 GCA_944385395.1 uncultured Oscillospiraceae bacterium | reverse complement strand
GTCACCTCATCGCTGGGGAAGATTCCGGTGGTGGCTCCGATCTCAATGCTCATGTTGGCGATGGTCTGCCGCTCGCTGACGCTCAGGGAGCAGATCGCCTCACCGCAGTATTCCACCACATAGCCGATCCCGCCCTTGACGCTCACCCGGCGCAGCAGCTCCAGAGCAATATCTTTGGCACTGACCCCCGGTCTCAGCCGACCGGTGAGCCGGACCGCCATCACCTTGGGTGCGTTCATGCGGAATCCCTGTCCCAGGGCTGCCTCCGCCACTGTGAGCCCGCCGCTGCCGATGGCCAGCATGCCCACGGCGCCGGATGTGGGCGTATGGCTGTCCGCCCCCAGCAGCACCTTGCCCGGTTTGGCAAAACGCTGGCAGTGAAGAAAGTGGCAGATGCCGTTGCCCGGTTTGGAAAAATAGGCTCCGAAGCGCTCTGCCGCTGTCTTCAGGAAAAGATGATCATCGGCATTTTCCGCACTGACACACAGCGTGTTATGGTCACAGTAGAACACTGAGGCCTCGGTCTGCACCTTGTCAGCGCCCACAGCCAGGAATGTCTGTCCCGCCATAATGGCGGTCAGGTCATGGCCCAAGGTCTGATCCACCCGGATGGTGATGGGTGTGCCGGCTATCAGCTCTCCCTCCGCCAGATGGGAGCGCAGAATCTGATAAACAATGTTGTCTGCCATAGAATGCTACCGTCCTTCCCGTCACCGGGAGATCCGGGCCGCGGTCTGGATGCCCATCTCTTCCGTGGTGGTCTTGACCTGCCCGGGCGCCCCGCGATAGATGTCCGGCGTGCGGTACCCGTCGTGGAGCACGGCATTGATGGCCCGATCCACCGCGTCGGCCTCTTCCTTCAATCCGAAGGCAATGTCCAGCATCATACCCACTGCGGCAATGGACGCCAGCGGGTTTGCAATCCCCTTGCCTGCGATATCCGGGGCGGTGCCGTGAATGGGCTCATAGAGACCGAAATTTTTGTCGTTGACGGCCGCGGAGGCCAGCATGCCCACTGAACCGGTGGTCACCCCCGCCTCATCCGACAGGATATCGCCAAAAATGCTGGTGGTGAGCATCACATCAAACCGGCTGGGATTGCAGGCAATCTCCATAGCCGCCTTGTCCACCAGCAGATGGGTCAGCTCCACGTCCGGATAGTCCTCATGGACTTTGGTCACCGTCTCCCGCCACATGCGGGAGGACTCCAGGGCGTTGGACTTATCGATGCTGGTGACGCTCTTCCTGCGTCCCCGGGCAATCTCGAAGGCACGGCGGGCCACCCTCTCCACCTCAAAGGCGCTGTAGCATTCCACGTCATAGCCCTCAATTCCATACTTCCCCTGGCGGGTACCCTTTTCTCCGAAGTAGATGCCGCCGGTGAGATCCCGGATGAGCATCAGATCCACACCCTTGTCGATGATCTCGTTTTTCAGGGGAGAATTGTCCTTGATGTCCTCATAGATCTTGGCGGGACGCAGGTTGCAGAACAGATTGAAATGCCGCCGCAGGGCAGCAAGACCGCTCTCCGGCCGGTCCTTCCGGGGCAAGTGATCCCACTTCGGGCCGCCTGCAGCGCCGAACAGGATGGCATCGCAGCCTTCACACACGTTCAGGGTCTCCTCCTGGATGGGCACGCCATAGGCGTCAATGCAGCATCCGCCTACCAGCCGATGTTCATAGTGGAATTGATGCCCGAAAACCTGCCCCACCCGATCCAGGGTGCGCACTGCCTCCCGGATGACATCCACCCCGATGCCGTCACCGGGGATCACTGCAATTTTGAATTCCATGGTAATTTCCTCCTTCAGGACAGATCGTTTTCCGGCCGGGTAATTACGCCGGTCAGGGCGCTGGCCGCAGCCACAGCAGGTGATGCGAGATAGATCAGAGACTTAACCGTTCCCATCCGGCCGACGAAATTCCGGTTGTTGGTGCCCAGCACCACCTCGCCGTCGCTCATCAGCCCATAGGGCTGACCACAGCAGAGTCCGCAGCAGGGGTGGCATACCATCGCCCCTGCCCGGATAAAATCCTCCATGTACCCCAGCTGGATACACTCCTTGTAGATGTGCAGCGAAGCGGGGATAATCACCAGCCTGACATACTTCGCCGCATGCTTTCCGTGGAGAATGCGGGCAGCCACCGCCATATCATCCAGACTGCCGTTGGTACAGGATCCAATATACACCTCGTTCACCGGCGTGCCCTCCACCTCATGGATGGGATGTACGTTGTCCACACCCTGGGGGCAGGAGAGCTGAGGGGTAAGCTGCGCTGCATCATAATGGAGCTCCCGAACATACCGGGCGTCCGGATCCGGTCGAATCCAGGAAATCTCATCCAACGGCACATCAAAGTAGTCCGCCGTCTTTTGGTCGGCGGCAAACAGGGCGGTCTTGCACCCCGCCTCCAGGGACATGTTGGCAATGGTATACCGCCCGGACATATCCAGCGCGTCGATGGTGCTGCCCATGAATTCCATGGATTTGTAAGTACCGCCGTCGGAGCGCAGGTCTCCCAGTACCTTCAGGATGATGTCCTTGGCGTAGACTCCCTTGGGCAGCTCGCCGTCCACTACAATCTTGATGGCCTCCGGCACCTTCATCCACATTTCCCCGCTGCCCAGCACCGCCGCCATTTCCGTGTAGCCGATGCCGGTGCAGAAGCAGCCGCCTCCGCCATAGGTGGGTGTATGGCTGTCTGTGGCCACTACCACCGTGCCCGGCACGGCATAGCGGTATTCGTGCATCAGGGTGTGGGAGATTCCCTCTCCAGCGTGAATTTTTTCGATTCCAAAGCGGTTGGACAGCTCAAACCCTTTGTGGTAGTGCTCCGGATCCCCAGA
>CALWXA010000013.1 GCA_944385395.1 uncultured Oscillospiraceae bacterium | reverse complement strand
TGTGATTATTCTCTTGGGAATACCGGGCGAACACGAATAGTATCAATCCAGTATCAAGAGCCACAGCGACGGGCAAAAAAGCCTGTATTCATGCGGGTTTGCGCCGTTTTGACGGTCATTCCCACTCAATGGTTCCCACGGGCTTGGGGGTCAGATCCATCAGCACACGGTTGATGCCGCTTACCTCGTGGGTGATGCGGTCGGTGATGTGATGCAGCAGGGAATAGGGGACTTCCTCGATGGTTGCGGTCATGGCGTCGGTGGTGTTTACCGCACGGATGATGGCGGGCCAACCCTCATAGCGCTTGCCATCCCTGACGCCGGTGCTCTTCATGTCCGGCACGGCGATGAAATACTGCCAGACCTTGCCGGCCAGCCCGTTCTTGTCGAACTCCTCCCGGAGGATGGCGTCAGCTTCCCGCAGGGCGTGGAGCCGATCCCGGGTGATGGCGCCCAGGCAGCGCACGCCCAGACCGGGACCGGGGAAGGGCTGGCGGTACACCATGCTGTGGGGCAGTCCCAGAGTTTCGCCCACCACACGCACCTCGTCCTTGAACAGCAGCTTTACCGGCTCCACCAGTTCAAAGTTCAGATCCTCCGGCAGACCGCCCACATTGTGATGGGCCTTGACACCGTCGGACTCCAGGATGTCGGGATAAATGGTGCCCTGAGCCAGGAAGGAGATGCCTTCCAGCTTGGAGGCTTCCTCGGCAAAGACCTTGATGAACTCCCCGCCGATGATCTTGCGCTTGCGCTCCGGATCGGTAACGCCGGCCAGAAGATCCAGGAACCGGTCGGTGGCATCAATGTAGATCAGATTGGCGTCCAGATTTTTGCCGAACACATCGATGACCTGTTCGCTCTCACCCTTGCGCATCAGGCCGTGATTCACGTGGACGCAGACCAGCTGCTTGCCGATGGCACGGATCAGCAGAGCCGCTACCACCGAAGAATCCACGCCGCCGCTGAGGGCCAGCAGCACCTTCTTGTCGCCCACCTGGGCACGGACGGCGGCTACCTGCTCTTCGATAAAGGCCTTGGCCAGCTCGGGGGTGGTGATGCGCACCATGGTGTCGGGACGAACGTTGCTTGTCATATGCACTCCTCCATTTATCTGCTGCTTAAAATACATAACGATTCTGTCGAAAAAGAACTGTCTGTATTATAGCGCAGAACAGACGGCCACCGCAAGATTTTTTTCCGCTGAAATTGGGCAGAATCAACAGATATCTCCGGAGCCAACTTGTGCAGACTGCCGGAAAAGAGAGGAAGCCGACACAGATTTGCCGGCTTCCATAAGATTTATTTGATGATGTGGATGACGCCATGATCATTGAGATAGCATAGCAGGGACAACAGAATGGGAAACCCGAAAAGGCCAATGACGCCGAAGAGCTGTACGCCCACAAACATGCTGGCCAGCGTCACCACGGGATGAAGCCCCAGCTGACCGCCTACGATCTTGGGCTCAATAATGTTGCGGATTACCGTAATGGCAACGTACAGGACCAGCAATTTGATGGCCAGGGGATAGTTGCCCTGAATGGCGGTAAGCACGGCCCAGGGGATCATGATGCCTCCGGTCCCCAGTACCGGCAGGATGTCGAAAACGGCGATGACCAGGGCTATCAGAATGGCCTGGCGGATACCAATCACCGTCAGACCAATGGACAGTTCCACAAAGGTGATGGACATGATGATGGCATAGGACCGGATGCAGACCCACAGGGTGCCGGCTATGTATTGCTTGATCTCAAAAATCAGGAGCTTGGCCTTATCATGGAACTGCCGCAGGCAGAAGTCCCGGAGCTTGTCATAGTCCATGGCGATGAAGAAGGAGGAGATGATGGTCAGCACCAACTTAATGAAAAAGCTGGGCAGGGCGGAGGCCACACCGGAAGCCATGCCGACCACTGTTACGGATAGCTTGGACAGAGCCTCTCCCACGGACTGCAGGGCTTGGGTGCTGATGCTGTTGAGCGTGGCCAGAACGTTGGGATCCAGGTTGCGGAACAGCTGCTCCAGATTTGCCATGACCTCGGTAAAGAAGGGCATGGCGTAGTTTTGATACAGCCAGGGCAGCGTGCTGACAAAAGAAGTGATCCAGGACACGGCCCGGATCCCCAGCAGCGCCAGCAGCAGTCCCAGGATGCCATAACACAGAAGAACCATCACAATGGCCGCCAGTTTGTGGGGGATAGACAGCCTGCGATGCAGAAACCGGATGGGCCGGCGCAGGGCATAGGCAATGACAAAGCCGATGACGAAGGGCGAAAGCATGGGCAGCGCATAGCGCAGTATTACGAACGCCAGCAGGGCTAAAACGGCAAAATAAGCGAAGGTTATCAGGAATTTTCGGTATTTTTCGATCTGCATTCAGGCAGCCTCCTTTGGTACTTCTTCGATTGTACGAAAAGAACCGGGCAGTGTCAATTCGCACCAGGAAACTTTTACACATACTTTATACCCACTTTTGGCTTTCCATAAAAAAGGGGAGCGCTTACGCGCTCCCTGAAGAAGTCCTTATGTATCATCCCGGAAAACGATTTTCCCCCC
>CALWXA010000012.1 GCA_944385395.1 uncultured Oscillospiraceae bacterium | reverse complement strand
TAATTGGGCCGGTCGAAGACAATGTCGGTGTGATATCCGTACTCTTTCCAGAGCTTCCGATGGATTTGATAGGACGCATCGTGAATGCGCAGCACTGTGGTTTCATCGATTCCGGGATCTGCGACTTGGACAGGCTGGCCCTGTGTATTGTAGCCGTAGTTGTAGCTGCCCCGGCCCAACCCGAGAAAGAGATATTTGCGTTGGGCGGCGGTGAAATAGCCTCCCAACCGGCCTCCGGCAATGTTGCCATAGGTAGTGCCGCTGATGATGAGCAGGCAGACGCCACGGTCCAGCAGAGGCGCCATGGCGGCAACGGCCTTGTCCACCGGAGCGGTACGGTTGAGTACCGCCGTGCCGTCCCAATCGAAAAAAATGGCCTGGTAGCGTTTCACGACAACACCTCCTGATAACGGACAGTGACCTGTTCTCCAGGAGAAAGCTGGCGGCATTCTTCGCCCAGAAACAGGGACGCTGCCCGGCAGTTGTCCGGAGCGGCTGTGGCAGTGATGTGATCTTTTCCCGCATAGATCCGGAAGCGGTTTCCCAGATAGCTCAGAGGGTATTCGATACCGGTCCAGTCTTCCGGAAGAATGGGCTGAACATGGATTCCGTCCTGTTCCAGGCTAAGACCTCCAAAACCCCGTACGGCTACCATCCAGCTTCCGCCGTTGGCGGCCGGATGGGTGCCTCCGATGTACAGGTCGCCTACGAATCGTTTGTAGGCTCCTTTCAAATCCAGTGTGGCTGCCTGCATGAAGTAGGCTTTGGCTAACTGAGGCAAGCCGCATTTTACTGCGGAGAGCGCATAAATACAGCTGCTTAGACTGGAGCCGTGTTCTGTGCGCGGCTCATAATACTGGTAATTGGCCCGCCGGACCTGGGGAGAAAAATCACCGGGAAACAGTGCAGTGATCAAGCATACATCCGCCTGTTTGATTACCTGGGTCTGGACAGCAAGTCCCACAGGACTGCCTAGGTATTCGTTTGGCATGATGATCCGGCGCGTCAGTTCTTCCGGTGTAATGTCCTCCATGCGAAAGTGGCCGTCATACTGTTCAATCAACCCGGTATCCGGGTCTGGGGCGGCTACATACAGTTTTTCCTTGAGATCCAGAATGGCGGGCAGGTCGGTCCGGAAATCAAGCCGGTCCAGCAATTCCTCCAGTGCCTGCGGATGCCGTTCGGACAGCCATGATATTGCAAAATCCATGGCCTGCAAGGCCTTTTTTGCCATGTAATTGGTATAAAAATCATTGTTTACCCGCTCATGGTATTCATCTGCGCCGGTGACATCCAGCAGCTCATAGCGGTTTTTTTCATTTTTGAAATAGCTCCAGCTGTACAGGAACCTGGCGCATTCCAGCAGCACCTCGGCACCGCCGTCCAGCAGGATGCTCTCGTCTCCGGTCCAGCGGAAGTACTCCCAGATGCCATAGGCCACATCTGCACTGATATGGATCTGTTTATCGCGAAAATAGGTGCGCAGCGGCCGGCCGGTGAAGATGTCGGTGAGGTTGTATTCCGTGCAGCTGTCCCTGCCGTCTTCCTGGCTTTCCCATGGGTAAAATGCTCCGCGATAGCCGTATTCCTGGGCCTTTGCCCGGGCACCGTCCAGTGTGTTCACGCGGTACCGCACCAAATTGCGTGCGGTTTGAGGCAAACCGGCGAGGTACATGGGAAGCATGTACAACTCCGTGTCCCAGAACATGGCGCCTTTGTACACCTGCCCGGACAACCCCCGGCCGGGTACGGCCACCTTGTCGGTGTGGAATGGGGTGGATATCAGCAGCAAGTACATGCTGTACCGCAGGGCGAGATCCGCCGCCTCATCGCCGTAAATCCGGACCAAAACCTGGTCCCACAGCTTTTTCCAGGCGGACCTGTGCTCCTGAAGCAGACGGTCAAACCCTGCATTGCGCGCGTTTTCTGCCTCGCGAATCGGGTCTGCCCAGTCCGGGTCGGTCTCTTTATATAGCGAAGCAAAGACGCAGACTTCCAGTGACTGGCCTGCCTCCAACTGAGCGGAAATGCGGAATACCTTGCTGCCGGTTTCTACGGTGGCGCCCGGACAGGAAACAGCCTGGGCCAAAGTTACCTCAGTGTCCAGTTCCACAGTTCTGGCGGTGCAGCGCAACACATTTTTTGGGTCAATCATTTTTTCTGTGGGATGAACGCGAGTCCGCCAAGATATGGTAACTGGCCGCCGCTCCTGACAGCGCGTCGAAAAGCGCTGAAGAGAAGATGCCGACGGTGAAGAACTCATAAGTGCTCCGGGAGCCCGTTCCCACCGACGCACCGGCCAGTGTAGCACTTTTCTCCGTGCGGTCAAGAGTCCCCGCCTGCGGCGGTGGCTGGTGCAGTATGCCTCCGGTTCGGAATCTATAAGTGCTCCGTGTTCAGATTGGCACAGCCTCGAAAAAAAGTTGCATAAAAAAGGATCTCCCGTTATGATAGGGAATGCATCTGCCCAGATGTAACAAACCCAATCAAAAGGAGATCCTCTGTCATGGATTATACACGAATTGACGCCAATGGGCAACTGGCATTTACACAATCTTTCGATTTTTTGATGATCCCGTCTTTCCTGCATGGCTTTCAAAACAACGCCACGTCTACAAAGACTGCCAGATCCGGAAGAACGGTCTTCTGCTTTGAGGGGACGCTGCACACCTTCGAGGAAGACCGTGTCTGTTCCTGCGGAGCCAAAATGTACATCAACGACCACCCGGGAATCACGCTGCGGCATCTCCCGTTTGGCAGCAACCTGAGCTGTGTTCACTTTGAACGCAACCGATATGTATGCCCCAGATGCGGCAAGACGAAGCTGCAGCTTATCTGCTTCAAGGCCCCGGGCCACATGATTACAGCGGAGCTTTACCGGTATGTCTGTGATCTCCTTGCATCCGGCGCCTATACCAACAAAGAGGTTGCCGAACTGACCGGCCTTGGCAAAAACACGGTGAAGGATATTGATAAAGAACGGCTGCGCAGCTTATATACCACCCAAGAGGGCCATTTGGTCAAGCCAGAGAAACCTGCCAAATTCCTGGGCATTGATGAGTTTAAACTGCACAACGGATACCGTTATGCCACGCACATCATTGATATGGAGACTGGGCACATCCTGTGGATCGCCGGGGGCAAGAAAAAGCAGGTCGTCTATGACTTTATTGAGCATGTAGGCCTGGAATGGATGAGTCATGTAGAGGCGGTTGCCTGTGACATGAATTCTGATTTCCAGGAGGCGTTTGAGGAAAAGTGCCCCCATATCCAGCCTGTGTTTGATTACTTCCACATTGTCAAAAACTTCAACGATAAGGTGGTAAGTGAAGTGCGCAAGGATGAGCAGCGCCGCTTGATCCAGGAAGGCGATCTGGAAGCAGCCAAGGCGCTGAAGAAGGCGAGATATATCCTGACATCCTCCAGGGCTACCCTCCAGGCGAAGGATGCCCAAGCCGCACAGGAGCACGTCATCCACAAGGGCAGTGACCTGTTCAAAATGGAGGATATTGTCCGTAGGCCAGGTCAAGAAGATCGCTATGATAAGCTGATCAGAGAGAACAAACTGCTGTTTACACTTGACCTGGTCAAGGAGAAACTTACCCTGGCGTACAAGCAAACGGATGAGTGCCTCATGGCGCAAGAGGTCATCGGTATTATCGATATTTGCCAGGCCGCAGGCAACCGACATCTGCTGTGGTTTGGGCGTTTCCTCGAAAATCACTTTGAGGGGATTATTGCGCATGCCACTTATCATATTTCAGCGGGTAAGATCGAGGGCATTAACAACAAA
>CALWXA010000011.1 GCA_944385395.1 uncultured Oscillospiraceae bacterium | reverse complement strand
GTAAGCGTCAAATGAGGCCCGTATTGTAAGTTCTGCGGAAGCATGAAATAATGTCTGCATATAGAAAGGGCGAGTCTATGCGACTGGCGGATAGTATACGTGAGTCGCGTAGAGCCCGGATATGGAGGCGTTTGCGTGGAAAAGAACTTACAGACATTGAATCAGGAAAAGAAACTGGCTGTATGGGCCGAGCGGATCTCAGCTTGCCGGAACAGCGGTCAAGGCGTGAAATCGTGGTGCCGGGAAAACCATATCTGCGAAGCTACCTTTTACAAATGGCAGCGAAAAGTATTCGAATTGGTCCAAACACAGCAGGTGCACTTTACAGAAATCACTCCGCAGCCTCAGCCCGGCGGAAACATTGCGGTCACCGTGCGCGTCGCGGGAGCAGAGGCAGAGATTTATAGCGGCGCAGATGCACAAACTGTGGAGCTGGTACTGCGGGTTTTACAGTCATGCTGAACGACTTCACAGGCGCCGAAAAGGTGTATATCGCCTGCGGATATACTGACCTGCGGCGCGGAATCGACGGACTGGCTGCCATGGTGCAGCAGGAGTTCTCTCTGGATCCCTTTACCAATACGCTGTTTCTGTTCTGCGGCAGGCGGCGGGACCGTATCAAGGGACTCTACTGGGAGCGGGATGGATTCATCCTGTTGTATAAGCGGTTGGAACAGGGCTCGTACCAATGGCCACGAACGGAAAATGAAGCGCGGCAGTTGACGCCGCAGCAGTACCGCTGGCTGATGGAGGGGTTGAAGGTGGAGCAGCCGAGGGCCCATCGTCCGGTGGACGGCCTGCGTATCATTTAGGTGGGAGAACAGCTGAAAGCCTTGGAAATACTGGACTTTTTGCCTCAAATGTGGTATAATTTACCCATGAAAAATGAAAGAAACCATGAGACAAGCACCCCGGAGATGGTAACCATTTCACGGGCGGAATATGAGTCTCTGAAAGCGGAAAGAGACGAGCTGAACCAGAAGCTGGACTGGCTCATGGAACAGGTGCGCCTGAGCAGGAAGAAGCTCTATGGGGCGTCTTCGGAGCGGCTGGAAGAGGAGTTGGTAGGCCAATTGAGCCTCATGTTTGACGAGACGGAGGCCTGGGTGTCCAAACGGAGGTCCAAGGAGACGAAGGTAGCTGCCCATACCCGGCGTTCCTCCAGACTGGAGGAGGTCCTGCCAGACAATGTACCGGTTGAAGTGGTGGAACACCGCATCCCGGAGAACGAGCTGGACTGCCCTGTGTGCGGTACAACCATGATGGAAATTGGAAGGGACGTGCGGCGTACATTGGTCATGATCCCAGCTCAGGTGAAGATCCGGGAAGATGTTTATTTTACCTATGCCTGCCCAAGATGCAAGGAGAAAGGGACGGAGACGCCGATCCGCAAGGCGGAAAGGCTCCCCGCCCTGATCCCCGGCAGCTATGCCTCCCCGGAGGCGGTCGCCCACATCATGGTGCAGAAATTTGTGATGTACGTACCGTTGTACCGGCAGGAGCAGGAGTGGAACCGGGCAGGCGTGCAGTTGAGCCGGCAGACCATGAGCAACTGGGTGCTGCGGGTGGCGGAGGACTGGCTGAAGCCGATATACGAGGAGCTGCACAGACGGCTCCTCCAACGGCAGGTGCTCCACGCGGACGAAACCACGCTGCAAGTACTGAAACTGGAGGGCCGGACAGCCCGGAGCAAGTGCTATATGTGGCTGTACCGCACCAGTGGGGATGCGGAACATCCCATTGTGCTGTATGAGTACCAGCCTACCCGGAAGGCGGAGAACGCGGCTGCCTTTCTGGAGGGGTTTTCCGGTTGGCTCCATGCGGATGGCTATGCCGGTTACCACAGGCTACCTGAAAACATCCGGGTGGTTGGCTGCTGGGCGCACCTGCGGCGAAAATTCGACGAGGCGGTGAATGCCCTGCCGAAGGAGCAGCGTGCTGGCTGTACGGCACTGGAGGGGCTGGAGTACTGTAATGCCCTCTTCGGGATTGAACAGGAATTGGCGGGGCTGCCGCCGGAAGAACGGTATGAACAGCGTCTGGCCCGGTCCAAGCCGGTGATGGACGCTCTATTGGCATGGGCTGAAACGAAGAGCGCCGCAGCGCCGAAGTCGGCGCTGGGCAGGGCACTGCACTATCTGCGGGAGCAGTGGCCATACCTGATCCGGTTTCTGGAGGATGGGCGGCTGGAGATCTCCAACAACCGAGCGGAACGCAGCGTGAAACCATTTGTGATGGGACGGAAGAACTGGCTGTTTGCAAATACGGAAGGCGGGGCCCAGAGCAGCGCAATGATTTACAGCTTGATTGAAACCGTGAAGGAAAATGGCCTTGATCCCTACCGCTATCTGACCTGGCTGCTGACCAACGCGCCAATCCTGGCGGTCGAGGACAAGGAGTGGGCTGCAAAGTTACTGCCTTCCAATGCTCCGGACTCATGCCGAACTATCTTAAAAGAATATTGACCTCCGCAAAGGACGAGACGGCCCATTGGACTGTCCCGTCTTTTTTACTGCGTTGCCGAAAAGCTGTCTGATTTGCCGAAAAGCTGGAATTTACTGGTTGAAGTTGCCTCCTTATGCTTTTGTTCAAGGAGGTGGCTTCCATGAAAATAGAGAAAAATATTATGACCACGTTAAAAAGAGAAATGGACAAGAGAGGTGTAAATTATGTGGGACTTTCGGCTGAAATTGATATCCCAAGGACGACACTGCAAGGATATTTGAACGGCACGTCGCATCCAAGAGCTGACTCTATAGAAAATCTCGCGGATAAATTGGGGATATCTGTAGCGCAGCTGGTTTCCGGTGAAGAACATCCTGCATCTGTGAGCAACCCCGATTTTGACCAGATCCTATCCAACATTCCGACCCTCCACCCCAAGGTTTTGCCTGCTGCCCAACAGGCCGCTTTGCTGCTGAAGACCTTATTTCAGATGTCCGATGATCTGTATGCCGCAGAGAAAAAGGCTGCTGATATACCGTGTCAGAACCAAAGCTATCTATACTGCCTCCATGAATTGTGGGACCCATTCCGCCGCAGCACGTCTTATGGAATTCTGGTAAAAGAGCGCATATGCGGAAGCTGGTCCACGATTGCAATTGTGGCACCCTTCTCTGCCAACAGGACCGCCGTCCTTGATCTGATTGACCATTGCGCCAGACTGCAACTCGCCCCAGGACATCTTTTGGATGTGGTGCAGGATTTCTTGACTCAGCAGGCACTCACTACTTAATATTTTTGCTTTTAGGGGTGACCGATTTCCGGTCACCCCTTGCTCCACCCGATTCGATGCGTGTACTTCCCATCCTATTTGACGCTTACTGTATTACAGCATGCTCACCAGCAAGCCGGCGATAACGACAGATGCCAGAGAAACCGCTGTCACGCCGCCGATAATCACTCTTTGCAGAACGTGGTCCTTGAGATACTCCATCTCTTCAGGCGTCTC
>CALWXA010000010.1 GCA_944385395.1 uncultured Oscillospiraceae bacterium | reverse complement strand
CGGTTCACTACGTTGATTTGCGGTGCGGACCTTTCTGCGAAAGGAAAGAACGATGCAAGGAATCATCATGAAAGGCATCTCCAAGGATTTTGCCGGAAAGAGTGCGCTGCGTGATGTGGATATCACGTTTCGAAAGGGAACTGTCCATGCCATCGTAGGAGAAAACGGCGCCGGAAAATCCACGCTGATGAATATTCTCAGCGGTGCATTGGAGCCTACTTCCGGAAAGATCACCATAGATGAGCAGGAAGTTATTTTTCATGGCCCTCAGGATGCCAGCCGGATGGGGATCGGTATGGTCTACCAACACTTTATGCTGGTTCCTACCCTTCGGGTCTGGCAGAATGCGGTGATGGGCAACGAACCGCGCCGTGCAGGCGGGTTGATCGATAAGGCTGCAGCCATCAGAAAAATTCAGGAGACTTGCCAGGTCTATGGTATCCAGCTCAACCCGGAGCAGATGGTGGGCACCATGACAGTGGGGGAGCAGCAGCGTATTGAACTTTTGAAAGTGATGATGCGGGATGCCTCCTATATCATCTTGGACGAGCCTACGGCGGTGCTGACACCTCAGGAGACGCAGCAATTGTGTGCCAACATCAAGGCCCTGAAGGCTATAGGCAAGACCATCATTTTCATCAGCCATAAGCTGGAGGAAGTGATGGATATTGCTGACGAGATTACCGTTCTGCGATTGGGAGAAAAAATCACGACTATTTCCGCCCAGGAGGCCTCTGCCGATGCGCTGGTGCGTATGATGGTGGGGCGCCAGGTGGACCTGACAGGCTATCCGGCGGCAGTGGAACCGGGAGATGTTGTGCTGCAGGTGGACCATTTATGTACCCGCCGTACGGAGTTTTCCTCCGGGCTGCAGGATATCTCTTTTCAGCTCCATGCCGGAGAAGTGCTGGGAATTGCCGGTGTGGATGGCAACGGGCAGACGGAGCTCATCGACGCTATTTTGGGTATGCAGCGGATCAGCGGCGGCGCCATTTATAAAAATGGGGAGGATCTGACCCGGCTTTCGGCGGCGGGAATCCGCCGTCGCGGACTGTCACTTATCCCTCCGGACCGGCAGAAGCAGGGGCTGGTGCTGTCCAACAGTATCCTGATGAATACGGTCCTGGGCTGCGAAAAAGATTCCCGATTCTGTAAAAAGGGCTTGCTGCGCATGGCCAAATTGCGCCGGCACACACAGGACCTTTTGCAGGAGTACGACGTGCGGATGCCTTCTGTAAACGCCGGGGCAGGCGAGTTGTCCGGCGGCAATCAGCAGAAGGTGATCCTGGCCCGGGAATTTGGCATACGCAGCGGGGATCTGATCCTGGCGGTGAATCCAACCCGGGGACTGGATGTAGGCGCCATTGAATTTGTATATCGGCGCATCGAGGAACAGAAGCGAGCTGGAAAGGCTGTTTTGCTGGTGTCAACAGAGCTGTCGGAGATTCTGCGGCTCAGTGACCGGATCGCTGTATTCTTCAAAGGCCGCTGTATGGGGATTTTACCGCGGCAGGAGGCCACCACGGAGCAGATTGGCAGCTACATGATGGGTATTGGGAAGGAGGAGACTGCGTCATGCCAATAGTTTCGCAACTGTTTAACAGACGGGGCGGGCAGGCGCTGACACAGGTAATCATTTTCCTGGTAAGTTTCCTCTTGGCCATGGTGGCAGGAGCGTTGCTGCTGTTGGCTCAGGGGCACACGGATATCGTTTCTGTGTATTACCAGCTTCTGATCAAACCGTTGCTCCAGAGCAATGGCCTGTTCAAGGTCCTGGTACAGGCCACACCCCTGATTTTCGCAGGGCTTGCAGTGGCAGTAGCTTTTAAGTGCGACGTATTCAATATCGGCGTGGAAGGGCAGCTCTATGCCGGTGCACTGACAGCTGCTTATCTGGGTTATGCCCTGCAGGGTTTGCCCGGCCCTGTACATATTCTTATCTGCACGGTAGGTGCGGCGGCAGTGGGCGGCGTGCTGGCCCTTATTGCCGGTTGGCTGAAAGTGAAATATCGTGTGCACGAGGTGATCTCTACCATCATGATGAACCACATCATCAATAATGTGGTGACGCTTTTGGTGGTGGACTATTTCCGGAACGATGGACCTACGGCCCGTACCCCCACCATCGCTGATTCGGCCCGTCTGACTCAGCTGGCACCGCCTACCCAGCTGAATACGGGTTTTCTGCTGGCGCTGCTGCTGTGCGCTGCACTGTACGTGGTATTTGAAAAAACACCCTTTGGCTGGCAGCTGAACGCTGCAGGAAAGAATCTCTGCGCTGCCCGGTACTGCGGTGTCAATGCCAAGCGGCTGATTCTCACCGCCATGCTGATTTCCGGCGCCATGGCCGGACTGCTGGGCGCAGAACGTGTTCTGGGCGGTTTTGGCTATCTGCAGGTGAATTTCTCACCCGGCTATGGATATGATGGCATCACAGTGGCTGTGATCGCAGGGAACCATCCGCTTGGCTGCCTTTTGATGTCGCTGTTGATGGGCCTTTTGACAGTGGGAGGTACCAACCTGAATGTGATGACGGATGTGCCTTCTGAATGGGTGGATACCCTTTCGGCATTTATCTTCATCTTTGTGGTGGCAGCCAATGCCGTTTTGCTGTATCTGCCTGCCTGGAAAGAAAAGCGCCTGATGCGTGAGAGGAGGGGGAAGGCATGATTTCCATTGCGTCTGTAATCAGCAATACCTTGGCATCAGCTACCCCCATTGCCCTGGCAGGGGTAGGCGGCATGTTCGGAGAACGCAGCGGTATTACCAACATTGGTCTGGAAGGCACCATGCTGTTTTCTGCCTTCGCTGCTGTGGTAGGCTGTTACTATACCCAATCGCCTTGGGTGGGGCTGCTTCTGGGCATTGCCGTGGGCGTGCTGGTAGCCCTGTTTCACGCATTTTTCTGTATTTCCCTGAAAGTGGATCAAACCATTGTAGGCTTGGCTGTGAACATTCTTGCGGCCAGTATGACGGTATATGCATCCAGCATTCTGTTCGGGAATAAGGGATTTACGGCATCTGTGGAAAAGCTGCCGTCTATCAGTATTCCTGGATTGCAAGATCTGCCGTTTTTCGGAGCGTTTTTCAACGATATGTCTATCATAACCATTTTGGTGCTGCCCCTCACCATTTTGGCACATATCTTGCTATATAAGTCCCCCTTCGGACTGCAGACCATTGCTGTGGGGCAGAATCCCCAGGCTGCCTATGTGGCAGGCATCAATGTCAAGCGTACCCAGTATCTGGCAGTTTTGCTGGGTGGGCTGAGCTGCGGCTTGGCTGGTTCCTATCTGTCCATCTCCTACCTGAGCATGTTTGTTCGGGACATGGTCAGCGGCAGAGGATTCATTGCCATTGCAGCCATCCTGTTTGGCAGGTATACGCCCTTCGGAATTTTCTGTGCAGCACTTTTCTTCGGTTTGGCTGATGCGGTGCAGATTGCGCTGCAGGGAACCATCAGTATTCCCAATGAAATTATCCAGTGTGCCCCTTATTTGCTGACGATCTTAGCCGTAACCGTTAATGAAGCCAGAACGGCTCACAGACAGGCTGCGATATAAACGCAGGCGGCAGGATGCCGCAGAAAGTGAGGTTTTGCTTATGGAAATCATGACACCTGGCCAGCGCTTTATGCGCTGCCTGAATTTTGAATCGGTTGACCGTATTCCGGTGATGGATTTCGGTTATTGGCGGCAGACCATTGACAACTGGCACAAGCAAGGGCTGCCTGCTGAGGTGGATTCCACCGAAGAGGTGGAGCGCTACTTCGGCTGCGACCGGGGATTTGAGACGAACCTGGTGAACTACTGGGGAGACAACGGCCCTATCGGTATTGAGTGGCGGGTCTACCCGCCCTGGACAAAAGAGGTCATCGCCGAAACAGAAGACACCATCACCTATGGCGGTGAAGTGGGCATCATCGTAGAGAACAAACACTCGGAATCTATTCCGTTCCAGTCCAAGTATCCGGTGGAATCCATGGAGGATTTCCAGCGGGTAGTGGTGCCCAGACTCAACGCCCGGGACCCCAGACGAATCACTCCTGAATTTGAAGGGATGCTGAAACGGGGACAGCAGGAGGGACAAGCCATCGGTGCGTGGATCGACGGTTATTTCGCCTGGCCCCGCGAGCTCCTGGGTGCGGAAAATCTGCTGATGGCCTATTATGATGATCCGGAACTGATCCATGCCATCCAGCGCAACCACACCGACTTTGTCAAGGATTGGATCGATGTGGTACTGGAGCGGACGCCACTGGACTATGTGTGTTTCTTTGAGGATATGGCCTATAACCATGGCTGCTTTATCTCTCCAAAAACCTTTGATGAGTTTATGATGCCCTATTACCATGAGCTGGTAGGTTATCTGCGGAGCAAGGGTGTCAAGAAGGTGCTTGTGGACTCTGACGGCAACTCTGTGCAGCTTACAGATAAGCTGGTGGAAGCAGGCGCTGACGGACACTATCCGTTGGAGATCAATTCCGGCTCTTATCCTGAACTGATCCGCCAGCGTCATCCGAAACTGGCGCTGATCGGCGGAATCAACAAACTGGCTCTGGCCCAGGATCGGGCGGCCATTGACCGGGAACTGGCCAAGCTTCCGCCACTTCTGGAAAAGGGCGGCTATATCCCTGCGTTGGACCACCGGGTCCAGCCGGATGTGCCCATGGCCAATTACCAGTATTATATCGACAAAAAGCGTGCCATTTTGGAAAAATACTGCTACTAAGAAAAAAGCTCCCGCCTGCAAAGGCGGGAGCTTTTGCTATATAATAGGTTTACATAAACTGACAAAACAGCAGGGGCAGGAACATGGCGGGGACCATATTGAGAAGCCGCAGCTTCGTCAGGCCCAGCAGATTCAGGCTGATGCCCACCAGCAGCAGCGAGCCCACATAGGTGATCTCACTGACCACGGCGGCGGTGAGCACCGGAGCCACGGCGGAAGCCAGCAGGGCGATGCCGCCCTCCACCACCAGCACGGTGATGCCGGCGAAGGCCACGCCCACGCCCATGGAGGAGGCGAAGATGATGGCGCTGACGCCGTCCATCAGGGATTTGGCCAGCAGCATGGTGTGGTCGTTTTTCAATCCGCTGTCCAGAGCGCCCATGATGGTCATGGCGCCTACGGCAAACACCAGCGAGCCGGTGACGAAGCCTTCGGTGATCTTACCGGCGCCCTTGCACTTGCGCTGGATGAGGTCGCCCAGACGGTTCACCCGGCCGTCGATGTCCAGCAGCTCGCCGATGATGGTGCCCAGCACCAAAGACAGGATGGGCACCAGGGGCTTCTGGTTTTCCAAAAGGCCCGGCACGGCGATGCCCAGGGTGATGAGGGCCAGGGCCGCCATAATGGAGGTGCGGAGCTTTTCGCCCAGCAGCTTTCCGGCCACCAGGCCCACGGCGGTACCGCCCACCACGGTGGCAAAATTCACGATTGCGCCTGTTAAGATCATGGCTGTTGCTTCCTTTCAATGAGACTGGTGATGACGGCCCCGGCCATCATCAGACCGGCGCAGGAGGGGACCCAGGCCACGCTGGCCGGGACGCTGCGCCGGCCCGGCGGCGGGGTCTCCGGCTGGGTGACGGCGGCAGCCGGTTCCGGGCTGTAGAGCACCGGAAGATGCTGGATGCCCCGGCTGCGCAGCTCCCGGCGCATCACCCGGGCCAGGGGGCAGCCGCTGGTTTTGGAGATATCCGTGATGGTCAGCCGGGAGGCGTCCAGCTTATTGCCGGTGCCAAGAGCGGAGAGAATGGGGATCTGCCGCTCCATGGCCGACTGGATCAGGTCCAGCTTGCAGGATACCAGATCGATGGCGTCGATGATATAGTCGTACCGGGTGGTGAAAAAATCCTCACGGTGCTGCGCATCGTAGTGCAGGCACAGGGGATGGACCAGAATATCCGGGTTGATGTCCCGGCATCGCTGGGCCGCTGCCAGAGCCTTGGGCTGGCCCAGGGTGGAGTGGAGGGCCAACAGCTGGCGGTTGAGGTTGGAAAGACTTACCGTATCCGAGTCCACCAGCGTCAGCGCCCCGATGCCGGACCGGGCCAGGGCTTCCACGGCGTAGCTGCCCACACCACCCAGGCCCACCACCGCCACATGGCTGTTTTTCAGACGCTCCATGGCGTCCGGGCCCAGGAGCATTTCGGTACGGATGAACTGCTCAGACATAACGTCCTCTCCTTTTCGTAAGGAAAAGGGCTGGCGCTTGCGCACCGGCCCTTTCCACACAAAGTCATTGGCTATACTCAGCCCACGTATTTCATACCGCTGAGCTCCTGGATTTCCAGATCCTTCACCAGATCCGCAATCCACTGGGAATAATCCCGGCCGCTCATGGCGTCTTTTACCTGGAGCTTCCAGTACAGCTCGTCGTAGCCGTCAAAGTACATGACGTGGAAGCCGGTAGAGGCGGAATAGATCACGCCGCTGTCGCCTTCCTTACGGTTCTCGTCAAAGATCCAGTCGTTGAACTCGGTGACCATCCGGCCCTGATAGACCTGGGTATAGAGACCACCGTTATCCTTGGAACCGGGATCCTCGCTGTACTTGGCAGCCAGCTCAGTGAAGGCTTCCACCGTGGCACCGGCGTCCTTCCACTCCTGCAGCACCTGTTCGGCCTTGGCCTCCATGGCGCCGGTGAGGGATTCCAGCTGCTCATCGTAATCCTCAGCTTCCTTATCCAGGCTGGAGGTATCCACCTTGATGAGGATGTGCCGGACGTTGACGGTCCGGTAATCGTGACGGTAACGGTCATGGAACAGCACCAGATAGTAGCTGGAGCCGTTTTCCAGCACCGCAGAGTCACCGGCCTGACGGCCTTCCTCAAACAGCCACTCGCCCACTACGTCCCCGTAATTGGTAGTGCCTTCCCGGGAATAGAAGGTGGCGATGTCCTCGTACTCCTTGGCCAGAGACTCCAGATCCGTCTCGCCGCTGCGCACACGTGCCAGCGCTTCGTCGGCGGCCTTCTTGGCAGCTTCCTTGGCGGCCGCCTGCTCCTCTTCCGTGGGCTCCACGGTGTTGCCATCCTCATCGGTGGTGGAAGCGGCGGTGCCCTTGAACTGGATATAGTCGTAATCCACTACGTCGAAGCTGTCCTTGTTCTCGGCGTAATAGGCGTCGATCTCGTCATCGGTATATTCCAGAGAATCCAGATATGCCTGCTCATAGTGGGAGGCAAGGATGGTCTCTTTCTGTACATCTTCAAATACAGAGGTGGTCATATTTTTGCCGTACAGGTTCTTCAGGTAAGCGCTGTAGCTCACGCCGGCCTGCTGGGCGTAGGACTTGACGGTGCTGATGAGCTCGTCCAGCTCGGTCTGCATCTCGTCGGTGAAGGTGTAGTCGTTGGCCTGGGCGTCCTTCAAAATGCCGGCCACATACTGCAGGGAGGTCTTGGCAGAGTTCATGAAATACTCATGCCAGGTCATATCCTCCGCATCCTCTTCACGGGTGACGCCCAGGAACATGTAGTCCGTATCGGTCATCACCTGCTTGGACAGGGAAGAGGAGGTATCCAGGCTGAAGTAAGAGGCGTACTGGCTGTTCACCACAGAGTTGTAGGCATTGCGGTAATAGTAGCTTACCTCAGCGGCGGAATAGGTTTCCCCGCCCACGGACAGGGCAGCGCTGCTGCGCTGGATGATGTTGGAATTCCACAGCCAAAGACCAGCTGCCACCAGCACAAAGATCACGGCGATGCTGCCGTAGAGCCAGTTGGCCCGGCGCTGTTCCCGGCGCTCCTTCTCGGCCCGGACCTTCTTGGCGTCAGGAATGCCGCTGGCATTGAGCTCCTGACGGTTTTTCTTTTCTCTCGATGCACTCATGTTGTGTCAATCCTCTCAAAAATCAGGTATTTCTACCCTTGTTGAATCAATCGCCAGATCATTATACAGGAATTCGTCCGGCTTCGCAAGGGGCAATCTGCTCCCATCCTACAGATGAAACCTTAAGCGGGGCTGAAAAAACACCGTGACATGCAACGGCCGGCCCGGAACTTTTCCGGGCCGGCTTGCGGCAAAGAAAGATCCCGCCTGGCCGTGTGAGCCAAGTTATAACCTGCACCCATCCAGCAGGTGGGTTGTCTCCAGCCTGCTTTATTGCTTCCAACATCCAGCCGCAGACGGCAGCCGGGAGGCCTGCAAACCACATACTGATCCGACATCCCCTATAACAAAATGTGAGGATAAAAAAGGCCCATCACGAACCATGCAGGATCGTCACCTGTCAGGTGACGCCCCCATTATAACAGATACCGGGGCCGGTGAAAAGACCTTTCCTGCCGATGGCTCAGGAATTTTCTTCCTCCTCCATCAGCTGCTCCATAAACAGCTCATACACACGCTCCAGCTCCTCTTCGCTGTCCAGGGTGCTCAGAAGCTCTTCGCCGTTTTCCACCACGGACTTGAGGATCACCAGTCCCAGATCCTCCTCGGCGGCAGGATCGTCAGGATCCTCTGCGGGGAAAAAGGCCATATACGTCTGTCCGTCCAGTTCCAGGGCGTCGATATACTCCAGTTCGATGTCGTTGCCCTCGTCATCGGTGATGGTGATGAAATTGGGGCCGAAGTCAGCGCTCATAAACAAGTCCTCCCTGCTGTTGATGCTGACAATATAGCCGATTTTCACGGGAAAAGCAAGTGGTATCCCCTGGTTTTTTTCGGAAATTCGCCGAAAAATCAGAATAATATAATCAAAAAACCGGATAGAATCAGTAAAATGAGCATTTAGCGCAGATATTGTGCACCTTCTGCGGCTTGACACATATGGTAAAATGAATTTTATATTGGATTGCTATGCGGATTGCTCCGGCTGTTTCAGCCGGCGGCAGAATACGACAGAGATACAGAAAGGAAGGTGCCCTGTTTTGAGCAATGGGAACCCCGGGAAGAAAATGCAGGGCCTTGTAAAAAAGGCACAGCAGAGCGCCCTGGCCATCAGCAGCAAGGCAAAAGACGAGATACAGAAAGCCAAGACCCCCAAGGGTGAAAAGAAGCCCCGGACACCTGAGCAGAAGCGCCAGCGCCGCCGCAGGATCTGGCAGGCCGTAGGCACGGTATGCCTGGTGGGCGTGCTGTCCCTGGCCATGTTTGCGGGGATCTTCATGATCTACGTCAACACCGTACTGAAGGGACATGTGGAGCTGGACCTGAGCGAGTATACCCAGGAGGTCTCCACGGAGGTCTACTATCAGGATGCCGCCACCGGCGAATGGGTGATGTACCAGACCCTGTTCGCCAATGAGAACCGCATCTGGGTGGCAAGCGAGGATATCCCCGATTACCTGAAAAAGGCCACCATCGCCATTGAGGACAAGCGGTTTTATACCCATCACGGTGTGGACTGGGTGGGTACCCTGCGGGCCATCGTCAGCACCATGACCGGCGGCGATGTGCAGGGCGGTTCCACCATCACCCAGCAGATGATCAAAAACATCACCGGCAATACGGAAGTTACCGTCAAGCGCAAGATCACCGAGATCTATCAGGCGCTGGCATTGGAAAAAGAATACGAAAAGGACGACATCCTGACCATTTATCTTAATGAGGTATATTTCGGCAACCAGTGCTACGGCATCAAAACCGCAGCCCGGATGTACTTCAATAAGGACGTGACGGAGCTGACCCTGGCCGAGAGCGCCAGCCTCATCAGCATCACCAACAACCCCTCGCTGTTCGATCCCCTCAATGAGGAATGGGGCATCGAAAATAACCGGGAGCGGCAGCTGCTGGTGCTGGAGGCCATGCTGGAGCAGGAAATGATCGACCAGGCCACCTATGATGCCGCTGTGGCCGAGGACGTGGTGTTCTCCAACGGCAGCACCATTCTGGGCAACCAGGCAGAGCCTCCGGAAGCCCAGGAGCAGGAGGAAGAGCCGGTGGTGTCCACCGCCAATAACTCCTACTTCACCGACGCCGTCATCGACAATGTGGCGGAGGCTCTGGTGGAGCTGTACGGCATTGAGGACGACGCTCCCGATGAGGACGGCAATGTCCGCACTGCCTATGAAAAGGCGGTGAGCATGGTCTACGGCAAGGGCCTGAAGATCTATACCACCCTCAACCCTGAATATCAGGAGATCATGGAGAACGTGTTTGAGAACACGGATTACACCAAGTATACCGATTCCCTGGGTGAGCCTCTCCAGGCGGCCATGACCCTCATCGATCCCTTTACCGGCAACGTGCTGGCTCTGGTGGGCGGCACCGGCGCCAAGGAATATGACCGGGGCTGGAACTGGGCCACCTCCGTGCGGCAGTGCGGTAGTGCCATCAAGCCGATATCCACCTATGCTCCGGCTCTGGACGACGGCACCATCACCGCTGCATCCACCATCGACGACTATCCCATCTATCTGGAGGGCTACGGCGTCTATCCCCAGAACTCTTACGGAAGCTTTGACGGACTCATCAGCGTCCAGGAAGCGCTGAAATGGTCGTCCAACTGTGCGGCTGTGAAGGTGAACCAGATGTATGGTACGGCGGCGTCCTATAACTTCATGACCGAGAATCTGGGCTTTACCACCCTGACGTCCACCGACAGTGAGCAGGTGGGCAACATGGCCCTGGGCGGCCTGCAGTACGGCGTCACCACCGAGGAGATGGCCGCTGCCTTCGGCGCTTTTGTCAACGACGGTATCTACACCCAGCCCCGCACCTTCGTGAAGGTGGAGGACAGCAACGGTGAAGTGATCCTGGAGAATGAGAGCAAGTCCAACGTGGCCATGAAGGAAACCACCGCTTACCTGATGCGGCAGATGCTCAGCACGGTGGTGGCCAGCGGTACCGGTACCGAGGCCGACTTCTCCGGCATGCCTACCGCCGGTAAGACCGGTACCACCGATGCCAACCGGGACCGGTACTTCGTGGGCTTTACGCCTTACTACTGCGCAGCTGTCTGGTGCGGCTACAAATCCAATGAGGTCATTGACATCTGGGGCAACCCCTCAGCCAATCTGTGGCGCCAGGTGATGAGCAAGATCCACGAGTCTTTGGAATACAAGAATTTCAACAGCTGCTCGGGCCTGGTGGAAGTCACCGTCTGTTCCGACAGCGGCATGCTGGCCAGCGAGGCCTGCACCCACGATCTCCGGGGCAATCGTACCCGCACGGTGCTGGTGGCGGCGGACAGCGCACCCAAGCAGACCTGCACCATGCACCAGATGGTTTCCTACTGCACCGAAGGCAAGCACGTGGCTACGGAGAACTGTCCCGAGAGCAGCGTGAAGGAAGTGGCCCTTCTGGACTACGCCCGGGCGTTGGTGACCAGCAACGGTGCGGCGGTAAATGAAACCCTGTCCAATGCCGTTCAGGCTGAGGACCACCAGTACCTGCTGGAGGTGTGCAGCGCAGGCGAAACCTGCCCCGTGCATCAGAAGCCTATAGGTCCGGTGGATCCTGGCGAAGGCGGTGAGGGCGAGAACCCCGACGGCGAAGGCGGCGAGGGTGAAAATCCCGGCGGCGAAGGCGGCGAAGGTGAAAATCCCGGCGGCAATCCTGTGGACCCCACCACCTGGAAGAACTTTGAGGACTTCTGGGACCGGCTGCTGGGCTGAGAGTCGACACCATATAAAATAAAAAGGGAGAGCCCATGGGCTCTCCCTTTCAGCCTGTCGAAAAAGTCTTTTCGACAGGCTGCTGCACTTTTTGAAACTTCAAAAAAGTTTCAAAAAGTGGTTTGACTGGACGTGAACGGCCCAGGCCGGCCTCTCTTGGCCTGCGGCCAATTCAC
>CALWXA010000009.1 GCA_944385395.1 uncultured Oscillospiraceae bacterium | reverse complement strand
GGAATACGCTCACCACCTCTCCTGTCTGCTCCAGCGAAGAGCGGTTCTGGTCCTGATCGAAGTAGAACAGTTCCTCTCGGGGGATCAGCATCTCCACTTGCTGTCCGGCGGTCAGCTCGGCCGTGCCGCGCACCACGATGTTCCCGCAGCCGATATCGATGGTAATCATGTTGTCATAGCCCAGAAACTCGCTTGTCAGCACGGTGCCCTGGAGCTTCAGGCCTTCGCCCTGGGCAAAAAACCGGGGGCTGCGGGGCTTGAACCCCACAAAGCCGCCATTGGACAAGCACAGGGCGTTCATGCCGGGATCGCCGATGAACTGCGCCACAAAAAGGTTGGCCGGATTGTTGTAGATCTCCCGGGGTGTGCCCTGCTGCTGGATTTTGCCGTTGTACATAACCACGATATCCGTCCCCATGGTCATGGCTTCCGTCTGGTCATGGGTCACATAGATAAAGGTGCATCCCAGCCGCTGATAGAGCTGGATCATCTCCGAACGCATCTGAGTCCGCAGCTTGGCATCCAGATTGGACAGCGGTTCATCCATCAAAAAAGCCTTGGGGGATTTGGAAATGGCCCGGGCCAGTGCCACACGCTGCCGCTGGCCGCCTGACAGCTGACTTGGTTTGCGCTCGGCGTACTCCCGCAGCCCAGTCAACTTCAGTACATAATCCACCCGCTCCTTGATCTCTTGTTTGTCGATCTGATAATTCTTCAGGCCGAATTCGATATTGCCCCGCACAGTCATATGCGGATAGATGGCATAGTTCTGAAACACCATGGCTATGTTGCGCTCGCCGGGATCCACGTCCGTCACATCCACATCATCCATCAAAATGCGGCCGTCTGTCACGTCTTCCAACCCGGCGATCATGCGCAATGCCGTGGTTTTGCCACAGCCGGAGGGCCCCAGCAGTACGGTAAAGGAACCGTCCTGAATGGTCAGATTGAAGTTTTCCATCACCGGAGCATGCGTACCGGCATACTGCTTGACAATGTCTTTCATTATGATGGACATAGCCTGTCACCTCGCTCTTTCATAAGAATAAACGTTCACGGAAAGATTAAAGAGCCATGGAGCTCATAGGGTTTGGCGATTTCCATGGCTCTTTAATTTTACGCAAAGGCAATATTTGCTTTCCGCCGCACGGCGGCCAGCGCCTGATCACCCATCAGGCGCCGGCATGCGCCGTAGCAGGATTCGGGATCAGTTGCCCTCGTCAATAATGGCCTGGCACTTTTCGGCCCAACCCTGCACCATGGCTTCCACCGCAGCGGGATCATAGTCTTCGGGCTTCTGAGACAGCCGCACCAGATCCTGAATGATGACGTTGGAATACATGTCCTGCCAATGCTTGGTGGAAGGACGGGCATGGGCGTCTTCCACATAATGCAGGATATTCAGCAGGTTGGGATCCTTCTCACACTCCGCCAGGAAGCTGGGATCGTTCTCCACGGACTTGGTACTGGCCATATAGCCGGACACAGCCGACCAGGCAGCCACGTTTTCGGGCTGGGCCAGATACTCGAAAAATGCAGCGGCGACCTTCTTCTGGGTCTCGGTGGCCTGCTGGGTGATGAACATGTTGGATCCTCCGGTGACGCAGGAGAATCCGCCAGCACCGGCAGGCTGCTTAGCCACCAGGATCTCAAAGTCATTACCGGACTCGTCGCGGTAAAGCTTACAGCCGGAGTATTGGGTAATGGAGCCGATGTTGATGCCCAGCTTGCCGGAGCCGAACATGGGATAAGTGGCGTCGGTGATTTCGGTATAGCCGTACTCATTGTAGCCACTATAGGCAGAGCCATCCTTCATCATTTCGATCATCAGATTGATAATGGGGGTACCGGTCTTGGTGTCAAAGAGGATCTTGGTGCCGTCCTCATTGTCCACGGCACCGCCCTCGGAATACAGGCCGGACTCCCAGATCCAGGCGTCCTCATCCCAGTAGACCGCAGAGCCGTAGATATCATCGCCCAGAGCGGAAATGTCCTTGGAGATCTGATGATACTCCTCCCAGGTCCAGTCCTCCAGCTCCTCCACGCTGTGACCGGCAGCCGTCAGCAGATCCGTATTCACGATGGCCACCACATAAGAGCGGGCCGAAGGAACAGCCAGCTTCTTGCCATCGCGGGTGCAGGAAACCATCAGGCCATCCAGGTAGTCGTCCAGCACCTCCTGCTTCATGTACTGGCTCAGGTCCGCAGCCAGCGGATAGAAGCGGGAAAATGCCTGTTCCTCCACCTGAGAGATCACCGGCAGGATATTGGTGGCGGCACCGGAAGCCAGCTTCTCAGACAGGCCTCCGTAGGAGCCCTGACCCACATACTCGAAGGTCACTGAAATACCGGTTTCCTCTTCATACTGCTTGCAAAATTCGTCGGCAACTTCCTGCAGGAACACGGCCCGGAAGTTGTCGTTTGCCCAGGAGCCCCACATATCGATATACACATCCGTGTCGGCCTGGCCAGAAGCAGACACATTGGAGCCCTCTACAACACCTTTCTCGTTTACCTTTCCGCTTGTACCACCTTTACCGCAGGCGGTGAGGGAAAGGAGCATGCCCAGTGCGAGCAAAAGAGCAATCAATTTTTTCATAATGGACCTCCCATCCTATTTGAATCGCGCAATTCTATGGCAATACTATAGTTCCGTTTTTTAATAGCGTCAACAATATATTTCTAAAAACGGTTATTTTCTAATTTATAACGAAATTTTCGGAATTTTTTTGTGGGAAAGACTTGTACAAACAGGAAGTACGGTCTTTTACTCTTGACAGCCGGGACTCCGGGTATTAAAGTCTATGGCATACCAAAATTCCGAAAGGAGGCCCCGCTATGCTGCCGGCCGATTACCACATCCACACCTGCCGCGATCACGGCGCCGCCCCGCCTGCCGACTATGTGGCCCAGGCAGTCCGGCTGGGCATCACGCATATAGGCCTGGTGGGCCATGGCCGGACGGAATTCCCCTGCGAATACGCCATGTCAGAACAGGCCGAGACCCTGTTCCTGTCGGAAATGCAGGCGCTGAAGGCCCGGTTTCCCGGGCAGCTCTTCTGCGGCATCGAGGCCGATTATTACACGCTGCCCATCCACCAACCCTACGACTATCGCATCGGCTCCGTCCACTATGTGCGCTGGAACGGCCAATTCGTCTCCGTGGATTCCGATCCGGAACAGCTGGCACAGCAAGTGCAGGCACTGTGGGGCGGCGATTTTTCCCGGTTATACCGTCTCTATTTTGAGCTGGTGGCGCAGCTGCCTGCCAAAACCAACGCCGATATAATCGGGCATCTGGATCTCATCACCAAGTTCCATGAGACCCATCATCTTTTTTCCGTGGATGCGCCTCTATACCGTCGTCTGGCTCGGGACGCTGTTCAGGCGCTGCTGGACAAAAATCCCATTTTTGAGATCAACACCGGCGCCATATCCCGGGGTTACCGCACCACTCCCTATCCCGCCGACTGGCTTTTGCGGGAGATCGCCGGGCGCAAGGGACGCATTATCTTTTCCAGCGATGCCCACACCCCTGCCCATATGCTCTACGGCTTTTCCGACGCTGCGGCTCTGGCCAGAGCCTGCGGCTTTCAAACCGCCTGGATACTGACCGATCAGGGGTTTTCGGAAGTACCCCTGTGATATTTTCGAAAAAAACAGACAGCGGACAGTCCTTCCTTTTGAAGAGGACTGCCCGCTGTTTCTTTGTATTACGTACTCATTCCACCCAATATTTGGCCCGCTCTACCGCCCGGTGCCAGTTGTACACCAGATAATCCCTCTGATCCCGGCTCATATTGGGTTCATACCGCAGCGCCGGGCGCCACATTTCAGAAATATCTCTGATAGAAGAAAAATGGCCGATCCCCAATGCACTGAAAAAGGCGGCTCCAAAGGCCGTTGTACAGGAAATCTGCGGAATATCCAACGGCATATTCAGGATATCCGCCTGGAACTGCATCAAGAACGGGTTCCGGGTGGGGTGACCGTTGCAGCGGATGGTATTCACCTTCACCCCTGCGTCCCGAATCATCACTTCCAGAACGTCCAGCACCTGATAAGCTGTAGCCTCCAGGGATGCACGAACGATATGTTCTTTCTTTACACCGGCACTTAACCCGATCATCATCCCCGAGGCATAGGAGTCCCAATGGGGTACCGCCAGGCCCGAAAAAGCCGGCACAAAGTATACGCCGCCATTATCCGGCACGCTATCGGCCATGCGGGCGGTTTCATCCACCGATTCGCACAGCCCCATGGTATTTTTCAGCCACTTCACGGCGCCGCCGGTGATGTAAGCACCACCATCCACCGCAAAGGTCTTTTCCCCCTCCAGCTGCCAGGCCACGGTAGACAGCAGCCCGTGGGGAGATTCGATGATGGTGGGGCCGGTGTTCATCATCATAAAGCTGCCGGTTCCGTAGGTGATCTTCACCATACCCGGTTCCACGCAGCCCAAACCCGCCAGAGCCGCCTGCTGATCCATGAGCACCGCAGACACCGGCGCACAGATCCCCAGAAAGCTGTCCGGGTCCGTCCGGCACAGGACGCCGGCACTGTCGCAGATGCGGGGCAGCATGGACCGGCGGATGCCGAACAATTCCAGCAGTTCGTCGTCCCAGTCACCTCGCCCGACGTTGAAAAGCATGGTGCGGGAGGCAGTGGATGCGTCCGTAACATGGGCCTGCCCGTGGGTCATACGCCAAAGGATCCAGGTGTCCATGGTGCCGGCCAGCAGCTCATTGTTCTGCATTTTCTCCCGGGCGCCCTCCACATGATCCAAGATCCACTGATACTTGGTGGCGCAAAAATAGGAATCGATCATCAGACCGGTTTTTTTCCGCACCAACTCGTCATAGTTGATCGCAAGCTTATCCGCTGCCCGAGCCGTCCGCCGATCCTGCCATACAATGGCGTTGTAGATGGGCTTACCGGTGTTTTTATCCCAGATCACCACGGATTCACCTTCGTGGTTCACTCCGACACTGATTATGTCCCCGGTATCGGCCCCTACCACCTTCAGCGCCTGGGCCGCAGCCAGCAGCACGGAACGCCAAACCTCTTCCGGATCACGCTCCGCCCAGCCAATCCGGGGATAGAGCACCGGCACATCATAATTCCCCCGGGCCGCCACATTCCACTTTTCGTCAAATAGAACTACTTCCGTCCCGGTGGTATCCTGGTCTACGGCCAGATAATATCGAGCGCCCATTATCAACCTTGCCCACCTTTCTGTCTGCAAGGCCGCTGCGTCCGACACCGAGTACACCCTGCATGCTTTATTTTCAAATAAAACTGGCCACTTCTCTGGCCCGCTGAACCTCCGCATACAAGCGCATTTCGCTGGCCGTCCTGCCCAGCAGCTTGTGATATATGCGGTTCATATGAGGCTGATCGAAATATCCGTAACGCACCGCCACCTGAGCCAGGGACTTAGGCCGGTTGCGCAATATCTCATCCAGCGAATACTGCATCTGCATAATTTCGCAAAAGAGTTTCGGAGCACAGCCCACATGCTTTTGGAACAGATTTCCCAGATACCGCTCGCTGCACTGGGAATGATCCGCCAACTCCGTCACCCGACAGGTACCCTTTTCCCTGTCGATGATCTCCAGGATCTTTTTGAGCCGGTCTGGTACGGCAGTCCCGGCATTGGGGAAGTATTTTTTAAAATACTGGTGCACGATGACCGTTCTTTCATGGAACGATTCACCACCGCATACCAGCTGCATCCACTCCGCCGCATAAGGCAGCATAGACTCCAGCGCCGATGTGCGGTCCATATGATCCTGAGCCAGTTCTCCCGTCAGGCCGTTCATGGTGCCAGGCCGCAGCCGTACCACAAATGCCGAGCTGCCCGGCGCCAGACGCAGGATGCGTACCGAGGTGTTCATGCCGCAGAACTGGGCGGAAATGAGCCGTCCGGTAAACTGGAATACGATGCCATAACAGTTGCTGGGGATCAATGGATACTGCACGTCGTGCTTCCCGGTATTGGTAAGCTCAAAGGCATCCGCCATCAAACAGGACATATCAAATCTCTGCGGAAAATCCCGGTGCTGCATCTGCAGCTCATTGCTGTGGATCAAAACCGGAATCTGCCGGTCTTGCGGTGCAGAAAAACAACCTCTTCTCGCCGGTTGATTGCTGATATACAGCGGCATCCTCTATCCCCTCCTTACCTGCAGCCGGATGTCTGGTGTATTATCAGCAGTATACCATAGGAATGTTCCTTTGTGTCTTCCTGTTTGTACCAGTTTAAGACTTTTTAACGGTTTTGTACATGTAAATTTTCTTTATTTCGTCTGAAAATTCTACGATATAGCCAACAGCACTATAATTCCTCCACAGAGAATACGCCGGGAGTCGACTGCACAGCGGCCATCAGCTGATCTACGCGGCACTTCCGCTTCAGCCGCAGGGAAAAGAGAGCGCAGGCATTGTGGTGCTCGGTCTCCGTAGAACGTGTGATTTCCAGATTCAGCACCTTGGCATCGGATTTTTTCAGCAGCTTCAGCACCTGATCCAGGCAAGTACGATTGCTGTACTGCATATAAAGATTGACCTCCGTGGCGTTGTCCAGGATCCTGTATTCCATTTTGGCAAAAAACAGCTCTGCAACTATGATCAGCAGCGTAGCCAGTATGGCCCCTTCATAAAAACCCGCCCCCAGCGCAAGGCCGATGATTGCGGCGTCCCACAGGCCCGCCGCCGTAGTCAGGCCCTTGATACGCTTGCCCTTGGTCACGATGATGCATCCGGCTCCAATGAAGCCGATGCCGGCGATAACCTGGGCACCCAGCCGGGCCAAATCTGTTTCATAGTGCATGTTCAGGCTCAGATATTGACTGGTCAGAGTGGTCATTGCCGCTCCCAGGCAGATAAGAATATGCGTGCGAAAACCTGCAGGCCGCCGCTTATATTCCCGCTCAATGCCGATGACACCGCCGCACACTACCACCAACACCATGCGTACCGCCACCGAAATGAAATTGATATCCCGCATTCCATCAAATACTTCCAGCATAGCCGCTCCTTCATGCTCCTGACTTTTCGTTCACTCAGATCTCATCAATGGCCGACACGATCTCCAGTTCGGAAATAGCCGCCAGTATCTGCGGATGGGTCTTTTTCTGATTCAGCCGGATGCTGAATACGGCACTGGGATTCCCGTTGGGGGATACCATACTGTGATTCAGATCCACCTCATAGATCTGTACGTCCTGCTTTTTGATACAGCCGATAACCGCACCCACATCGTCCAGAGAGTGGAATTCCACGTAAATATTCATATTCCGGGCATTCTCCATCAAAAATGATTCCACCCGGGGCAAAATCCGCATTACCAGGAAAATTATCACAAAGCCCAGCAGCACACATTCGTAAAAGCCCGCCCCGATGGCAAGCCCCATACAGGCCGAGGCCCACAATCCTGCCGCCGTGGTGATCCCCTTGACTTCCTGCTTGCCTGTGACAATGATGGTACCGGCTCCCAAAAAGCCAATGCCGTTGATCACCTGGGCACCGAATCGGGCCACATCCACCCGTGCCCCGGCAGACCCCAGCCATTCCGTTTCCAACATGAAGTATTCATACTGTCCCAGCAGCATCGTCATAGCCGCACCAATGCAGGTAAGCATATAGGTCCGCAACCCCGCTGCACGGCCCTTTCTGCCCCGCTCCAGCCCAATCATGCCCCCGAACAGCATGGCAAGGATGAGTCTGAGCAGCACAGAGACGAAATGAAATTCCCGCAGATAAGCCAGCAGATCCAACCCGGCGCCCCCCTTTCTCCAGCATAGGTCCCGCTGCGGCTGCACATATATTGCTACAAAGATACTGCGGCCCCACTGGAAAGTCAACCGAATTTCGCGATTTGCGGTTTTATCCCAAAAAATGCCCTTCATGGAAAAAGCACCCCCGAATGGGGGTGCTTTTCTGGGGTATTCACTCTTCAAAAAGGCACTTGGCCAGCTTCAGGAACAGCTCGTCCCGGCGGCGGATGGTCTCCTGATCCTTGCCGTCGGAGTAATCATAGAACCCGGCGCCGTTTTTCACGCCCAGACGGTTCTGCTGGATGCACTCCTCCAGCAAGCCAAAGGGTTCCTTGGCATCGCAGAGATCCGGGAAGGTATACTTGGAGATGTTGTAATGGATATCCAATCCCCCCAGATCGCAGGTCTCAAAGGGGCCGAAGCAGGCATAGCGGAAGCCCAGTGCGTACTTCATCACATCATCCACTGCTTCGGGAGTGGCAATGCCTTCCTGCACGATGTGCAGGCTCTCCCGCAGAATGGCCTGCTGCAGGCGGTTGAGCACGAAACTGGGTGCGTCCTTGATGACCACCGGCCGCTTGTGGAGCTTCAGCGCCACCTGACGCACCGCCTCCGCCGTTTCCTCGCTGGTCTCCTCTCCCCGCACGATCTCGATGAGGGGAATGATGTGGGGCGGATTCATCCAGTGCATTCCGGCGAACCGCTCCGGATGGGTAACAGCCTTGGCAATGGCCGTAATACTCAACCCCGAGGTGTTGGAGCACAGGATGGCATCCTCCGGCACGATGGGGCACAGCTGACGGTAGAAATCGTGCTTGATGTCCAGATCCTCCAAAATGGCTTCCACCAGGAAATCCGTGTCTGCCAGATCCTCCATCTTCTCCACGAATGTGATGCGCTGCTGCAGCGCCGCCGACTCCTCCGCCGTGAGGTTTCCTGCCTCCACCTCACCCTGTTGGTTCAGGCGGATGAGGCCCCGGGCTTTCTCCAGGGCAGCGGGAAACAGATCGTACAGCTTCACCGGATAACCGTACTTGGCAAAGGCCTGGGCCAGCGAAGCACCCATGGTACCGGCGCCGGCGATGGCTACATTTCGAATCTCACGCATGCTTGGTCCTCCTGAAAATGATATTTTTGTGATAGTACCACCATACCATGCCACAGCAGAAATGTCGACCCAAATTTTCCCTCCCCTGTCTGCTTTTTCCTGCAGCGCCACGCAAAAAAGCGCAGCCCGGCATGGGCTGCGCTTTTTACGGACAGGTCAGATCTTGATGAGCTCGTAATCCCGGGTGCCGATGCCGATCTTCTCGGCATGCTCCAGGCAGCTCTGCCAGCTGGTATCGGGATGGACCCGGTGGAAATGATCGTGGTCGTGGCAATCGCCCTCCGCTGCGGCGGTGCCGCTGATGACGGGCTGGGCGTTGACGGCGTCCACGCAGGCCTGGTCCAGAGCCACCGGATCGAAGGAGGCGAACATACCCACGTTGGGGATGATG
>CALWXA010000008.1 GCA_944385395.1 uncultured Oscillospiraceae bacterium | reverse complement strand
AATTTCCTGTTCCAATGCCTGTATATGTGTGTATTTCCTTCGTGACATACGAACACCCCCTGTATAGGTTTATTGTCCTACACAGGGGGCGTTTTGTCTATTGTCCGTTTTTACTGGTTCGGTTCAGTTGGGGGAGGCTCTTTTTGTGTTTGCTTATTCCCCGGAAGGCTTCTCTTCCTGGGAGATGCCGGCCAGCCGGGCCAGTTCCCCGATGACACGCTGGCGGGTGACAATGCCGCACAGAGCACCCCGGCTGTCCACCACGGGGACAAAGTTCTGGCGCATGGCAGCGGCTACCACCACGGCGCTGCTTTCCTCAATGGACAGGGCCGGGCAGAAATCCTTGCGCAGGATATCGCTGATGCGGCTGCGCTCCTGGGCCTTGGGATCTGTGGTGCCCGCCTTCAGAATCTGCTGCAGGAAATCGCCTTCCGTTACGCTGCCCACATAGCGCCCTTCATCATCCAGCACGGGGATGGCCGTATAATGACAGCGCAGCAGCGTTTCCAAGCCCTGGCGGACGGTCTGGCTCTCCCGCAGCACCACGGTACAGACCTTGGGAATCATCAGTTTTGCGATGTTCATATGTATTCCTCTCCAACGATTCTCTCTCCGATACTTTATTATACCAGCCGCAGCAGCGGATGAAAAGCCCTTTATTTTCCCGCCGGGGGCAGAGGCTGCGCATTCAGCTGGTGACAGGCAAAAAGCTCCTCCACCGCTCCCAGATACTCGCTGCGGTTTCTGGCTTTGCGGACCTTTTTCAAAAAGCCCGCCGTATCCTGAAAGCTGCCGGAGAGATAGTTCCACAGCTCCCGCATCTTATAAATAGCCGGCAGATCGCCGCTGCAGCGGCGGCAATAGGCTTCATAGAGGGCATCGTGGTACCGGCGCAGCTCCTCCCGGCTGGCGGCAGGTCCCCCCTGGCACTGGCGCAGCAGCGCCGGGTTGGCCATGAGCCCACGGCCCACCATGACGCCCCGGAGCTGGGGATAGTCCCTCAGGCACGATTCCACCGATTGAGGCGTAAAGAGGTCACCGTTATAAATGACAGAGATCGCCGTTTCCGTCCCTTCCAGGATCCCCTGCCGGGCACGGCCACGGTAAAAGTCCTTCCGTACCCGGGGATGGACGATGAGTTCCGAGATGGGGTAGCGGTTATAGAGGGTCAGCAGGTCCGGCCACTCATCATCCGTTTCCCAGCCGATACGGGTCTTGACGGAGACACGCATGCCCCGGGGCAGGGCGGCAAACACCTCATCCAGCAGCTGCTGCAGCTGTTCCCGGCGCAGCAAAAGGCCTGCCCCCTTTCCCTTGCCGCAGACGGTACCGGAGGGACAGCCCAGGTTGAAATTCACCTCTTCATAGCCCATATTCCAAAGCTCCCGGGCAGCCCACAGAAAGTGCTCTGAGGAGTTGGTCAGCAGCTGAGGGATCACCGCCATATCCTGGTTATGCCGCACCTCGTCCAGCTCACGGGTCTGGAAGCTATGGTTGGCATTGGGAGAAAGGAAAGGCGTAAAGTACCGGTGGGCGCCGCCGAAGACCTCCTGGTGGACACGGCGCCAGAGCCAGGTGGTCATCCCCTCCAGAGGGGCGGCGTACAGCAGGGCGTCAGGCATGATGGTTCCAGTCTCCTTTCAGGCATTGTTCCAGGGTGACGCCGGGGATATATTGATACAATTCCGCAGCCAGTCCCGGCAGCAGCTGCGGCAGCTTGTCCGGCTCCGACAGCAGCTGTTCTTTCCGGCTCCGGGGCAGCTTCTTCACCGCCGCCTCCATCCGCAGGGCGCAGGGGCGGTCCTGGGTGCGCCACAAACCCAGCAGGGCCGTCACCGGGTGGGAGCGGGTATACCGGGCGCCGGTCTTTTCCACATGCTGCCGCAGCCGGCGGCAGGGGTCGGCGGCGATACCGGTATAGATACTGCCGTCGGCACAGCCGGCCATATAAATATAGTATGCCATCATGCCCCTCCGTACCGGCGGCCCTGGGTCACGTCCTGCTGCCGGAAGTACCGGTGCATGGCGTTGAGGACCTTCTTTTTATCGGCGCTCCACAGCGGCGCCAGCAGCGTACGCTTGTCCCCGTCGCCGGTAAGGCGGTGGAGCACCATCTCCCGGGGCATCCGCTCCACGCAGCCTGCCAGCAGGGCAAAGTACGTCTCCATGGTCATAGGCTCCACCCGTCCGGCGGCGTACTCCGATGCCAGGTCCGTATCACGCAGCACATGGAGCAGGTGAAACTTTACGCCCCAGGCCCCGCTGCGGGCGATATAATCCGCTGTGGACCAGATCATCTCCTCTGTTTCACCGGGCAGGCCGATGATCTGATGCACCACCGCGGCAATCCCACGGCGGTGCAGCTGCTCCATAGCTTGCTCAAACACCGGCAGGTCATAGCCCCGGCGGATATATTGGGCAGTATGGGGGTGGATGGTCTGGAGCCCCAGCTCCACCCACACCTCCTTGCGGCGGTTCAAGCCCTCCAGCAGGTCCAGCACATCTTCTCCCAGGCAATCCGGCCGGGTGGCCACCGACAGGGCCACCACATCCTCCGGCGCCAGAGCCTGGGTGAACAAGGGCTCCAGGCGTTCCGCCGGGGCATATGTATTGGTGAAGGACTGGAAGTAGGCGATATACCTGGCGTCCGGCGGCACCTTGGCTGCCACCCGCTCTTTGGCCCGGGCCAGCTGCGTGGGGATATCCGGTCCGACGGCAGCGAACTCGCCGCTGCCGGAATCGGAGCAGAAGATGCAGCCCCGGCTGCCTACGGTACCGTCCCGGTTGGGGCAGGTGGAAACGCCCTGCAGCGCCAGCTTATACACCTTGCAGCCGTAGCGGCAGCGCAGGTACTCGCCCAGCATATGCAGATACAAAAAGCGACGCCTCCCTTCCCGGTTTTCCAACAGTATACCATCCCGCCTGTTCCAAGGCAACCGGGGTTGCATTTGCCGGAAAATCTGCTATACTGCTGAAGGTATGAAGAAAACAACCATTCAGGAGGCGTTTTTTATGGATATCCGGGCTCTGTACGCACAAATGGGCATTTCCGCCCAGGTGCTGGACTTTGCCGACACGGTACTGGCCGGTCTGCAGGAGCGGTTTGCCCGCATCGACGCCGTGGCGGAGTTCAACCAGGCCAAGGTCACGGCGGCCATGCAGAAAAACCGGCTGGCGGCCATGCATTTCAATCTCTCCAGCGGCTACGGCTACAATGACGACGGACGGGACAACCTGGAGCGGGTATACGCCGACTGTTTCCACACCCAGGCGGCTTTGGTGCGGCCGCAGATCACCTGCGGCACCCATGCCCTGGCCCTGGCCCTGGGGGCCAATCTGCTGCCGGGGGACGAGCTGCTCTCCCCTGTTGGGGCGCCCTACGATACCCTGGAGGAGGTCATCGGCATCCGGCCCTCCATCGGCTCTTTGAAGGAGTACGGCGTCAGCTACCGGCAGGTGGATCTGCTCAGCGACGGCTCCTTTGACTATGAGAACATCCGCCGGGCCATCAACGATAAGACCAAGGTCATCACCATTCAGCGCTCCAAGGGATACGCCACCCGGCCCTCCTTCTCCGTTGGGCAGATCGGAGAGCTCATTGCTTTCTGCAAGCAGTGCAAGCCGGATGTGATCTGCATGGTGGACAACTGCTATGGCGAGTTCGTGGACACCATTGAGCCCTCCGACGTAGGGGCGGACATGGTGGTGGGCAGCCTCATCAAGAATCCCGGCGGCGGTCTGGCACCTACCGGCGGATACATCTGCGGTACGGAACGCTGCATCGAGCGGTGTGCCTACCGGCTCAATGCGCCGGGCCTGGGCAAAGAGGTTGGCGCCAATCTGGGGCTGCTGACGGCTTTCTATCAGGGGCTGTTCCTGGCACCCACCGTGGTGGCCGGAGCTCTGAAAGGCGCCGTTTTTGCCGCCGCCTGCTACGAAAAGCTGGGATTCCGGGTGGTACCCGGCAGCAAGGAAGCCCGGAACGACATCATCCAGGCGGTGGAGCTGGGCAGCCGGGAGGGCATGGTGGCCTTCTGCAGCGGCATCCAGGCCGCTGCGCCGGTGGACAGCTATGTCACGCCGGAGCCCTGGCCCATGCCCGGCTATGACAGCGACGTCATCATGGCAGCCGGTGCCTTCGTACAGGGTTCGTCCATCGAGCTGTCGGCAGATGGTCCCATCCGTCCCCCCTACGCCGTATATTTCCAGGGTGGGCTTACCTGGTATCACGCCAAGCTGGGTATCCTCATGAGTCTGGAAAAGATGCATCAGGCGGGACTCATTGAACTGCAATAAGCAAAAAAGCACCCTGCGGCAACTGTTCCATGTCATAGGGACATGAAGTGAACCTACCCTAAGGGGCAGCATCGATACGGCACAAATGAAGGTAGCTGTAAGTCATAACATGGCTTACAGCTACCTTTTTATTTTTACGGTTCTATATCCGACACCTGCAAATAATTACAACTGTACATATCTGCTTTTTGAGAT
>CALWXA010000007.1 GCA_944385395.1 uncultured Oscillospiraceae bacterium | reverse complement strand
GGACGCCCACTACGGCGGCAATCTGGTGGACGGCGCACACATGGTGCACCTGTTCGGCGACGTGGCTACCGAACTGCTGATCATGTGTGACGGCGACGAAGGTCTGTTCTGCGCCTATGACAAGATCGAGTTCCTGGCTCCCGTTTATGCCGGCGACTACATCGAGGCCTATGGTGAGATCGAGAAGGTGGGCAACACCTCCCGCGTGATGAACTTCGAGGCCCGCAAGGTGATCGTTTCCCGTCCTGATATCAGTCCTTCTGCTGCCGATGTGCTGCCTGAGCCCATCGTGGTGTGCCGTGCTCACGGTACCTGCGTGACGCCCAAGGATTGCCAGCGCACCACCGCCAAGTAAGGGGGCGCAGGAATGGAAAAGCTGATCATCACGGCTGCCATCTGCGGCGCCGAAGTAACCAAGGAGCACAATCCCGCCGTCCCCTATACCAAGGAGGAGATGGTGCGTGAGGCCAAGTCCGCCTACGACGCCGGCGCGGCTGTGATCCATGTCCACGTCCGTGAGGATGATGGTACCCCCACCCAGTCCCGTGAGCGGTTCGCCGAGATCCTGCCCGCCATTCAGGAGGCTTGCCCCGGCGCCATTCTGATCCCCTCCACCGGCGGTGCCACCGGCATGACCCCGGAGGAGCGTCTGCAGCCCACTGAGCTGATGCCTGAGATGGCTACGCTGGACTGCGGTACCTGCAACTTCAGCGATGACATTTTTGTCAACGATATGCCCACCATGCGTGCTTTCGGCAAGCGCATGCTGGAGAACAACATCAAGCCCGAGTATGAGTGCTTTGAGATCGGCCATCTGGATACCATCCTGGCCATGGCCAAGAAGGGCCTGGTGCCCGGCGCTCCCATGCAGTTCAACTTCGTGCTGGGCGTCAATGGCTGCACTCCTGCCACTCCCGAGAACCTGGCATTCCTGGTGAACAAGATCCCCGCCGGTTCCACCTGGACCGTCACCGGCGTTGGCCGTGGCGCATGGCCCATGGCCGCAACGGGCATCATCATGGGCGGTCATGTCCGCGTGGGCTTTGAGGACAACATCTACCTGTCCCGCGGCGTGAAGGCCAAGTCCAACGGCGAGCTGGTGGAGAAGGTGGTCCGCCTGGCCAAGGGGCTGGGCCGTGAAGTGGCTACTCCCGCTGAGGCCCGTGAGATCCTGGGCCTGAAGAAGTAATCAGGGCAAAGGAACAAAATTTACATAGTATCAACCAACCATCAATATTCAACAGGAGGAATTACAACATGGAACTGAAAGGCAACAAGTACGGCACCCACAGAGTTATCGAGCCCAAGGGCGTTCTGACCCAGGCTGCTTGGAAGATCGACAACGATATGTCCAAGGTCTACTCCAACGAGATCGTCTGCGACGTTATCTCCCTGAACGTTGACTCCGCTTCCTTCACTCAGATCTCTGAGGCCTGCGGAGGCGATGAGAAGAAGATCGGCGAGATGATCCTGGGTATCGTTGCTGAGCGCGGCAAGCAGCAGAACCCTGTTACCGTTTCCGGCGGCATGTTCATCGGCACGGTTTCCCACATTGGTGAGGACCTGCTGGCCAAGCCCGGCTTCGACCTGAAGGTGGGTGACAAGATCGCCTCCCTGGTGTCCCTGTCCATGACCCCCCTGCGCATCGACAAGATCAAGGCCATCCACAAGGATATCGACCGTGTTGACATCGACGGTAAGGCCATCCTGTTCGAGTCCGCCATCTATGCCAAGCTGCCCGAGGATATGTCTGAGCCTCTGGCCCTGGCTGCTCTGGACGTGGCTGGCGCTCCCGCTCAGGCCCGCAAGCTGCCCAAGGAAGGCGACAGCGTCCTGATCCTGGGTGCCAATGGTAAGTCCGGCGTGCTGTGCGGCTGGGAAGCTCTGAAGAAGGTCGGCCCCAAGGGCAAGGTCGTGGGCGTTGTCCGCAACCCCAAGCAGGTTCCTGATCTGATGGAGCTGGGCGTATACACCGACGTGATCGTGGCCGACTGCACCAAGCCCGTGGAGGTTCTGGAAGCTTCTCTGGCTGCCAACGGCGGCAAGGAGTATGACATCTCCATCTGCTGCGTGAACATCGAGTCCTGCGAGATGTCCGCCATCCTGCCTGTCCGTGACGACGGTCTGGTTTACTTCTTCTCCATGGCTACCTCCTTCACCAAGGCTGCTCTGGGCGCCGAGGGTGTCGGCAAGGACGTGACCATGATCGTGGGTAACGGCTACACCAAGAACCACGCTGAGATCACTCTGAACGTGCTGCGTGAGAACGAGAAGCTGCGCAAGCTGTTCGACGAGAAGTATTGCTGAGTGTTTTCCGGATACCTGCAGGGGTCGTTTGACCCCTGCAGGTGCGATATACAGGAACCTTGCACCCTGTATGCGGCGTCTTTCGGACGCAAAAATGATAATTAAGTGAAGGAGATACGACTATGAAGACTCGCAACGGTCTGTTCGCTGACGTCCCCGAAAATCTGTGGAATGACTGGCATTGGCAGGTAGAGAACCGCGCCGAGACGGTTGAAGACCTGAAGCGCTATATGACGCTGACTGCCGATGAGGAAGCCGGTGTTGCCAAGACTCTGGGCAAGCTGCGCATGGCCATTACCCCCTACTACCTGTCCCTGATCGATCTGGACGATCCCTTTGATCCCATCCGGAAGATGGCCATTCCCCGTGCCGAAGAGCTGGAGTATGCCGATTATGAGGACGCCGATCCCCTGCATGAGGATACCGACTCTCCCACTCCCGGCCTGACCCATCGTTATCCTGACCGCGTGCTGCTGCTGATCACCGACCAGTGCTCCATGTACTGCCGTCACTGCACCCGCCGCCGCTTCGCCGGCCAGAATGACTGCGAAGTGCCGATGGCTCAGATCGACAAGTGCATCGATTACGTGGCCGCTCACCCCGAAGTGCGTGACGTGCTGCTGTCCGGCGGTGACTGCCTGATGGTGTCCGACGAGGCTCTGGAGTATATCATCAAGCGCCTGCGCGCCATCCCCCATGTGGAGATCGTCCGTCTGGGTTCCCGCACCCCCGTGGTGTGCCCCCAGCGTATCACTCCCGAGCTGTGCGCCATGCTGAAGAAGTATCATCCCATCTGGCTGAATACTCACTTCAACACCCCCAAGGAGTTCACTCCCGAAGCCGCCAAGGCCTGCGCCATGCTGGCTGACGCCGGTATCCCCCTGGGCAACCAGAGCGTGCTGCTGGCCGGCGTGAACGACTGCATCCACGTGATGATGGAGCTGGTCCACGGCCTGGTGAAGATGCGTGTCCGTCCTTACTATATCTATGCCTGCGATCCTTCCCTGGGTCTGAGCCACTTCCGTACTCCCGTGTCCAAGGGCATCGAGATCATGGAAGCTCTGCGCGGCCATACTTCCGGTTATTGCATCCCCACCTTCGTGGTGGACGCCCCCGGTGGCGGCGGCAAGACTCCCGTGATGCCCACCTATCTGATCTCCCAGACGCCTCGTAAGGTGATCCTGCGTAACTTCGAGGGTGTTATCACCTCCTACACCGAGCCCGAGCACTATGTCCAGAACTGCCACTGCGACGTCTGCACCGGCAAGAAGACCTGGGAGAAGACCGGTGTTGCCTGGGTTGCTCAGGGCACCAAGCAGCGTTATCTGGAGCCCACCAAGCTGCTGCGCAATGAGCGTCACGTGAAGAAGTAAGAGGGAAGAACATGGAAAGCAAACTCGGCTTGAATTTTGAGCTGGTCAATCAGGCACGGGAATCTGCTGCCCGGGTGGCAAAGGATACCCAGAACTTCATTGATCAGCACACCACGGTCACCGTGGAACGTGCCGTCTGCCGCCTGCTGGGCATTGACGGCGTCAATGAGATGGATGTCCCCATGCCCAACGTGCTGGTGGACCATCTGCTGGAGACCTCTCTGCTGCCCATGGGCGCTGCCTGGGCCATCGGCAATGCCATCGCCGAAACCGGTCTGGATCCCCAGGCTGTGGCTGAGAAGGTGGATGCCGGCGAGCTGGATCTGAGCAAGATCCCCGCTCATGCCGACGCTGATATCCGGGCCGCCATCATGCCCTATGTGAACGCCACCATGGAGCGCATCAACAAGAACGTCGCTCAGCGTAATGCGTTCCTGGGCGAGTTCGGTGATAAGGAAGGTCCCTACCTCTATATCATCGTGGCTACCGGTAATATCTATGAGGATATTATCCAGGCCAAGGCCGGTGCCAAGCAGGGCGCCGACATCATCGCCGTGATCCGTACCACCGGCCAGTCTCTGCTGGACTACGTGCCTTACGGTGCTACCACCGAGGGCTTCGGCGGCACCTACGCCACCCAGGAGAACTTCCGGCTGATGCGTGCGGCTCTGGACGAAGTGGGCCGTGAGCAGAAGCGGTATATCCGCCTTTGTAACTACTGCTCCGGTCTGTGCATGCCTGAGATCGCTGCCATGGGCGCTCTGGAGCGTCTGGACGTGATGCTCAACGACGCTCTGTATGGTATCCTGTTCCGTGATATCAATATGCAGCGTACCATCGTGGACCAGTATTTCTCCCGCGTCATCAACGGTTACGCCGGTGTCATCATCAATACCGGTGAGGATAACTACCTCACCACCGACGATGCCATTACCAGCGCCCATACCGTTCTGGCCTCTCAGTTCCTGAATGAGGCTTTCGCCAAGGAAGCCGGCATGCGGGAAGAGCAGATGGGTCTGGGCCATGCCTTCGAGATGGATCCTGCCGTGGAGAACACCTTCCTGTATGAGCTGGCACAGGCTCAGATGGCCCGTGAGATCTTCCCCAAGGCTCCTCTGAAGTACATGCCTCCCACGAAGTTCATGACCGGCAACATCTTCCGCGGCCACATCCAGGATGCCCTGTTCAACATGGTCACCATCCTTACCGGCCAGAAGCTGCACCTGCTGGGCATGATGACCGAGGCCATCCATACGCCCTTCATGTCTGACCGTGCTCTGTCCATCGAGAATGCTCAGTATATCTTCCGCACCATGAAGGATCTGGGCAGCGAGCTGACGTATAAGGAGAACGGCATCATCCGCAACCGTGCCAATGAGGTGCTGACCAAGGCCACGGAGCTGCTGACTGAGATTGAGAAGCTGGGCCTGTTCACCACCATTGAAAAGGGTATCTTTGCCGATGTTAAGCGTCCTAAGGACGGCGGTAAGGGTCTGGCCGGTGTTGTGACCAAGGACGAAAAGCATTTCAATCCCTTTATTGAGCTGATGAAAGGGAGGGTCGCACAATGAGTTCCGGACTGTACAATACCCATAAGATCGACTTTGATACCACTCTGGATCTGACCCGTCTGAAACCCTACGGCGACACGATGAACGACGGTAAGGTGCAGACCAGCTTCACCCTGCCGGTGAAGGACGATGAGCGTGGCGAAGAAGCCGCCCGCCAGATCGCCAAGAAGATGGGCCTGGAGGAGCCCAACGTGGCATACCACGCTCCTCTGGATAAGGAGTTCACCTTCTATGTGGTGTACGGCAGCTGCGTCCACAGCGTCAACTATGAGGACATCCACGTCATTACCGTTGAATCCGATACCATGTCCATGGAGGAGACCAACGAGTATATCCGTGAGAACATCGGCCGCAAGGTCGTGATGCTGGGCGCTTCCACCGGTACCGACGCGCATACCGTGGGTATCGACGCCATCATGAACCGTAAGGGCTTCGCCGGTCACTATGGCCTGGAGCGCTACGAGATGATCGAGGCGTATAACATGGGTTCTCAGGTTCCCAATGAGGAGTTCATCCGCAAGGCCGTTGAGCTTCACGCCGACGTACTGCTGGTGTCCCAGACGGTAACCCAGAAGGATGTTCACATCCAGAACCTTACCAACCTCATCGAGCTGCTGGAGGCCGAAGGCCTGCGTGATAAGTTCGTGGTCTGCTGCGGCGGTCCTCGTATCACTCACGAGCTGGCCAAGGAGCTGGGCTTTGATGCCGGCTTCGGCAGCGGCAAGTACGCCGATGACGTTGCCAGCTTTGCTGTCACCGAAATGGTGAAGCGGGGCATGAAGTAAGATGTAATTACACAGCCTGAACGGCCATGGAGTTTCGTCTTCATGGCCGTTCGGTCTGTCGGGGAGGCAGGATATTGGCTGCCCGACAGACGTGGGATCATCATGCACAAATCGGTGTAGAATTCTGCGGAAAATGCGCCCAGGTTTGGCACAAGTTCTCTTGCTTTTTTGGGCCGGGCGTGCTATGATGATTTTGTTAAAATAGAAACAATTCTATTTTGTTTGACACAAGAACAAGGAGGAACAGAAATGGCAAAGAAACCCGTGATCACTGCCAAAGAGGCAGCGGCAATGATTCCTGAAGGCGCCACAATTATGTGCGGCGGCTTCCTGGCTTGCGGCCAGGCCAGAGCGATCGTGAAGGAACTGGTAGCTTCCGGTAAGGGCGGCTTTACTCTGATCGCCAACGATATGGCCCGTGCGGTGGGCCCCATGGGTGAAGAATTCTTCGGCATTGCCGAGCTGATTCACAATAAGCAGGTCAAGCGTGTTATCGCTACCCACGTGGGTATGACTCCCGAAGTAGGCCAGCAGAACACCGAAGGCACCCTGGAAGTGAACCTGATTCCTCAGGGCACTCTGGCTGAGTGCATCCGTGCTGCCGGCGCCGGCCTGGGCGGCGTGCTGACTCCCGTGGGCGTGGATACCCTGGTGGAGGAGAGCCCCTTCTGCATGGGCAAGCAGACCATCGACGGCAAGGAGTACCTGCTGATGAAGCCCATCCACGCGGATGTGGCCCTGCTGGGCACCTATAAGTGCGACGAGACCGGTAACTGCTGGTACAAGGGTACCATGCGGAACTTTAACCCCGTGATGGCTACCGCCGCTGACCTGGTGATTGCTGAGACCGAGTATGTGGTGCCCGTGGGCGAGATTGAGCCTGAGAACATCCATACCTTTGGTATGTGCGTTGACTACATCGTGGAAGGAGAAAGAAAGTAATGGAAAAGAGCGAAATCAAGGGCTTTATTGCCAAGCGCTGCGCAAAAGAGCTGAAGAACGGCGACGTGGTCAACCTGGGTATCGGTCTGCCCACCATGATTCCCCGCTACCTGCCTGAGGGTGTGGAGCTGGTGATCCATGCTGAGCTGGGCATCGTGGGTGCCGGTGCTACCCCCCACGAGGGCGATGCCAACTTTGATCCTTATCATGTTGTGGACGCCGGCGGTAACCCCGCATCCGTGGCCTTCGATGGTGGCTTCATTGACTCTGCCACCAACTTCGGCCTGATCCGCGGTGGCCATGTGGACGCCTGCTTCCTGGGCGCCCTGGAAGTGGATGCCATGGGCAATCTGGCCAACTGGATCATCCCCGGCAAGAAGATGCCCGGCATGGGCGGTGCTATGGACCTGTGCGTGGGCGCCAAGAAGTGCATCGTCTGCATGGAGCACACTGCCAAGGGCAACCCCAAGATCCTTGAGAAGTGCCGTCTGCCTCTGACCGCTTCCCACTGTGTCAACAAGATCATCACCGAGATGTGCGTTCTGGAAGTCACCAAGGACGGCCTGCTGATGACCGAGATCAATCCTGAGTTCACCGTGGAGGATGTGAAGGCTGCTACCGCTGCCCCCATCACCGTGGCTGAGAACCTGAAGAGCATGGTCGACTGAGTGCTTTGATGAGAAAAAAGACGCAGAGAAATCCATTGGATTTCTCTGCGTTTTCTCATTTTCCAAGAGCAATTTCTCGTTTGCAGATTGCCAGAAAAACTGTAGGGGAGTATAATGAACCCATCTAAGGCAACAGGGAGGATCGGCTATGGAAGCATATGTAATGGACGCATTTTCTGCCGGAATATTCGGAGGAAATCAGGCCGGCGTGGTATTGCCGGATCGACAGTTGTCGGATGAACTGATGCAGCAGATCGCAGCGGAATTCAAGCATTCCGAAACAGCCTTTGTGGACTGCCGCAGCGACGGCAGCGTAGCCGTGCGGTATTTCACGCCGGCCGGGGAAGTGGAGCTTTGCGGCCACGCCACCATTGCCACCTTTGCGCTGCTGCGGCAGATCGGCCGCATTGCAGATGGTACCCATACCGCCCATACCAAAGCCGGAGCGCTGCAGATCCGTGTAAGCGGTGATACGGTATGGATGGATATGGCGCCGCCCAAACTGCTGCGGGAACTGCCGGAGGAGACTTGGGACGAGCTGTATGCCGCCTATGGCTTGACGCCGGAAAATCGGCCCAAAGACTTGATTCCCAAGATCGTTTCCACCGGTCTGGCAGATATCCTGCTGCCGGTAGACTCCCATGATACCCTGATGCGGGCTGTACAAAATGCTCCGGCTGTTACGGAGCTCTCCCGCCGCTATGATGTCACTGGTGTCCATATGTTCTGCCTGGGGGACGGAGCAACCTACTGCAGCAACTATGCGCCGCTGTATGATATTCCCGAGGAATGTGCCACCGGAACCTCCAATGGTGCATTGACCTATTACCTGTGGCTCCAGGGCCTGATTGAAGAAGGCGCGGAAAACACATTCATTCAGGGGGAACATATGAATCGCCCGTCGGAGATCCGCAGCCGCCTGCTGGTGAACAACGGCGAGCCCGCCGTCCTTATCGGCGGCCGGGCAGTGATGAGTATGCGCTGCCAGCTGCAGATCTGAAAGCACCAACATATAAAAGCGGAGGGCCGCCTATGAACTGCACCCCATTTGTTAGACAGTATGATATACTGGATAACAAGTGGGGTGCTTTATTATGCCAAAAGGAATACCCACTAAACGATATTCACCGGAATTCAAAAAGATTGTGATAG
>CALWXA010000006.1 GCA_944385395.1 uncultured Oscillospiraceae bacterium | reverse complement strand
CACGGAACTTGGCCATGGGATCGGTCTGTCCGAAGCTCTTGTCCATGGTGCCGCTGCCGAACATATCCACGCCCTCGGCGCAGATGGTGTGCCAATAGCTCAGAGCGAACTTCAGGTGCTCCCGCATTGGCTTGCCGGCCAGCACTTCGTCGGGGTTATAGTATTTGAAAGCAAACGGCTCGTTGCTGCCGGCACCCAGATAGGGGATGACGCCGATCTCCTGATACGTTTTCATGATGAAAGACTCCTTTGCTTTAATTCTTGGATTTCTTGAACTTGCTGCGCACGGCGGGAACCACCATCTGGATCAGAACGGCCACCAGCAGGATGGAACCCTTGATGGTGTCGTTGATCAGGGCATCCACGCCCAGGGAGGCGATGATCTTATCGATGATGGTATAGGACATGGCGCCGAACAGAACGCCCAGCAGCTTGCCCTTACCACCGGACATGCTGATGCCGCCGATGACCACTGCGGCGATGGCGTACATCTCATAGCTCTTACCTACGGTGGCCGGGTCCACAGAACCGTTCATGGCCAGCAGCAGGAAGGAGGCCACGCCGGCCAGCAGGCCGGTGATGACATAGACCATCACGCGGGTGAACGTGACGTTCACGCCGGCCAGATGTGCTGCCTTCTCGTTGGAGCCGATGGCATAGACCTGTTTGCCGAACTTGGTCATGGTGGACACATACACCATGATGGCGGTGATGAGCAGCAGCATGATGCCAACCACCGGCACGGTGAGGACTTTGGCCTGGCCAAAGCCGTAGATGGACTCATAGGAGGAGAGGGTACCGTCCATGTTGTAGATGGAAAGACCCGTAGTACGCAGGTAATACTGGGCAATAGAACGGTAGATCAGCATGGTGGCCAACGTGACGATAAATGGCGGCATTTTGGCAACACCGATGAAAAGACCGTTTACCAGACCGCAGGCGATGCCGCACACCAGCGCGAACAGCAGCGTCAGAATGATATTATTGGTGGCGTTGAATACTACTACCGTCAAGCCGCCGATCAGCGGCAGCATGGAGCCTACCGACAGATCGATGCCGCCGGTGATGATCACCAGGCCCATACCGAAGGCCAGGATACCTACCACCGCCGAGTGGCGCAGAATGTTCATGACGCCGCTCCAGGTGGTGGCTCCACTGTTGATGATGAGATAGGCAAGGAAAATGCCCAGGAAGATCAGGACAAAGCTGTAGTTGCCCAAGACCTTGGTGAAGGAGCCCGATTTCCGGGCAGTCAACGTTTTCGCTTCCATATTATTGCAGCACCTCCGCAGTATTGATGGCGTTTGTGGCCTGGAGCATCACGGCTTCTTCATTGATTTCCTGCCGGGCCAGCTGCGCCTGGACACTGCCGTGATAGAATACCACGCAGCGGTCGGCCACCTGCTGGATCTCCGGGATCTCCAGTGTGTTGACCAGAATGGTTTTGCCCTCCCGGGCCAGTTGGTGGATGAGATGATAGATCTCGGCCTTGGCACCCACATCGATGCCCTGGGTGGGATTGTCCATCAGCAGAATGTCCGCCTGGGTATTCAGCCAGCGGGCCAGGATCACCTTCTGCTGGTTGCCGCCGGACAGGGACGTGATGCTGTCGTCCGGGGAGTTGGCCTTGATATTCAGCGCCTTCCGCAGGGTCTGGAACTTATCCAGCTCCTTTTTCCGGAAGATGTGCTGGATGCGGCCGGACAGGGTGTGCTCGGATATGTAGTTGTTTTCCAGCAGAGAGAAGTCCGGTACCACGGAGTTCTCCTTGCGGTTGGCGGCCACCATAGACACCTTGTGCTGCATGGCCTTATGGATGGAGTGGCCCGTTACCGCCTCACCATTGATCTTCAGCGTGCCGCCCTGGATGGGAACTTCACCGAAGATGGCCTGGAACAGCTCGCTGATACCTGCGCCCACCAGGCCGGTAAAGCCCACTACTTCGCCCTTGCGGACCGTCAGGGTCACATCATGGAAGCCGGGGCCGGTGAGACCTTCCAGTTCCAGTACCGGCTGGTCCAGATCACGTTCCTGATAGGATTCGGCATCGTTGAAGCTCTCGCCCACCATCATGCGGGTGACAGCCTGGGGTGTGGTGTCGGCAATGGCGCCGCTATGGATAAATTCGCCGTTGCGCAGCACCGTATACCGGTCTGCCAGGGCAAATATTTCTGTCATTTTATGAGAGATGAAGACGAAAGATTTCCCGTCCGCCTTTAGACGGTTCACCAGCTGGAAGAGATGGGCGATCTCTTCATTGTTCAAAGCGGTGGTGGGTTCATCCAGAATGAACAGCTCTGCCTTGGCATGGAGAGCCTTGGCAATTTCCAGAAGTTGCTTTTTACCGGTCTCCAGGTTGGAAACCATTTCACACGGATCCATGTCCACACCCAGACTGTCAAACAGTTCCTTGGCCTCGCGGATCATGGCCTTTTTGTCCAATACGCCCAGTTTGTTGGTGATTTCCTTGCGCAGGAAAATGTTTTCATAGACTGTCAGGTCGTTGAAGAGGTTCAGCTCCTGATGCACGAATGCGATACCGGCGCGTTCTGTGGCAGCCACGCTGCTGCTCTCCAGCGGCTTGCCCAGGAAACGGATTTGGCCGCTGTCCCGGGTATACACACCGGCAAGGATGTTCATCAGGGTGGATTTACCTGCGCCGTTTTCGCCCAACAGCGCATGCACCTCACCTTTTTCCACGCTGAAATTCACGTGATTGAGGACCGTTACTCCAAAAAAGCTTTTGGAGATATCGGTCATGTTCAGCATTTCCATCTCTTGCCTCCCGTTCTCTTACTGGGCGAGGCCCGCGGGCTAACGCCTGCGGGCCTCGCCGGGTCAGAAGTGTTTACTTGGAAACAGCGTCACCGAAGCCCTGGAAGTCGTTGACGTTGGTGGCGTCAACCACGGACACGGGGATCACGTGATTCTGCTCCACTTTGCCGCCGTCCAGATGGGTGATCATATCGCCAATAGCGGTCTTGATCATGGCGGGGTCATAAGTGACGGAGAACAGATCGGCCAGCTTGGCAACCTCAGCGGTGTAGTCCTTCTGATGGATGCCCTTGAGCACGCTGTAGATCTCGTTCAGACCGGAGGAGGAACCCAGATTCACGCCGGCGTTCAGGAAAGCTTCCTTCTTGGCCTCGTCGATATCGGAGCTCTTCAGAGCCTCCAGGATGCCCATGGCGATCTCATCGTCGTGGGTGAAGATGTACTTGGTAGCGGTGATCTCTTCCACGGTGGAAGCTTCCAGCCACTCGGTGAACAGCTTCTTGCCTTCGGAACGGCTCCAGCCGGTGTAGTCAGTGGACTTGATGGCAGCGATCTGATCGTCGGACCAGCCGTTCTCCTTCAGGGTAGCGAAGAAGCCGTTGTTGCGCATCTCGGGCACGGAGGAGTTGTCGCCGGGCATGATCAGGATGGGATCGCCGGGCTGCAGGCCGTCAGCGATGAAGCGCTTGGCAGTCTCAGCACCGATGCCCTCGTTGTCGCCCTTGACGGAAGCAACAGCCTTGTCGGACACGGAGTCGATGATACGGTCGAACATCACGAAGGGGATGCCGCTGTCAGCCAGCTTCTTCATGGTAGCTTCCAGAGTGTTGTCCTGGGGCAGGATCACCACGGCGTCAGCGGACTTGTTGGAGATCAGGTCCTCAACCTGGGAGATCTGGTTGTTGGCATCGGTGGAGGTGATGACCTTGGCGGAGTAAGTACCGGCTTCGTTGATCTCAGCGGCCGTCTCCTCAGCATAGGTCATAACAGCGCCGGTCCAGCCGTGGTCAGCGTTGGGAACCAGGATGGCGATTTCCTTCTTGCCGTCGCCGCCCTCGTCGCCACCGTTGCCGCAGGCTACCAGACTCAGAGTCATGAGCAGGGCAAGAATCAGTGCAAGGTACTTTTTCATGTTGGGATATCCTCCTTCAGAATTTTATCTTCCACAGCTTTTGC
>CALWXA010000005.1 GCA_944385395.1 uncultured Oscillospiraceae bacterium | reverse complement strand
CTTCCGGAAAGCGCTAAGCGGATAGAATGACTGCTTGTGCAGCCAGAGAAAATGTTTGTCGTTCCCTTAAGTGGATGTTACATTCAGGGGGTTATTCTTTGTCTATTGCATAATAAAATTTGATATGGTTGTTGTGAAAAGACTTGCGTTTCAGAGTTTGCGGAGGTACAATAGCCTAAACTTGAACATGATAAAGAGCCCTTCTGACCATGCAACTGCAGTTTTGCTGCACCTGGTCAAGAAGGGCTCTCTGACCACATGTAAGACCACAGACAGCGCCGGAGCACTCGGAAACAGTGGAATTAAGAGCGGCAAAGAGTGAGTGAAATGTAGCGGAAAGGGTTAAAACCAATTAGAAATAACCACAAAAAATTTAGTTCAACCGTTTGGGACGTTCATGAAATAGAAACGAACAAATTGCAAAAAGATTACTAATATCCCGCTAAAGGGCAGATAGTTTGCCTAACAGGCTCGCAAAAATTACTACTTTTTATAGGCGGTACCCATTCTGACCACATGTGATTCTATGAAATCTAATTATTCCAAATATAAGCGCGTAGAAACTGGTACTATTTTTGCATAATCCGTTATTTTGGACACATAAAAGTGGTGGTCAAAAATTTGCAGTCGAATTTTTCTGCTTATTGATATTATAAACTTATTTTCTCTTCTTAGCCCCAATCATGCACTTTACATTGAAAATTTCAGAGTGCCTATTCTTTATTTGTAGCATGTGAAAAACTGATATGCCTGGTTCTTAAAAAGGACTTGTACAATTCCGCGGGAAAGAGGTACAATTTATGAGTCTTGAAAAAGACCGGGAAAATCACTGGCTGGAGGAGCGGAACGCATGGTAGAGCTGTTTATTATGGAGTATTTGACGGTGTTATATATGATTATGGCGTTTCTGTTTATGGACAGCCAGTATTCCCGGCGGCGCACCCTTTTCATCGTCTCGTGTGTCACGCTTCTGCTTATGGCAGCGATAGCCCTCCTGCACCGGGTGGTGGATAGAGATGCCGCTTTTTGGATCTTTGCTATGACCATCCACATCCCGCTGATCCTGCTCCTTTTCACGCTCAGCCGATTCCGGGGATGGCGGCTAATCTTCCAGCAGCTCTCCGTCGTTTTGTTCTGTACGCTGATTCACCACATATCAGGGCTGATCTACTACCTGTCTGGCAGCCGCTTCTGGGTGCTGGTGCTGTCCTGCGCAGTCCTTAGCGCCTGGGTCATCTGGTTTCTGGTCCGCTTTTTACGACCATTGTTTTTCCAGATACTGTTGGAGCTGCACCGGGGCTGGTGGTTAATTTGCCTGGTAATGGCAGCCTACTACATCATCGCCGTCTACCTGATCCCCGGATATGCAGGCTTCGATCCAAGAAGTACCTTCATCAAACCGGCGATCGGCCTGATGATGTTGGGGGTTTATTCCATTTTGATGTTCTTCTTTACCAACATCAAAAATGAGATGGAGATCCGTCACAATGCCCAAATCTCCGCATTGCAGTTGTCGGCTCTCCAGAGCCGCATGGAGGCGGTGAAAGCGGCTGAACATGCGATCTGCACCGAGCGCCACGATCTGCGTCACCGGCTCCAGGCTGTGGCGGAACTGGTGGCACGAGGAGACAAAGATGCCGCGCTGGACTTTCTGGATGCCGCTCAAAAGCGGCTGGATGATCAGAAGGAGATCCGCTGGTGCCGCCCGCCGGTGCTGGACGCGGTGTTTTCCTCCTACTTTGACCAGGCTCAGAATCAGGGGATCTCCGTGGAGGCAAAGATCTCCCTTGCCGACACTCTTTCCGTGAATGAGGGCGAGTTGGCCATCGTCGTGGCCAACGCTCTGGAAAATGCCATCCACGCCAATCTGGCTCTGCCCCTGGAACAGCGGGAGATCCGGTGCAAGATGGTGGGGACTCCCGGTGTCATGCTGGAGATCTCCAATCCCTGTGCCGCCACTGTCACCTTTGACAGCAATGGTCTGCCGGTGGCGCAAAGGGAGGGGCACGGCATGGGGGTGCAGTCCATCTCCGCGTTTTGCCGGAAAACCGGAGCCGTCTGTCAGTTTGGCCTGACAGGCGGCTGGTTCCGGCTGCGATTGGTACTGTAACAGCAAACTGTTTTCATAGTGCCCGATACCACAAAAGGCTGCTGTGTGCCTGTCGGCCCAGCCCCTTCTTTGTCTATTGTGTTTGAAAAACTGATACGCCCGAGAGCTCATCCCCTCAGCCGATAGCATCCCCGGCCCGCTTTGACCACCAGGCCCTCGTCGCAGAGCTTTTTCAGGACCCGCTGGAGCTGGCGGCGGCTGCAATGGAGGGGCTGAAGGGCCTGGTTCACCGAGGAGATCTCATGATCCGCCTGAATCTTCCGAAGAAAAAACAGCACCTTCTCCTCCAGTGTCTGGGCGGAGACGGTCATCACGGAGGATTGGGACAGTTTCCCCGCCAGCTGGCCCAGCACGAACCGCAGAAATACCGGGTCCTTCTCCAGGACTTCCAGGTTCTCCCGAAACGGCAGGTCAAGGCACAGCACCGCCTCAGCGGCCTCGATATAGAGCGACTGATTGCCCGCACCGCTGAATTCCATGTCTCCCAGCAGGGTCCCGCTGGCCGCTTTAGAAATGTAGCGGATGGAGCCGTCCTCGGTGAGATGGTAGATGGACACGCTCCCCCTGACGATGATGTAAAAGCGGCTGAGGGGCTGGAGCGGGTCGTTTAGGATCTCGCCCTTCTCAAATTCCACCAGCTTCAGCACCGGCGGCCGCTGCCGGAAATGGAGCTGCTGCTCCCCAAAGAAGTGTTCCAGCCGGTTCTTGTCCACGATTTCTTTCATCCAAGACACCTCTTTTTGCCTTTATTGTGCCATATGACACAAACTTTCGCAACGGGAATTCCTATAATGGAGCCTTGTGGAGGTAACATTATGGATTCTATTTTTGATGCCAGGCACTTATACCGCAGTTATTTCAAGATGGCGTTCCCGGTGGTGCTGGGGCTGGTAGTGACCCTGGTCTACAACCTGGCGGACACCTTTTTCATCGCCCAGACCAACGACACCAACCTGATCGCCGGCGTGTCTCTCTGCGCGCCGGTCTTTACCGCCTTGATGGCCTTCGGCAACATCTACGGCCAGGGCGGCAGTTCCCTGATCTCCCGGCTGCTGGGCCAGCAGGACGGGGAGGGCGTAAAGCGGGTCAGTTCCTTCTGCTTTTATATCGCTCTGGTCACCGGCGTGGTACTGGCTGTGCTCATGACGGTGTTCAACCGACCCCTGCTGCCCCTGCTGGGGGCGGATGCCGACACAATGCCACACGCCTTTGAGTACTATATCGTGCTGGCGGTCTGCGCGCCCATTATGGTGCTCAGTTTCATCCACTCCAGCCTGGTTCGCTGCGAAGGTATGTCCACCGAGTCCATGATCGGCACCGTCCTGGGAGCGGTCATCAACATCATCCTGGACCCCATTCTCATCTCCGTGGTGGGCATGGGCGCCATGGGCGCGGCGGTGGCCACGGTGATCGGCTATTTCTGCAGCGTCCTCTACTTCCTCTGGCTGCTCCACAAAAAGAGCCGCTGCCTGTCCGTCAATCCCGCCCTCTGCCGCGTCAGCGGCGGAGAGCTGCGCCAGATTCTGGGCGTAGGGGTGACGGCGGCCCTGAGCAATCTCATGCAGAGTCTGTGTATCATTGTGGTCAACCAGTTCCTGCTGCCCTACGGCAACGACAAAATCGCCGCCATGGGCATCGTGCTGAAGGTCAACATGATTGCCCAGCTGGTGCTCACCGGCTTTGCCTTCGGCGGCGTGCCCCTCTTCGGGTACCTGTACGGCGCCCAGCGGCGGGTTGAGATGAAGAAGCTGGTGCGGTTCTGCCTGGGCTTCCTGTGCGCCCTCTCCCTTGTGCTGACGGCGATTCTGTGTCTCTTTGCGTCGCCCCTCATGGGAGCTTTTGTGAAGGACGCCGCCATGATCGCCACGGGGGCCGAGATGCTCCGGTGGCAGGCGGCTTCCACGGTGTTTGCCGGCATCGTACTGCTGCTGACCGTGCTGTTCCAGGCTACCGGTAAGGTTGGCCCGTCCTTCGTTCTGTCCATCAGCCGTCAGGGCGTGGTCTTTGTGGCGGCGCTGCTGGTGTGCGTCAAGTTCTTTGCCTACAACGGCGTGCTGATGGGCCAGGCGGCGGCGGATGTGGTCAGCGCCCTCATTGCCCTTGGCCTGCTGGTACTCTGCAATCCCATGGCGCAGGATCGGTTGGAGTCATAAAAGAAAGAAGTCCGCTTTTCGGGTGTGTGCTCGAAACGCGGACTTCCTTTGACATCAGCTCTCCCCGGAAAGCTCCACCTCCAGCCTCTCTTTGGGTTGGCCTATGTACTGCCGGTACTCCTGGAGCCGCTGCTCCATTTCTGCGATTTTCTCCTGAATCTGTCGGCAGCTTTTGGCTCGGTTCATTTCCAGGAAGAGATGGTACCGCTCCTGCAGGGTCTCCGCCCTTGGGGCGAATGTGATAACCTGGTCTCCGATCTGCTTGCCCTCCAGCTCGTTCCGGCAGATCTCGTCGTCCATAACTGCCATGTAGAGGGCGTATCGGGTAAATTCCCTGAGGGGCATCCGAATCTTCCACCTCCAGCAGACGGCGGCGCTGACCGCCACGGCCAGGCCTCCCGCAAGTGCGATTGTGTAACCTTTCTTCATGCTTTCTCATCCTCCGATGTTCTGAATGCTTTGCCCGGACCGCTCCTCCAGAAAACGGCGGAAATCCGGGAGGCTTCCGCCCTCCAGCGTGGCCTTCTCCATGGCCAGGGCGTGGTTTTTCCCCATCACCAGAATAAGGTATTCCCCGGTCTCCGCCAAAGCCAGGATCCTGTCATATTGCCGCTTGGACTCTGCCGCGGCGGCATCTACCTGGAAGTGGTCGGTGTAAAAGGCGGCGTCTGTAGAGTCTGTGTCTGGATACCCCCATCGTTTTGCAAAATAAGCATCGATGGCATCCCCCTTCCAGTTGACGATCAGCAGTCCGAAGATGACCACACAACTGAGCACCATCTGCCAGGCCGTCCCCCACGAAAGCCAGAAGGAAAGGGCTGCCAGCGCAATCACAGACCAAGTCCGATGGCGGACAGCGACGCTATGCTGGGTGCGAATCGTTTTGCGCAGTGCTCTGCTGGCGGCAGTGAGTGCTTTCTGATCATATGCGGTGCGGCAAGTAAATTCCATAATACCCTCCCGTGCCGCCGTGGCGGAGTGTTCCAAAATGATGAGCATCATCATAGCAGATAAAAGCACATTTCCTATGAAGTTTTTCTTAATTTTCCTTAAGATTGACAGGTCTTGATGCGGACGGTATGATACCCTTATACTAAGATAATCACAGCAAGGAAAGCGAGCGTAAACGATGATCTTCTATTTTTCCGGAACAGGCAACTCGGCGTGGTCGGCCCGGCAGCTGGCCAAACTCACCGGGGATGAGGCCTGTGATATTACCGTTCTGAACGAACTGCCGGATCTGGCGGATGCCAGGCAGATTGGATTTGTCTTTCCCGTCTATGCCTGGGGCGTGCCGGAAATCATGGCAAACTTTGCGAAAAAACTGCCCAAGGTCCAGGCCTTTACCTTCGGTGTCTGCACCTGCGGCGCAGACGCCGGACTTGCCTTGAAGCAGTTCTCCAAGCTATATCCCCTCAGCAGCTGTTACAGCCTGGTGATGCCCAACAACTATATTCTCGGCTCTGACACTGACGAGGAGGGCGAGATCCGTGAAAAGATCACCGCTGCCCGGGCAGAGCTGGAGCGGATTTCCGGGGAGATCCAGCGGCAGGAGAAGGTGTACCGTGTCCATGAGGGGGCCATGGCCGGGCTCAAATCTGGCCTTGTAAACTTCGGCTTCAACAGGTTTGCCCGAAGCGCAAAGCCATTCTTTACGGAGGACAGCTGCAACAGCTGCGGCCTGTGTGTGAGAAACTGCCCGGCCCATGCCATTACCCTCCAAGATGGAAAGCCCGTCTGGGCGGCGCAGTGCTATCAATGCCTGCGCTGCATCAACGAATGTCCCCAGCAGGCCATCCAATATGGGAAGCACACGGCTGGTCGGCGGCGCTACACCATCCGGGGGTATCTACCCCAGGACGAGCAATGAGGGAAACGGACATGAAAGCAAAGCGAATGCCCCGCCGCAAAAAATGGCTGCTGGCAGGCGGGATTTTCCTGCTGGTTCTGGCAATCCTGACGGGAGCATTTTTCTGGTATGTGTCCGATTACTACCGGGCGGAGGGTGTGGCTCTGCAGGTGATGGCCCAGGATAGCACCATCGAGGTGCAGGACAATTTGACTATCTTGTCTCCCAGCTATCCCACTGACACCGCCGTTATCTTCTATCCCGGCGCAAAAGTGGAAGCCGAGGCCTATCTGTCGCTGCTGGATCAGATCCGGCAGCTGGGCGTCACCTGTATCCTGGTGCACATGCCCTTCCATATGGCGATTTTTGACGCCAACGCAGCGGAAGAGGTGATGGAGCAGTTCCCCGAGTACCGGCACTGGTACATGGCCGGGCACTCCATGGGCGGCGCCATGGCCTCTCAGTTTGCCGCAGACCACCCGGACGAGGTGGACGGTCTCATCCTGCTGGGGGCCTACCTCTACGGCGACTATCCGGAGAAAGACACCCTGACCATCTACGGCTCCCTCAACCAGAGCGTGGAGGAC
>CALWXA010000004.1 GCA_944385395.1 uncultured Oscillospiraceae bacterium | reverse complement strand
GGTGCGGACCCTGGTATTTGAAAAGGGATCAATAATCCATCACATTTGTGACCTTCAGCTCGCCGCTGACGATCTTTGCAGCCGCATCATTGACAGCGGCCATAATTTCCTCAGTCATGAACTGACTTTCCACCACGCCCACGCCTTCATTGGCGCAGTTGAGGACCGTCATGCCGGCAAGAGGCTCACCCTTGATGCAGCTCTCTGCAAAGAGGTACACTGCCCGGTCACCCTTGGTCAGTGCGCTGGTGAGCATGTTCTCAGGAGCCAGATGGGTCTGGTCGATATTCACACCGATGGCCCACAGATTGTTCTCTTTGCACGCTTCGATCATGCCCATGCCGCTGGCGCCGGCAGCGTGGTACAGCACGTCCGCACCATTGGCGATGCAGTCCAGGCTCAGGGTCTTTGCAGTAGCAGGATCGTTCCAGGCAGTATTGTCGTTGCCGATGTACTTAACGATCACTTCGGCATCAGGATTTACATAATGTACGCCTTCTTCAAAGCCCACCTGGAACTTCTCGATGGTGGGAATCTGCATACCGCCGATGAAGCCGATGACATTGCTCTCGGTCTTCATAGCTGCAGCAATACCAGCAAGGAAGGAGCATTCATGGGTAGCATAAGTAAAGGAAGCGATATTTTCCACGTCATTGACCTCGGTGTCCAGGATCATAAAATGGACATTGGGGTACTGAGGCGCAAAGGCCCGCAGAGCCTCCTCGTGGTTGAAGGAGTCACAGCAGATCACATTGTAGCCTTCGGAAACCAGACCTTCCAGATAATCGCCGTATTTGGAAGTATCCGTGCATTCCACATACTTGGTCTCCACGCCAAAGTCCTCTGCCACCTTCTGCAGACCGGCATAAGCCTGGTCGTTGATGGACTCGTCACCCAGAGAACCCTCCAGAAGCAGACCGACCTTGATCTCATCCGTTTCCCCGCCGGAGGGGGTCTGACTGCCGCAAGCGGTAATAGCCAGCAGCATCATCAGTGTAAGCAAAATAGACAGTGCCTTCTTCATATTGTTTCCTCCTTTTTTCTTATCCGCATAACCATGCAGGAAATACTTATTTAAGGCCCTGACAGATCTCCAGCGCCACATCTGCAGCAGATGCTGCATCCGGCGTGTAGTAATCGGCACCCACTGCTTCGCAGTAGCTCTGGGAAATGGGTGCGCCGCCGATCATCACCTTATATCGATTCCGTGCCTGCTGCGACTCCAGATAAGTCAGCACGTTTTTAATTTCACTCATGGTGGTAGTCAAAAGAGCGGAGCAGCAAATGATGTCTGCCCGATTCTCCTCCGCTGCCTGGAAAAACTTTTCCGGGGACACATCCACGCCCAGATCGACGACTTTCAGGCCCCGGCCTTCCATCATCATTTTCACCAGATTTTTTCCGATATCGTGCATGTCGCCCCGGACCGTACCGATGACCGCAACACCCGCCGGTTCCATGCCGCTTTCCGTCATAAAGGGCTTGAGTACTGCCATGCCCATGTTCATAGCTCGGGCAGCCACCAGCACTTCCGGCACAAACACCTCGTTGTTCTTGAATTTGATGCCGATCTCGTTCATGGCCGGCAGCATCCCCTGCTGCAGGATATCGGCAGCAGGAATTCCAGCCTCCAGAGCCGCTTGGATCTCCTCACATACCTTTTTACCTCTTCCCAGCTGAATCAGTTCGTTAATATTTTCAATTGCACCCATTCAACATTCACCCTTTCGTTGGCGGCGAAATACAAAGAGCCTTTTCCCATATACTTACATTTATTATGGCATGTCAGCCCGACGTAATTCTTGCACCATTTTTATTTATTTTTTCAAATCTTTCGATTTGCTTTGACAGGATCTTCCTCAGCTTCCAGATCTATCCTGCTGCACAGATGTGCGTCCCCAGACCACTGCAGCGTCAGGGCAGGAAGACACAGCTGAAATAGGCCATTGTCCCCGGCCCGTTATAGTATGGCATTCCGCACATCTGGCATACCTGGCTTACCAGCAGGCCGCAGGCCTCCATGGAATATATTTGCAGCTCGGGAAAGCGGCACGGTGCATCCGGATAGGTACACGTTTTGCAGCGCCGGCAGGTACCTGCACCCATAGGCAAAACACGCTCATACCTCCTGCACAGCTGTTCCACCAGCATCTCAAATCGTTCTTTGTGCTCCTGCTCCAGGCGCATTATACCTTCATAGTCGAAATCATCCTCCATCTTTCCTACAGAGGAAACCAGCAGGCACTGCGAAAATTCTCTTATCCGCTGCGCTATTTCCTCCAAGCTGCCGCAGGCCGGCGGACAACACCAGTTTTTCCCATAGCCGCCGCACTTGCCCTCGACACACATCTCCCTGACTTCCTCACGGAACTCCAGCTTTCGGGCGTCCACCATGGCACCATGAGCAAACCCTAAGGTTTGCGCCAGTTTGATCAGATCTTTCATGACTGTATCTCCCCCAATATTATATCCGCCATAAATCGTTCCTGGAAAACAGGGTTGGCTGCCAACTCAATGATGACGGCTTCTCCGGCAATTTTCTCTGCCGTGTCCCGGCAGTCCCGGGAAGCCAGCAGCATAGCCGCTCCCGCCAGCGCCAGATTGCCGCCGGGCTCCGCCTTGGGCAAATCCGCCGGCAAAAGTCCGATTTCCACTGCGCTTTGGATCCGCAGACGGCTTCCAAAGCCTCCGGCCAGCCACGTCTTGCCAATATCCGGGGCAGTCAGATCCACGCTGTCCAAAAGCGTCTGGATTCCTGCGCAAACGGCACTTTTGGCCAGCTGCAGCGCCCGGATATCTTTGGCTGTCAGGAAAACATCTCCCTGCAGCTCCACCGCCTGCTCTTCCATATATCCGCTCTCTTCCACCAGTCCCAGTCGCAGCAGCGCCGCAGCAGCGTCCAGGAGGCCAGAGCCGCAAAGTCCTGCTGCCTGCTTCTCGCCGATCACGTGGGTGTACAGCTTTCCTTGCTCTGTCCATACCCGGTCAATGGCGCCCGGCAATGCGCAGCTTCCACTGGAGATCCCCACGCCCTCAAAGGCAGGCCCCGCTGCTGTAGCACAGCAATACAGCCGGCCTTCCTTCATCAGGGCGATTTCGCCGTTGGTTCCTATGTCCGCCAGCAGCGACGGCTTTTTTTCCTGCAAAAGGCCGCTGGCCAGAATGCCGCATGTGATATCGGCACCCATATAAGCTCCGATACACGGCGGCAGATATACCTCACAGGCAGGATGCCAGAGCAATCCCAACTGGGATGCCGGTACACTCCGGCCAAAAGAATGACTCATGGTGAAAGGGGCAGCAGCCAGCTCCCGTACCGGATAGCCACACAAAAGATACAGCATCACGGTGTTTCCCGTAAACACCGCAGTGCGGATCTCCTCTTTTTCCCTTCCCGCCGTTTGGCACAGCTGCCGGGCCAGCTCTGCCAGACAGCTTGTCACTGTCTGCTGCAGTTCTTTGTCCTTTCCCCCCATGGATGCCTCCATCCGGGAGATCACATCTGCTCCAAAGTGGTTTTGCGGATTCGCACACGCCTGGACACCCAATAATTGGTGGGTCTGCCTGTCCCACATCTGCATGACCACAGTGGTAGTCCCGATGTCGGCACTAACGCCCAAGCCCTCTCCATTGTCCCAAACCATGCCCGCACGCCCTGCACCGGTTTCAATGCGCATGGCTGCCGATGCCGGCAGCTCCACTTGCACCGTCCCGCCGCAGATCACCGTCCGACAGGCCAGGCGCAGCCCTTCCCGGAGCTGTGGGGCAGAAAGATGGCTCTGCTCCTGGGCATCCGCCGGTTCTACGTCTCCGGAAATGCGGGCCAGGCATTTACCGCACCGCCCATGTCCGCCGCAGGGAAGTTCCAGCGCAATGGACAATTCCATCAGCAGCTGAGCCACTGTCCGCTGTTTGCCGTCCCATGTCACGGAAGCAAGGCAGTGTCCATTCTGCATGATCTCGATCATATTGTCTCCTCTCTCTGTGCCAGCAAAGCACAACTCTCCAACGCCAGCATGATGGATCGTTGCTCACCCAGTTCCGCCTGCTGTTCATGGTCAGCATACGAACCAATCCCCTCTGCCGTGTCCTCTCCCCAGCGCACCACATTGTTCAGGATTGCTGCCGCCCGTAATCCCCGCAGACTGGCTACGGTGAGGAAAGCCGCCGTTTCCATATCAGATGCCAATACACGCTGCTGGCTCCAAAAGCTGCTTTTCTGGCTTTGCTGGTCAGCATACAGGGCGTCATGGCTGCGCACAATGCCCGTATGTATCCCAAGTCCGCTGCGCCCGGCCGCTTCCACCACGGCAGTCAACAGAGAAAAATCAGCCATCGCAGGATATGCCAGTGGAACATAGGCCTGTGAGGTACCCTCATCCCGGACAGCCCCCTGGGCCAGGATCAGGTCTCCCACAGCAAGTCCACTTTGCAAAGCACCGCAGGAACCTATCCGAAGTAGTGTAGTCACACCGATATGCTTGAGTTCTTCAATGGCAATGGCGGCAGAAGGGCCGCCCATGCCAGTAGAAATGGCCAGAATGGGCACTCCCCGCCATAACCCCCGAACGCTGCGGTATTCCCGGTTTGTACCCAAATCCTCCACTTTCTCCAGGCAAGACGCAATTCTGTCAATGCGGCCGGGGTCTCCCGGCAAAACGGCATAGCGGCATGGCTGATGGCCTGAAAGCCGAATGTGTGGCTGCATACTGCGCTCCTTTCTCTGTGCCGGTAAACTTGACATTATGTAAGTGAACTGCTATGCTTTTTTCAATGAAAAGTTCTGCAGATCGAGATCGTTGAGGTTGTCATGAAAAAAAAGCTACTTGCATTGTGCCAAAACTTGGAATCGCTGATCGGGGTAAGCGTCAGTCCCATTTTTCCCGGCTCAGCAGAATCTTTCTATCAGCAGGCCAGTTCTGATCGCTTCTGTACGATCTGCCCATACCGGCAGAAAAATGAATTCTACACCCACCTTTATGGGCTCAATGAAGCCTACCGCTGGAACGGCCATTTCATTTATTACTGTCCCAAAGCCATGACCTTTGTAGCCGTAGCAGTGCTGGACAGCAATGGCAGTCTGGGTGGGGGCATGATTGCCGGCCCCATAGCTATGGGGGATATTCAGGATATAGCCTGCTATACGGACTATCCGCAAGTCCATGAAGCTATGCGTAAAGCACCTGTCATGAGCACTGTACAAGTCCGCCAGCTTTCTGAGCTTATGTCCGCTACCGCAAACAGTCTCTACTATGAGAGTTTTCAAAAAAAGCGCAGCTATGACCAACAGAAATTTCTCAACTCCATCTATGACATGCGGGAAAAATACATGGGGGAACAGGAGCATTACGACTATATTCTGTCCGCTGAGAGCCAGCTGTGTGAGCTGGTGAAAAATCAGGACAGGATCAATTCTCAGGATCTGATCAATCGCCTGCTGGGCCACATTTTTTTCTATCACGCAGGCGACCTGACCGATATCAAGGCCAGAACACTGGAACTGATCGTAGTAATATCCCGTTCGGTAATTGCCCGCGGCGCCGACGTAGGTGAAATTTTCCGTTACAGCACCACTTATATCCAGGAGATCGATCGCTGCGAATCCATCGATCAGCTCAGCCGCTGGCTCTCTGAGATCATCAATCAATTCATTGCTGTTTCCTTTGACTATCTGGACGCCAAGCACTCCGACATAGTTTATAAGTCCATGGAGTATATCCGCAGAAACTGTCTGTCCCGCATGACACTGGAGGAAATCGCCAATGAAGTGCACTTGAGCAAGTCGTACCTCAGCAGCATTTTCAAGCACGAAACCGGATCCAGTATCACAGAGTTCATTAACCGTTCCCGCGTGGAGCACAGCAAAAAGCTGCTCTCCACCACTGATCTGTCCCTGGTAGACATTGCCAACGAATGTTGTTTCGGAGACCAGAGTTACTTTTCTCGCGTTTTCAAAAAATATGAAGGAGTATCGCCCAAGCAATATCGAGCCTTCCGCAAAAAATATAGCTGAGAACAGGCCGCCAGGATTACCGGGCGGCCATTTTCTCACTTTTTATATGCGCCATAGGTCTTGGCAATGTCAATCATCCGTTTTGCCCGTTCAAAACTGGCATTGGCAGGATATTCGCAGCCGGTAGCCAGAATAAAGCCTCCACCGGCGGCCATCTCATCGATCTGTCTGCGACACTGGGAATCCCACTCTTCATCCGTTCCGATCACTGCATCGGCAGGTGTAACGGCCCCGATAAGGGTAACATTTTTCCCGTATTTTTCCTTGCACTGGGCAAAGGTTTCGCAGTCATCCGGCGGATACAGGAAAGAAATTGCTACCGGATTCACTGCTTCAATCTGCGCATCAAAATAAATATTTTGTCCGCAGTTGTGGATCATATTCATGCAGCCATGATCCCGAACCGTCTGCGCCAACATCTTCAGAGGCTCAGCCTCCATATCCTTCCACATGGCCTTACTCATGATGGAGCCGCTGGCAAAAAGGGTATCCCACATGATGGCATCCACTCCGGCATCGCATAGCGCTGCCGCATATTCCGCCAACGTCTCAGCTACATGCCAGGTGGCTGTCCGCACTGCATCCGGATCATCATATAAATCCAGATACAGATCCTGCTGATTGCGGAGCATAGACAGGGTTCCCAGCGGCCCAAACACAAAGGCCACAATCGGAATTTTACCTTTTTTCTCTGCTACCAGCCGCCGACACACATCCAGGTGCATCATCATCCGCTTGCTGGTTCGATAATCCACCTTCTGAATTTTGGCGTAGTCTTCCACATCTTTGATGACGCAATCTGAATAGTCAGGATGTGCTGCTTCATTTTCCGGATAAATCAGCTTCTGTCCCCACGCATCACATTCCACCGACAGGTCAATCAGCGTCACAAGGCAATCCAAATCAAATTCCTCTGCGGTTTTCAGAAAACCAGCAGCACAAATCTCCGGATCTGTAGACCACTGTGGGTAAGTGGCTCCCACCAAACGGCGGTTAATACCACACAAAATCGGATATACCGGTACCCGATCCGCCTCCTCATGATTCAGTGCTTTTACAACACGCTCATAGGCTGTCATTCTTTTTCCGCCTTTCTCTGTGCAGTTAATTTCTGGGGCATATACACCCATCCATTAGCACCATTATAAAAACACCAAAGGCAGATTGCTTGTAAAATACCCGGTTTTTTTGTAAGATTTTGTTCTCTTCTCTTTTATAGCTCTACTTTTGCGGTTATTTTCTTTTCTTGTCTTCCTGATCTATCATGATTCGCACCGGCCCCGGGCCGGTTCTTTTTTTTACCAACCCCAGAAAAATCCCCCTTCCCCTCCTTGACAATCCCGGGGAAAGTTGTATAATTGCATACAATTATACAACCGCTCGCTTTCAACTATCTCAAAGGAGGGGCACCCATGCTGGAAATTTCCAAGAAGACCAATTTGCTGGAGCAGAAGTCCTACCGCTATTCCCTGCAGGACGTAGCGCAGCCGCAGCTGTACCGGGACGTGTATCCCTATGACGGGGTACCGAAGATCCCGTTCAACCACCGGCGGGTGCCCATGGGCATGCCGGAGGAGATTTTCATCACCGACACCTCCTTCCGGGACGGCCAGCAGTCGGTGGAGCCGTATACGCCGGATCAGATCGTGGAGCTGTATAAGCTTTTGAGCAAGCTGGGCGGTCCCAAGGGCATCATCCGTCAGACGGAGTTTTTCGTCTACAGTCCCAAGGACCGGGAAGCCATCCGCCGCTGCCAGGATCTGGGGCTGGAGTTCCCGGAGATCACCACCTGGATCCGGGCCACCAAGGAGGACTTCCGTCTGGTGAAGGATCTGGGCATCAAGGAAACGGGTATTCTGGTGTCCGCCTCGGACTATCACATCTTCAAAAAGCTGGGGATGACCCGCAGCCAGGCCATGCAGCAGTATCTCAGCACGGTGGCCATGGCCTTTGAGGCCGGGATCCGGCCCCGGTGCCATCTGGAGGATGTGACCCGTGCCGACTTCTACGGCTTCGTGGTGCCCTTCGTCAACGAGCTGGAGCGGATGAGCCAGGAAGCCGGGATCCCGGTGAAGATCCGGATCTGCGATACCATGGGCTACGGCGTCCCCTTCACGGAGGTAGCCCTGCCCCGGTCGGTGCCGGGCATCGTCTACGGCCTGCAGCACTATTCCGACGTACCCAGCGCCATGCTGGAGTGGCACGGCCACAATGACTTCTACAAGGCGGTGGCCAACGCCTCCACTGCCTGGCTCTACGGCTGCGGAGCGGTGAACTGCTCCATGCTGGGCATCGGCGAGCGGACGGGCAATATCCCTCTGGAAGCCATGGTGATGGAGTACGCCTCCCTCCGGGGCACCCTGGACGGCATGGACCCCACGGTGATCACGGAGATCGCCCGGTATTTCCAGAAGGAGATCGGCTATCAGATCCCGGACAACACCCCCTTTGTGGGCCGGAACTTCAATATGACCCGGGCGGGCATCCACGCCGACGGACTTTTGAAGGACGAGGAGATCTACAGCATCTTCAATACCAAGAAGCTTTTGAACCGTCCCGCCACGGTGATGATCGGCAAGTCCTCGGGTCTGGCAGGCATTGCCTACTGGATCAACGAGAACTATCAGCTCTCCCCCTCCCAGGCGGTGCATAAGAACACCCCCCTGGTGCAGGAGCTGAAGCAGTGGATCGACAAGGAATACGAAGACGGCCGGCAGACGAGCTTGTCCGTCAGTGAGCTGGAAGAGAAGATCGAACAGCTCTCCGGCGGTGCGCTGGCCAGATTGTGAGGTTTTTATGATACAGAGCGCTTCCCTGGCTGACCGGGTGTTTGAGCATCTGGAGAACGCCATTTATACCGGTGTTTATCCCGCCGGTGCGGTACTGACGGAGACCTATCTTTCCCAGGAGCTGGGTGTTTCCCGTACCCCGGTGCGGGAGGCCCTGCGGCGTCTTGCCCAGGAGCGGCTCATTGAGGAGACGGGCAAGGGCAGCCGTGTGGTGGGCGTCACGCCCCAGGACGTGGAGGATATCTACGAGATCCGCCTGCGCACCGAGGGCCTGGCCACCCGCTGGGCCGCCACCCGGATGTCCCCGGAGCAGCTGCGGCAGCTGCAGGAGCTGCTGGAGCTCCACCGGTTCTATCTCACCCAGCAGAATGTGGAACAGCTGAAGAACATGGATACCCAGTTCCACACCGTGATCTATGAAGCCTGCGGCAGCGACACGCTGCGGGACATTCTCACTTCCCTGCACCGCAAGACCCAGCATTTCCGCCGCTGCTCCCTGTCCCACCTGGAGCGTGCCGCCATAGCGGCAGAGGAGCACCGGGCCATTTTGGAAGCCCTGGCGGCCCAGGATCCCCAGCAGGCGGAGGAAGCCGCCGTGCTCCACGTCCGCAACGCCCGGGACAATGTGCTGCGCAGCCAGCCGAAGGAATGACCGTTTTTCATCCACATAAGGAGGTTCATCACATATGGGACTGACCATTGCCCAGAAAATCATCCAATCGCATCTGCTCTCCGGGGACATGACCCCCGGCAGTGAGGTGGGTCTGCGGATCGACCAGACCCTGACCCAGGACGCCACCGGCACCATGGCCTATCTGGAATTTGAGGCCATGGGCATTCCCCGGGTCCGGACCCAGCGCTCCGTGGCCTACATCGACCACAACACCCTGCAGTGCGGCTTTGAAAACGCCGACGACCACCGGTTCATCCAGTCCGCCGCCGAGAAATTCGGCGTGTGGTTCTCCCGTCCCGGCAACGGCATCTGCCATCAGGTGCACCTGGAGCGCTTCGGCGTGCCGGGCAAGACCCTCATCGGCTCCGACTCCCATACCCCCACCTGCGGCGGTCTGGGTATGCTGGCCATGGGTGCCGGCGGTCTGGACGTGGCAGTGGCCATGGGCGGCGGCGCCTACTACATCACCATGCCCAAGATGTATAAGGTGGAGCTGACAGGCCGTCTGCAGCCCTATGTCACCGCCAAGGATGTGAGCCTGGAGCTGCTGCGGCGTCTGAGCGTCAAGGGCGGCGTAGGCGCCATCATCGAGTGGGGCGGCGAAGGCGTCGCCACCCTGTCCGTACCCCAGCGTGCCACCATCACCAATATGGGCACCGAGCTGGGCGCCACCACCTCCATCTTCCCCTCCGACGAAGTCACCCGTGCCTTCCTGGAGGCCCAGGGCCGTGGGGCGGACTATGTGGCCCTTTCCTCTGATGCCGACGCCGTGTACGACAAAGTCATCACCATTGACCTTTCCCAGGTGGTGCCTCTGGCCGCCTGCCCCCATAGCCCCGACAACGTCAAGCCTGTTGCGGAGCTGGGCCACATCGCCGTGGATCAGGTGTGCGTAGGCTCCTGCACCAACTCCTCCCTGGCGGATCTCATGATGACCTCCGCCATGCTCAAGGGCAAGACCATCGCCCCCTCCGTGTCCATGTCCGTCTCCCCCGGCAGCCGTCAGGTGCTGCGGATGCTGACGGATCTGGGGATGCTCAGCGACATCCTCCTCAGCGGTGCCCGGCTGCTGGAATGTGCCTGCGGCCCCTGCATCGGCATGGGCTTCTCCCCCAGCTCCGGCGGCGTGAGCCTGCGTACCTTCAACCGCAACTTCCTGGGCCGCAGCGGCACCGCCGACGGTCAGGTGTATCTGGTCTCCCCGGAAACCGCCGTGGCCTCCGCCCTCACCGGCCATATCACCGATCCCCGTACCCTGGGCCAGGCCCCGGAGCTGCATCTGCCGGACCACTACACCGTGGACGACAGCGCCGTACTGCCCCCGGCTCCGGCGGACCGTGCAGCGGATGTGGAGATCCTCCGGGGTCCCAACATCAAGGCCTTCCCGGAAAGCCGTCCGCTGGAGGACACCATTTCCGCTCCCCTGATCCTGAAGGTAGGGGACAACATCACCACCGACCACATCATGCCCGCCGGGGCCAAGATCCTGCCCTACCGGTCCAATATCCCCCATCTGAGCCAGTATTGCTTTGCCGTCTGTGATGAGACCTTCTCCCAGCGAGCCAAGGCGGCAGGCCAGAGCATCGTGGTAGGCGGCAGCAATTACGGCCAGGGCTCCTCCCGTGAGCACGCCGCCCTGGTGCCGCTGTACCTGGGCGTCCGGGCGGTGATCGCCAAGAGCTTCGCCCGGATCCATGTGGCCAACCTCATCAACGCCGGCATCCTGCCTTTGACCTTTGCCGATGCCGCCGACTATGACCGGCTCAGCCAGGGCGACGCCCTGACCCTCACCGGCATCGATGCAGGTTTGGAGAGCGGCTCTTTCACCCTCCAGGCGGGGGATCAGACCATCCCCCTCACCGGCCATTTCACCCAGCGGCAAGCCGCCATCCTCAAGGCCGGCGGACTTCTGAACTACACCGCCCAGCATAAGTAAGGAGGCAGACACATATGGACGAGATCCAACAGGCAGTAGACCAGTTCCGCACCCTGCTGCAGGAACAGCGCTCCCGGATGCTCCGTCTGGAGCAGGGCCAGGAAGCGGTGGACTACAGCAAGAAAGACCATATCGTCATCGGCGTGGCCCCCGGCGACGGCATCGGCCCCATCATCAGCCGTCAGGTGCGCCGGGTACTGCAGCAGCTCCTGGCCCAGCCCCTTTCCCAGGGCAAGCTGGAGCTGCGGGATATCACAGGCCTCACCATTGAAAACCGGACGGCCCTGGGCGTCAGCGTCCCGGAGGATACCCTGGCCCAGATTAAGGCCTGCGACGTGCTGCTCAAAGGCCCCACCGCCACCCCCAAGGGCGGCACCATGGAGAGCGCCAACGTGACGCTGCGCCGGGAGCTGGATCTTTACGCCAACGTCCGGCCTGTGACGGTACCGGAGGAGGGCATCGACTGGGTGTTCTTCCGGGAAAATACCGAGGGCGAATACGTCCTGGGAAGCCGGGGCGTGGCCCTGGACGGCATGGCGGTGGACTTCAAGGTCACCACCGACGCCGGTACCCGCCGGCTGTGCCGTGCCGCCTTTGATTACGCCCGGCGCAACGGCAAAAACCGGGTGTCCATCGTCACCAAGGCCAACCTCATGAAAAAGACCGACGGCAAATTCTCCTCCGTCTGCGCCGCCGTAGCGGCGGAGTATCCCCAGATCCACACGGACGAGTGGTACATCGACATCATGGCCGCCAATCTGGTGAATCCCGCCATCCGCAGCGGCTTCCAGGTGTTCGTGCTGCCCAACCTGTACGGCGACATCATCACCGACCTGGCCGCCCAGATCCAGGGCGGCGTGGGCACCGCCGGCAGCGCCAACATCGGCAATCGCTACGCCATGTTCGAGGCCATCCACGGCACCGCCCCCCGGATGCTGGAAGAGGGTCTGGGGGATTATGCCAACCCCAGCAGCCTTCTGAAGGCAGCCGTGATGCTCCTGACCCACATCGGCTGCAGTGCCGAGGCCGCCCGGCTGGACGCCGCCCTCACCGCAGCCGCTGCAGCGCTGCCCATGACCGGCGACGCCTCCGGCGCCACCTGTGAGGCTTTCGCCGACGCCGTACTGGCAAACCTGTAAATGCGCAAAAAAACTCCGGGAACATCCGTTCCCGGAGTTTTTTATAGATATTCCTTTGTCCGCTCCACCAGCTTGCGGTAGATCCGCTGCGTCATCCACGGCTCCGTGGAGGCGGCCAGCGCCTCAGCCGGGGTGAACCAGGCCACGCCGCTGTTCTCATCCGGCTTGTCCCGCAGTCCCCAGTCCCCGGCCTGCAGGAGATAGGTGACGTTGTGGTGGATGTGGCTGGGCACGTATTGCCCCCGCTTCTCGTGGCCCTCTACCGTGAGACATTCCAGGGAGAAAATCCCGGGATAAATGCACCGCACGTCCTGCAAACCCGTCTCCTCCTGCACCTCCCGGATGGCTACCGCCAGCAGGTCCCGCTGCCCGTCGGCGTGGCCCCCGGTCCAGGACCAGGAGTGGTAGATGTTGTGATACACCATCACCACCTGCTTTGCGTCGGGGCTCAGCACCCAGGCGGAGGCCGTCATATGGGCCATGGTGTTGCTCCTGAGATATGCGTCGGGATTGGTGGCCAGGAAATGGAGCATCACTTCCCTGTCCCGCTCTTCCTGCTCGCAGCCGGGCACAAAGGCCCGGATGGCGTCCAGCATGTCCATCGCCTCCTTGTTTTCCCCCATTGTACCGGAAACAAATTGCGGTTGCAAGGCGGCTGTGCTATAATAGCCGCAAAACGGCCATTATACTTTGATTGCCGTTTTTCCCGCCCCCTTCCGGGGCAGCCGAAAAACACAATACCACAGACAAATCTTTTTCAGGCAGGCAGCAATATGAAAATTTTGGTTTTATCCGATTCCCATGGGCGTAAGGAGCCCATGGTCCGCTGTGTGGAGCGTGAGCAGCCCCGGCACATCCTCTTTCTGGGGGACGGCATCCGGGACGCCTGGGCGCTGCAGCGGCAGTTCCCCCATATCCCCCTCACCGCCGTGGCGGGCAACTGCGATCTGCTTTGCAGCGAACCCGGCGAGCGGCTCGTGGAGCTTGCAGGCCGCCGGATCCTGATGATGCACGGTCACACCCGGCAGGTGAAATTTTCCACCATGGCCGCCCGGTACGCCGCCCGGGAGGCGGAGGCGGAGATCCTGCTCTTCGGCCACACCCACTGCCCCCTGGTGGACTATGACGGAAGCCTTTACACCATGAACCCCGGCTCCATCGGCTATTCCGGCTCCTACGGCGTGGTGACCATCCAGCCGGACAAGGTGGACTGCTCCGTCTATCGGCTGTAAATTACACAAGATATTATATAAAGGAGATACTATGCTGCATATTGGTTCCCATCTCTCCTCCTCCGCCGGATTCCTGGCCATGGGAGAAACGGCCCTTTCCATGGCCGCCGATACCTTCCAGTTCTTCACCCGGAACCCCCGGGGCAGCCGGGCCAAGGAGCTGGACGTATCCGACGCCGCCGCACTGGCGTCGCTGCTGCAGGAAAAGGGCTTCGCACCGGTGGTGGCCCACGCCCCCTATACCATCAATCCCTGCTCCAAGGACGCCCATACCCGGGAGTTCGCCCACATGACCATGGAAGACGATCTCCATCGCCTGGAGTATCTCCCGGGAAATTACTATAACTTCCACCCCGGCAGCCATACCGGACAGGGCACGGAAACGGGCATCGCCCTCATAGCCGAAACCCTCAACGCCATCCTCACGCCGGAGCAGCACACGGTGGTGCTGCTGGAAACCATGGCCGGCAAGGGCACGGAGGTAGGCGGCCGGTTTGAAGAGCTCCGGGAGATTCTGGACCGGGTCAGCCTCTCGGACCGGATGGGTGTGTGCCTGGATACCTGCCATGTGTCCGATGCCGGGTACGACATCGCCGCCGACCCGGACAAGGTGCTGACGGAGTTTGACCGTGTCATCGGTCTTTCCCGGCTGAAGGCCGTCCATGTCAACGACTCCATGAACCCGGTGGGAGCCCGGAAGGACCGCCACGCCAAAATCGGTGAGGGCCACCTGGGGCTGGAGGGCTTCCGGCGCATCGTCCGCCATCCGGTGATCCGGCAGCTGCCCCTGATCCTGGAAACTCCCAATGAGCTGCCGGGCTACGCCGCCGAGATCGCCCTGCTGCGCAGCCTGTAACGGCTTCCCCGTCACGCAAAAAGCCTCCCAGAGTTTGCCGCCTGGGCGGCAAATCAAGGCAAAAGCCGTTTTCGCCCGGGGCGTGTACCTGGGCGAAAACACTTCTCAGGCTGCAAGTGTGGCATTTGTCCCCACCGGGGACAAATGATGCGCACAGCAGGCTGCAAAAAGTTTGTGGGAAAACCCCGAAGGGTTTTCCCACAGTCTCAGGGAGGCATAATGTCGCCCTGTGAGTCTGTCGATAAACCTTGCCGCCGAAGGTTTCGGAGGGAAAGATAGTGTGAAAGAAAACCGTCAGGGTTCGGTAGACCACCCCCGCCGAGCCGCCACCGACACCTTCCCCCGCAATCAAATGGGGTCGGGGGCGGCGAGATACAG
>CALWXA010000003.1 GCA_944385395.1 uncultured Oscillospiraceae bacterium | reverse complement strand
GGGGAGCCTGAAGTGGATTCAGGGGAACTGGTATTACTTCCTGCCGGAGGGAGGCCGGACGGCGCTGCAGGCTGCGCTGGGACAGGAGGAGACGGTACAGGAGATTCTGGACTTCCTGCTGCAGCGGAGTGAAATGCAGCCTGCGTAATGGGAAAAAACGTTGCATATAGAGCAAGGGGAGCGGCCTGCAGGCCGCTCCCCTTCAGGTTGTCAAAAAGCGGAAGATTTGGGATTTCGGAGGGAAAGTTAGTGTGAAAGAAAACCGTCAGGGTTGTCTGAAGGTGAATTGGCCGCAGGCCAAGAGAGACCGGCCTGGGCCGTTCGCGTTCAATCAGAACACTTTACAAAACTTCTCATGAGTTTTGTAAAGTGCTGGCAGCCTGTCGAAAAGCATTTTCGACAGGCTGAGGGACTGGAAACATGATGGTTCTTTTGGTCAGGCTGTGGCGCATACATAAAAAACAGCAGGAAAATGTTAGGAGGAGTTTTTCATGGAAAAGAAAAGCGTGGCCAGGAACTACCGTTTTCTGGCTATTATGCTGGGAGCCATGGCTTTGGGCTGCGTGGCCGGGTGGTTCTTCCCGGATCTGGCCAAGGCCATCAAGCCCCTGGGCACCGTATTCATCAACATGATGTTCTGCGTGGTGGTGCCCCTGGTATTTGTGTCCATTGCCGGGTCCATTGCCAATATGGAGAGCCGGCAGCGGGCCGGTAAGATCATGGGCACCACCGTGGCGGTGTTTGTGGTCACCGGCGCCATCGCTGCCGTGATCATGTTCGTGCTGATGAAGCTTTTCCCGCCGGTGCTTGTGCCCTGGACGGCCATCCCCTGGGAGGAAATGGGGGAATATGCGTCCATGTCTGACATGATCGTCAACTTCTTTACCGCCAGCGACTTTGTGGGACTTCTGAGCCGCAAGGCCATGCTGCCGCTGATCGTATTCTCCGTGCTGCTGGGCTTTGCTGTGCAGGCGGCCGGCGGCCCAGGGCATCCGGTGGCCCGGGGACTGGCGGCCCTGACGGAGGTGATGATGCAATTTGTCAGGATCATCACCTACTATGCCCCCATTGCCTTCTTCGCCATCTTCGCAGATCTCATGGCCACCTATGGACCACAGATCGCAGGAAGCTACGGCCGGGCCATGGCGGTGTATTATCCCCTGTGCTTCCTCTACATCTTCACCGCCTTCCCCCTGTTTGCCTGGTTCGGCGGCGGACGCCGGGGACCACGGACCATGTTTGCCCATATCGTCAAGCCTGCCGTGGTGTCACTGGGGACCTGCTCGTCCGTGGCCACCATCCCCACCAATCTGGAAGCGGCGGAGGAGACCGGCATCTCCAAGGATGTGGCGGAAATGGTGATGCCGCTGGGGGCCACCATGCACATGGATGGGTCCTGCTTTTCCTGCGTGCTGAAGATCGCCTTCGTGTTGGGGGTGTTCGGTGAGCCGCTGGAATGGGGGCGGCTGGTACCCATCGTACTGGTGGCGGTACTGTCCTCTGTGGGGATGTCCGGCGTGCCCGGCGGCGGTTACATCGGAGAGTACATCATCTGCTCCATTTTCTTCCCCCAGCACATAGAGCTGGCCTTCCCCATCCTGGTGGCCATCGGGAATCTGGTGGACCCACCGGCTACCATGATCAACTCTGCCGGGGACTATGTGGTGTCCTTTGTGGTGTCCCGGTTTGTGGACGGCAAGAACTGGCTGGAAAAAGCGCTGCAGAAAGCATAAAAATCAGGCGCCGCTTCACGCGGCGCCTGATGGCATATAGGGAATGTCAGCTCTTCCGGGCAGCCTCTTCCTCCCGCTGCCGGCAGATCGCTTGCCAGCTGGGGATGGACTGCAGCAGTTCCTGGAAGTGGGTCATGGTACCGGGAATGTCGATGTGCTGGGGGCACACCTGGGCGCACTTGCCGCAGCCGATGCAGGCGCTGGGCCGCTTGTCCTCCGGCAGGGATTCCACCCGCATGCCCACGGTGAAGGTGGGCAGGAATTTCAGGTCGTTATAGATGGCCAGCAGGGCCGGAATATCCAGACCCTGGGGACAGCCGTCGCAGCAGTAGCGGCAGGCGGTACAGGGGACGCCTACCTTCAGGTCTTCGGCGATGGCCAGCAGCGTGGCTTCCTCCTCCTGGGTCAGGGGACGGGGCTGGGAGAAGGTGCGGACATTGTCCTGCATCTGGGCCATATCGGACATACCGCTGAGAACCATGGTGACCCCCGGCACGCTCTGGAGCCAGCGCATGGCCCAGGCCGCCGTGCTCTCCTCCGGGCGCAGGCGGTGCAGGGTATCGGCGGCATCCTGGGGCAGCTGGGCCAGCTTGCCGCCACGGACGGGCTCCATCACCCAGATGGGGACGTTCCGCTCATTGAGCAGGGCGCACTTGGCCTTGGCGTCCTGCAGCGTCCAGTCCAGATAGTTCAGCTGGATCTGGCAGAACTCCATCTTGTCGCCGCAGTAGTCCAGAAAGCGGCGGATCACATCCACACTGCCATGGGTGGAGAAGCCCAGATGCCGGATACGGCCAAGGCGCTTCTGCTCCACGAAATAGTCCACGATGCCCCAACGGGGGTCCATATAGGTGTGGATGGAGTTTTCATACACGTTGTGCAGGAGATAGAAGTCAAAGTAGTCCACGCCGCACTTTTCCAGCTGCTCTTCAAACACCGCTGCCGGGTCGTAGCTGCCGGCGATCTGGTGGCCGGGATACTTGGTGGCCAGGTAATAGCTCTCACGGGGATAGGCGGAGAGCACACGGCCCATGACCCGCTCGGAATTGCCCTGGTGATAGGGATAGGCGGTATCAAAGTATTGGACGCCGTGGGACAGGGCATAGGCCGTCATCTCCGCCGTCAGGGCCTCGTCCACGGTAATGCCGTCGGGCTGCAGCGGCAGGCGCATGGTGCCGAAGCCCAGCAGCGGCAGCTCCATATCCTGAAAGGTGCGATGGATCATAGCAATAACCTCCTTGGGAAACACAGGTTGAAAGGATCAGAGGGATTCATCTACCACGGTGCAGCGGGTAATGCCGTAGTAGGCGAAGGCTGCGGCGGCATCGGCGTCGATCTCCTCGCCGCAGGCCACGATGGGTACGGCGGGGGGACAGCCTACGGCGGCGTCCGCCAGGATATGCCCGATGCTCTGGGCGGTGGGTACCGTCCGGCTCAGAGAGAAGGCGGCCTGCCGGATGCTCATGCGCTGCCGGGGCGGCCGGAAAGCCGGGGACTGTGTGGTGATGGGAGTCCACCGGGGCAGGGACAGCAGGGTGGATTCCAGACGGGCAAGACCTTCCCGGCCTGTTTCCGGGGAGACCATCAGCACCACAAAATCCGGGTCGGAGAACTCACAGACAATGTGTCCCCGCCGCTGCAGGGCTGCGGCCAGCTCCGTGCCGGTATAGCCGTAGGATTTGGGACAGAGGGTGAGCTTCAAAGGCTCCTGCCCCGTGCAGGTAAAACCGTGCGCCTCCAGCCGGCGGCGCAGGGCTACGGTCTCCCGGGCCATCTCCTGCAGCCGGCGGGGATAGCTGCCGGTCAGGGCGGCGTTGGCGGCGTCCAGAGACTGGAGAATCAGGTACGAGGGGCTGGTGGAGCCGAACAAGGTCATAGCCTCCTTTGCCCGGCGGCGGAAAAAGGCCGGGGCCTGGGGGGCGATATGGAGATAGCCGCCGCCGGTAAGGACCCCCAGGGTCTTGTGGGCCGAATCACAGCAAAGATCCGCACCCAGCGCCAGAGGATGGCGGCAGGGGTCCAGAAACCGCAGGTAGGCGCCGTGGGCATTATCCACCAGCAGCAGTACATTGTGGCGGTGGCATACCTCCGCCAGAGGAGCGATGGGGGTGATATGGCCCAGGTAATCCGGGCTGGTGATGTACACGGCGGCAGGAGGCTCCCCGGCCAGTGCTGCCTCCAGATCCTCCGCCGTCACCGGGCAGGAGAGGTAAGAGCTCTGGGATGAGGGCCACAGCCACTGTACCTCCAGATCCAGCAGGGCGGCGGCGCTTAAAAACGCCTTATGGGCGTTGCGCCCGGCGATGATCCGGGGCTTGCGGCCCTGGGACCGGGCGTAGAGCATGGCCAGGTACAGCATGGCCCGGATGCTCAGAGAAGAACCTTCCGTGGAATAAACGGTGATGCCGCCAAAGAGCTGCCCGGCGTTTTCCTCGCTTCGGGCGATGATGCCCTGGGGATCATACAGGTCGTCGGCTCCGGGGATCTCCGTAAGATCCAGGGGCTCCGGGCCCAGCGGGCCCATACCCTTATGGCCGGGCATGTGGAGCCGCAGGACATCCGACGCCGCATAGCGCCGGGCAAAATCACAGATAGGCGTATCCATGGTCAGCTGCGCAGTGCCTTGTCCACCGCCAGGACGATGGCGCATTCCATCCGCTTGCGGAACAGGCGGCAGCCGTCCTCATACACGCCGGTAACGGCGCCGGTGGCGTGGTAAGCGTTGGCAGCGCAGCCGCCGGAGCAGTACAGACGGGCCCAGCAGTCGTGGCACTGGGGATGGGCGTAGACGTTGCAGGAGGCAAATTCGCCCTGCACCGCCGGATTGGTGACGCCATGCCACAGATCACCCAGCCGGAAGCGTTCCTCGCCTACGAACTGATGGCAGGGGTACAGATCGCCCCAGGGGGTGACGGCCATGTGCTCCGTACCGGAGCCGCAGCCGGAGATCCGCTTATAGATGCAGGGGCCTCCGGTGAGGTCCAGCATGTAGTGATAGAAGGTGAAGGGACGGCCCTCCCGCTCCCGATGGAGCATCAGCTCCGCCAGCTCCTCGTACTGGCGGCATACCAGGTCCAGATCCTCCTGGGTCAGCCGGGCGGGATCGTCCGGGGCGCAGACCACCGGCTCCATGCTCAGCTCCGTAAAGCCCAGGTCCAGCATCTGCCGGATGTCCTGGAGGAAATCGGGATTGGCGTGGGTGAAGGTACCCCGCATGTAATAGCTCTTGCCCCCACGCTGGCGCACCAGCTCCTGGAACTTGGGCACCACACGGTCCCAGCTTCCGTTGCCGGCGTAATCCACCCGGTAACGGTCATGTACTTCCTTGCGGCCGTCCAGGCTCAGCACCACGTTGTCACATTCCCGATTGGCAAAGTCGATGACGTCCTGGTCGATGAGCACTCCGTTGGTGGTGAGGGTGAAACGGAAATGCTTGCCGTGCTGGGCCTCGATACTCCGGGCATAGGCCACGATCTTCTTCACCACATCGAAATTCATCAGCGGCTCGCCGCCGAAGAAGTCTACCTCCAGGTTCCGGCGTGTGCCGGAATGGGCGATGAGGAAGTCAATGGCCTGCTTGCCCACTTCCCAGCTCATCACCGCCCGCTCACCGTGGTACTTGCCCTGACTGGCGAAGCAATAGGAGCAGTTGAGGTTGCAGGTATGGGCGATGTGGAGGCACAGGGCCTTTACCACCCCGGAGGTCTTCTGTTTCAGCTCCCCGGCCAGGGGGGCGAAGGTATCCGGGGTGAAAAGCTTGCCGGCACGGGCCAGGGCGTCCACCTGGTCGTAGCATTCGGAGAGCTCCGCCTCCGTAAGCTCCGGGTGCTTTTGGACCATGGCCGAGAGCACTTCCTCCCGGCTGCGGCCTTCAAAGAGGGCGATGAGATCGTAAGCTACCTGGTCTACGGCGTGGACCGAGCCGGAGCATACGTCCAGCACGATGTTGTAGCCCAGCAGCTGATACTGATGGATCATGGGAAAGATCCTCCTTGGTCATAAATCGTAAGATGAAAAATGCCGCCGGCGAAGCGGCGGCATTTCAGCATTTGCAATTACTTGCGGGTGCTTTCGCACTTCTGATTGGCGATGCCGCTGCTGGTCTTGCAGGCAGACTGGCAGGAAGTCTGGCATTCGCCGCAGCCGCCGTTCTTGGCGCTCTCGCACAGATTGCGGGTCTCAATGGTCTTGATGTGCTCCATGATGCAACCTCCAGAAAAATATTCTAATAAATGTTATCATATCCCCGGAATGAAGTCAACGGGGAGACACCATTTTTCTCCCCTCGCAGGAGAGAGGCAAAGGCCTGGGACGCCAGGAAAAGACCCAGAGCACCCACCGCCGGGGCCAGCAGCGCAGAAGGATCACGGGCCCAGCGGCGCTGCAGGCTCCGGAAGGAAAAAGCGCACACGCAAAAAACCACGCCGCCTGCCGCCCCCAGCCGCAGTGCCTGCTCCGGCGTGGCCAGAGCGGCGGCCCAGGGCAGCAATCCAAAAGCCAGGGCCGCCGGAATCGCCGCAGTCAGCCAAGGCCGGTCACGGCCCGGGGCCAGATAGTGCTCCGCCAGCAGGGCCAGCAGGGAGAAAAAGGCCATATAGGGCACATGGAACCGGGGAAAAACAGCAAAGGGATTCTGCAGACGGATCAGGATCACTGTCAAAAGCGCTGTGGTCAGAAATACAATGAGGGCCACAGGCAGCAGCCAGATTCGTTCTTTCATGGTTCATTCCTCCCATACCGTGGCTTCCGTGGTGACGTCACCGGTACCGGTGGCCACCGCCACGGCGGCATTGACGCACCGCTCCACCGCCCGGGAACTGACGGTGGCTCCGGTGATGGGCATCACGTCCTCCCCTACCTGGGCCTGGCCGGTGGTGTGGAGAAACTGGCAGAGGAAGTCTGTATCGCTGAGGACACGGTTTCCCAGCCCCGGGGTCTCATGGGCGGAGAGAACCATCAGGCCCAGCACCTCCCCTTCACTGCTGACGCCTACCAGAACGGTGACCTCATCCACATAGCCCTGGACGCTGACCTCCACCACCTGACCCGTCTGGCCCTGATGCACCGAGCGGATGCCGTGGTCACTGCCGGTATAGGGCACCAGAGTGAACTCCGTGCTGCCGGGCAGCAGGGTCTGCAGCAGGGCCAGGTGCTGCTGCCGGGCACGCTGGCGGGTGATATCGGCGGTCAGCAGCGTCACCGCCAGCAGCAGTGCGGCAGCGCCTGCCAACGCCACCGCCGACCAGAACCAGGGACGCCGGGTCATAAGGACACCTCCCCGGCGGTGCCGAACCGGTGGGGAATGGTATGCCGGGTCAGGAGCCAGGAAAAGCCGTTCATCAGCAAAATGGCATAGCTGACCCCCTCGGGATAGAGGCTTTCATACCGCAGCAGTACCGTCAGCGCTCCGCAGCCCATACCGTAGAGCACCTTACCCCAGGGCGTTACGGGGCAGGTGGCGTAATCCGTGGCCATGAAGATGGCGCCCAGCATCAAGCCGCCGCACAGCAGCTGATAGAGCATCCACAAAAGTGGCTCTTCCGTCCGGTAAAAAAGCAGCGTCAAAACCGCCACGGTGCCCAGGTAAGAAAGGGGGATGTGCAGGGTGATGACCCGGCGCCACACCAGAAAGGCACCCCCCAGCAACAGCGCCAGGGCTGACACTTCCCCGATGGAGCCGGGGATATTGCCCCAGAAGGCATCCCACAGGCTCACGTCCGGCAGGGCCGGGCGCACCATCTGGTGCAAAGGGGTGGCGGCGGTAACGGTGTCGCTGCCGGGCACAAAATAGCAGGTCATTTCCCTGGGCGCCACCAGCAGCATCATGGCCCGGGCCGCCAGGGCCGGGTTGCATACGTTACGGCCCAGAGCGCCGCCCAGGGCTTTCATCACCACCACAGCGAACACCGCACCTGCGGCAGCCAGGGGGAAGGAGACGCTGGCCGGCAGGGTCATGGCCAGCAGCAGGCCCGTCAGCACCGCCGAGCCGTCCTGCACGGTCTGGCGGTGATTGGCAAGGCCCCACAGCCACTCCGAGGCGATGGCGGCGCTGATACATACGCCGGTCACCAGCAGCGCCCGAAGGCCCAGCAGCATGATGCCCACGGCCAGGGCCGGGATCAGGGCCAGTATGGTGTTGCACATGAGATACTGAGTGGTCAGGGGACCGTGGATATGAGGGGCTCCGGCAAGTTCCGGTCGGGTCATCTTCCTCGCTCCTTTCGCAGTTGTTTCATGTGCCGGAACTGCTGCACCAGAGGCAGTCCGGCGGGGCAGATATACGAGCAGCAGCCGCAGCCGATGCAGTCATCCAGCCGCAGCTCCTCCGCTGCCCGGTGTTCGTTCCGGCAGAGGTAGAGGTACAGCGGCAGCAGGTGCATGGGGCAGACCTCCACGCATTTGCCGCAGCTGATGCAGGCGGTACCGGGTACGTCCGGCTGGGGCGGTAGGCAGGTGATGCCGTTGGTGCCCTTGATCACCGGCGTCTGGGGCGATACCGCCGTGCCGGTCATGGGACCGCCGCTGATGATCCGGGCGCCGGCATCCGTAAGGCCGCCGGCGGCCTGGATCACGTCCAGAATGGGAGTGCCCAATGGTACCAGGAAATTGCCGGGCTGTGTCACCGCCTGACCGGAGACGGTGACGATGCGCTCCGTCAAAGGGGCTCCGGTGGTGACGGCCTGTGCCACGGCGGCGCAGGTGGATACATTCAGTACGGCGCAGCCCACGTCCGCCGGCAGGGCGCCGGGAGGTACCTGCCGGCCGGTAAGGGCCTGGATCAGCTGCTTTTCCGAGCCCTGGGGATATCGCCGGGGCAGCACGGCAAGGTGCACATCCGGGAATTCCGGCAGACAGGAGCGCAGGATTTCCGGTACGCCGCCCCGTTCCACCGCCAGGAAGATCCGGCGGGGCTGCAAAATTCTGCCGGCAATGGTGAGACCCTGGAGCACCCGGCGGGGCTGGGTGGTCAGCAGATGGCAGTCGGCGGTGATATAGGGTTCACATTCACAGCCGTTGGCGATGAGGGTATCGGCCTTATCCATGGCGCTGCGGAGCTTCACAGCGGTGGGGAAGGCGGCGCCGCCCTGGCCCACGATGCCCGCTTCCCGGATCAGCTCCAGCAGCTGTTCCGCCGTCTGGTTCTTCCCTGCGGCCTGGGGCCGAACCGTAGAGGCGGGGGCCGGGGGAGCGCTGCGGATCACACTCGCCTCCGCCTGACCCCGAACAGGATGGGGGCAGATATCCACCGATTCTGCTACCCCCGAGGCTCGGGCGAGGACGGGAACGCAAAGGCCCGTGCCGTCGCCGATTTTCTGACCACGGCGCACCCGGTCACCCGGCTTTACCAGCGCCTGGCAGGGCTGGCCCACATGCTGCAGCAGCGGGATGGTCACCCGCTGGGGATGGATCTGCCGGGCGCTCTCGGCCGGGGAAGAGAGATCCTTATAACCCGGCGGATGGATGCCGCCGAAAAAAAGAAGGTTCATACCGTTGCCTC
>CALWXA010000002.1 GCA_944385395.1 uncultured Oscillospiraceae bacterium | reverse complement strand
ATGCGGGAGCACCTGAAGTTCGCTCTGAGCTATTGGCACACCATCTGCGCCGAGGGCGTGGATATGTTCGGCAGCGGCACCATGGACAAGAGCTTCGGACAGACCGATCCCATGGCCAAGTTCCGTGCCAAGGCGGATTTCGCCTTCGAGCTGATGGATAAGCTGCAGCTGGATTACTACTGCTTCCACGACGTGGATATTGCCCCGGAGGGCGCCACCGTAGCAGAGAGCCTGAAGAATTTCCGTGAGATGGTGGAGTACATCGCCGCTCTCCAGGAAAAGCACGGCAAAAAGTGCCTGTGGGTCACCGCCAACAACTTCGGTGACAAGAAGTTCATGGCCGGCGCCGCCACCTCCTGCTGCGCCGACGTATTCGCCGTAGCCGCCGCCAAGGTGAAGGCCTGCATCGACGCCGCCATCCGCCTGGGTGCTACGGGCTACGTGTTCTGGGGCGGCCGTGAAGGCTATGAGACCCTGCTGAACACCGACATGGGCCTGGAGCTGGACAATCTGGCCCGCTTCCTGACCATGGCCCGGGATTACGGCCGTGCCAAGGGCTTCACCGGCGACTTCTACATCGAGCCCAAGCCCAAGGAGCCCACCAAGCACCAGTACGATTTCGACGTGGCTACCTGCATGAACTTCCTGCGCAAGTACAATCTGACCGAAGATTTCAAGATGAACATCGAGGCCAACCACGCTACTCTGGCAGGCCACACCTTCCAGCATGAGCTGCGTACCGCCATCGTCAATGACTCCTTCGGCTCCATCGACGCCAACCAGGGCGACCTGTTCCTGGGCTGGGATACCGACCAGTTCCCCACCAACGTGTACGATACCACGCTGTGCATGATGGAAGTGCTCCGTGCCGGCGGCTTCACCAACGGCGGTCTGAACTTCGACGCTAAGACCCGCCGTCCCTCCAACACCCTGGAGGACATCCTGCTGGCCTATATCGCCGGTATGGACGCCTTTGCCCTGGGCCTGCGGAAGGCTCTGGAGCTCCAGGCCGACGGCCGTCTGGACGCCTTCGTGGCTGACCGGTACGCCAGCTATCAAAGCGGCATCGGCAAGTCCATCGTGGACGGTACCGCCACCCTGGAATCCCTGGCTGAGTATGCCGAGGGCCTGGAGTCCGTGGAAGTACCCAGCGGCCGCCAGGAATACCTGGAGGCCATCATGAACAACGTATTGTTCCGCTGACACACCATGTGCGGACAGGGCGCGCCGCGGATGCGGCGCGCCCTTTATCAATGAAGGAGGAAACACCATGGCATATATGATCGGCGTGGACCTGGGCACCTCCGGGACCAAAACAGCGCTTTTTGATGAGCAGGGCCGGAACCTTGCCTCCTGCACCGTGGAATATCCCCTCAGCCAGCCCCACAACGGCTGGGCCGAGCAGGACCCGGAGCATTGGTGGCAGGCCGCCAAAACCACCATCCAGACCGTCCTTTCCAAGAGCGGCGTCAAGGCTTCGGACATCAAGGGCATCGGCCTTTCCGGCCAGATGCACGGCCTTGTGATGCTGGACGGCGACGGAAAGGTGCTGCGCCCCGCCATTCTCTGGTGCGACGGCCGCACCGGCGAGGAATGCGCCCAGATCACGGAGCGGGTAGGCCGTGAAAAGCTCATCGCCATCACCGCCAATCCCGCCCTCACCGGCTTTACCGCCGGCAAGATCCTGTGGGTCCGCCGCCACGAGCCGGAGATCTATGAGCGCTGCCGCCATATCCTGCTGCCCAAGGACTATCTGCGCTATCGTCTCACCGGCGAGTTCGCCACGGAGGTGTCTGATGCCTCGGGCATGAACCTGCTGGATGTTCCCAACCGCTGCTGGTCCCGTGAGATCCTGGACGCTCTGGAGATCGATCCTGCCTGGCTGGGTACCATGCACGAATCGGCAGATCTCGCCGGTACGGTGACGGCGCTGGCCGCCCAGGAAACGGGCCTTTGCCCCGGCACGCCTGTGGCCGGCGGCGCAGGCGACAACGCCGCTGCCGCCATCGGCACCGCCGTGGTCCGGCCGGGCCGTGCCTTCGTGACCCTGGGCACCTCCGGTGTGATCTTCGCCCACAGTGACAAGGTGACCATCGACCCCCAGGGCCGTGTCCATACCTTCTGCGCCGCCGTACCCGGCAGCTGGACGGCTATGAGCTGCACCCTCTCGGCGGGTCTTTCCCTGCAGTGGCTGCGGAACCAGTGCTGCCAAGAGGAGTGCCGACTGGCCTCTGAGCAGGGAGTCGATCCCTATGAGCTGATGACCGCCGCCGCCCAGAAGTCCCCTGTGGGCGCCAACCGCCTGCTGTTCCTGCCCTACCTGATGGGCGAACGTTCCCCGCTGTTGGATGAGAAGGCCCGCGGCGCTTTTGTGGGTCTGTCTGCCATGCACACCCGGGGCGATCTCGTCCGTGCCGTGATGGAAGGCGTCAGCTATTCCCAGCGCCAGTGCCTGGATATCCTGCGGGATATGGGCGTGGCGCCGGATACCATCACCGCCTGCGGCGGCGGGGCCCGCAGCCCCTTCTGGCGGCAGATGCTGGCGGATGTACTGGGCTGCACCATCCAGACCTCTCCCCTGACCCTGGAGGGCCCGGCCCTGGGCGCCGCCATTCTGGCAGGCGTGTGCGCCGGGGTCTATGACAGCGTGCCTGACGCCGCCGACGCCATCGTCCGGCCCGGTGAGCTGTGCCGTGCCCAGGCCGATGCCGGCTATGAGCCCTTCTATGATCTGTATACCCGCCTGTACCCGGCACTGAAAGACTCCTTCCGGGAGCTCTCCGCTCTATGAGCCGCCTCTGGCTGCGCCGTCTGCTGCTGGCAGGCTGCTTTGTCTCGTTCATCCTGTACGCCGTGTATTTCAACAGCTTCGGCACCAACGCCCAGGCCACCATGGCGTACCTGGAGATCGACGAAACGGCCAATGGTCTCATTATGACGGTACAGGCCGTGGGCTGCATGGCGGTGACCATCCTGCTGGGCCTGTGGGGCGAGCGGCTGCATAAGATCCGCGGCATCGCCGCCGGACTTCTGGTGATGGGCGCAGCGGGCCTGGCCATCGGCCTGATGCCCCTGTACGGCCGCTCCTATCCCGTGATGCTGGCCCTTTCCCTGCTGGCGGGCGTTGGCTACATCACCATCGACCTTCTGATGAACAGCGTCATCGCCGACGTGTTCCCCCAGCGCAAGGAACAGCTCCTGCCCTATGTCCATGCCTTCTATGGCATCGGCGCCATGCTGGCCCCGGTATTCGTCACGGCAGTGGTGAATCCGGATCAGCCGGAAAGCTTTGCCCTGCCCTACGCCATCACAGGCATCGGCGCACTTCTGTGCGCTGTGGCCCTGGGGGCTGTAGGTACCGTCATCACACCGGATACCCCCTATGCACACCTCCGGGAGCAGCAGTCTGCTTCCTCCCACCCGGCGGAGATTTTCCGTCAGGGTAAGGCGTGGCTCTTTCTGCTGTCGGGCTTTCTGTACCTGTGCTTCCAGACGGGCATTACCACCTGGCTGCCCCGATACTGTACCCAGGTCCGGGGTGACGATTTCCAGACAGCTGGCCTGAGCGTCACCATCTACTTTCTGGGCGCTCTGGTGATGCGCTTTTTGTCCCCCATCGTGTACCGGCATATGAGCGTAGGCCGGTTTTACCGGCTGTCCCTGCTGACTTCGGCGGCTTTGTTCCTGGTGTTCTTGCTGCTGCCCCTCCCCACTCCTGCCGCCTGGGCATTGGTGGCGGTGGTGGGCCTGCTGCAAGGCGCCACGGTGCCGGGTCTGGTGATCCTGTGCTGCGATGCATTCCCCACCCGTACCGCCTCGGCCTCGTCCATCGTGGTCTTTGGTGTGTCCCTGGCGGCCATGGCAGCACCACCGGTAATGGGCGCTTTGATGACCGGCGCAGGCTACCAGGAAGCCATGCTGCTGAGCACTCTGTGCCTGCCTTTGGCGGTATGGGCTCTGCCAAGAAAATAGCGCCTTTGCGTCTGCCGCTTTTTCTCCATGCGGCAGACACTTTTTTCTTCCTGCCGCCCTTGCCATGCCGCCGGGTTTGTGGTAGGATAGGCAAAAGCATTTTAACCACCATACCTACTGCCCCACGGCCCTTAGCCCTGGGGCATTTGACAAAACTGGGAAAGGAGTCCAACCATGCATAATCATTTCTGCAAAAAGCCCCTGTGGGAGGTAACCCAGACCCTGTCCGCCGTGGCTGCCGGCAATCATCCGGCGGATTTGGTCATCACCAACGCCCGGCTGGTAAACGTCTGCACGGCGGAAATCCTGGATGACGTCAGCGTGGCCGTAGCCGAAGGCCGCATTGCCCTGGTAGGCGATGCCGCACACTGTGTGGGTCCCCAGACCCGTGTCATCGATGCACAGGGCAGTTATCTGGCCCCCGGCTTCCTGGACGGCCATATGCACATTGAGTCCTCCATGCTCAGTGTGGGCGAGTATGCCCGGGCGGTGATCCCCCACGGTACCGTGGGCATTTATCCCGACCCCCATGAGATCTGCAATGTGCTGGGCCTGCGGGGCGTGGAAGTGATGATTCAGGACGCCCGGCGTACGCCCCTCAAGGCCATGTTCCTCACTCCCTCCTGCGTACCGGCAGTGCCGGGCTTTGAGGATACCGGCAGCTTCGTGGGTCCCGAGGACGTAGCCAAAACCATGGAGTGGGACGATATCGTAGGTTTGGGCGAGATGATGAACTTCCCCGGCATCCTCAGCTCCAGTGACCACGCCCACCAGATTGTAGGAGCAGCACTCCGGGCGGACAAGGTAGTCACCGGCCATTACGCCATGCCGGAGCATGACAAGGGCCTCAACGGCTATATCGCCGCAGGCATCCGCTGCTGCCACGAGTCCACCCGTGCCGAAGACGCTCTGGAAAAGATGCGCCTGGGTATGTACGCCCAGCTCCGGGAAGGCAGCGCCTGGCACGATCTGCACGAGGTGGCCCGGGCCATTACGGAGCACTCCGTAGACTCCCGGTTCGCCTGCCTGATCTCCGACGACACCCATCCCCATACCCTGCTGGAAAAGGGCCACCTGGACCATATCCTCCGCCGTGCTCTGGAAGAGGGCATCGATCCTGTCACCGCCATCCAGATGGTGACCATCAATACCGCCCAGTGCTTCCGGATGGACCACGAGCTGGGCAGCATCACTCCCGGCAAGTGCGCCGATATGGTGCTGCTGAAGGATCTGGAGTCCATGCAGGTGACCCACGTGTTCATTGACGGCGACCTGGTGGCCCGGGATGGGAAAATGACGGTGGAATTCCCGCCCTTTACCTATCCCCATTGGGTGCTTCACTCCATGCACCTGCCGGCTCCCATCACCCCGGACTCCTTCGCCATTCCTGCTCCGGAAGGCAAGGAGGAGGTGATGGCTCGTGTCATTGAGGTGATCCCCGCCCGGGTGGGCAACTATCAGCGTCTTTTGAAGCTGCCGGTACGCAACGGCCGGGTGGAGAGCGACCTCTCCCAGGATGTGCTGAAGGCTTTCGTTTTCGAGCGGCATAAGGCCACCGGCTCCTACGGCGCCGGGTTCGTCAAGGGCTTCGGCATCCGCAGCGGCGCCATGGCCAGCACCGTGGCCCACGACGCCCATAACCTGCTGGTGCTGGGCACCAACGATGCGGATATGGCCCTGGCCGCCAACACGCTGCTGGAGTGCGGCGGCGGCATGGCGGTGGTACAGGATGGCAAGGTCCTGGGCTGCACGCCGCTGCCCATTGCTGGCCTCATGAACGACAAGACTGTGGAGGAGATGTCCCGGATCGTGGCAGAGATGGAGGAAGGCTGGCACCGCATCGGCTGCACCATGCCCTCTCCTTTCATGACCATGGCTCTCATCGCCCTGGCCTGCCTGCCGGAGCTGCGGCTCACCAACCGCGGGTTGGTGGATTGCACCACCTTCCAGTTCACCCCCTTGCTGGCAGAAGACCAGGACGCCTGATTTCCCATAAACTTCAAAAAGGCCCGGAGGACAAAGTCCTCCGGGCCTTTTCCTATCATGTGTTATCGGTTCTCCGCCAGGAATCCCTCGGCATAGTGGGCAGCCACAGCGCCGTCGGCAGCAGCGGTGACCACCTGACGCACCGTCTTGGTGCGCACATCGCCTACGGCGAATACCCCCGGCAGAGAGGTACGGGTGGTTTCATCGGCCACGATGTAACCGCTCCGATCCAGCTCCAGCTGTCCCTGCACCAGCTCGGTGGCGGGCTTGCGTCCCACAGAGACGAATACGCCGTCGCAATCTACCGTCTCCTCCGCCCCGGTATGCACGTCCCGGAGTACTACGCCGGTGACCTTGCCGTCACTGAGCAGCTGTGACACCGTGGTATTCCACCGCAGCGTCACATTGGGCGCCTCCTCCAGAGCCTTGTGGTAGATCCGGGTAGCCCGCAGGGTGTCCCGCCGGTGTACCAGCATCACGCTTTTGGCTACCCGGCTCAGCAGCAGCGCATCGGCCACGGCGGTATTGCCGCCGCCAACCACCACCACGTCCTTGCCCTTGTAGAACATACCGTCACAGGCAGCGCAGTAGGCCACACCCCGGCCCACCAGCTCCCGTTCGCCGGCCACACCCAGCTCCCGGGGATCGGCGCCGGTGGACAGCACCACCGTCCGGGCCAGCAGCGTCCCCTGATCCGTCTCAATGACCTTGGGCTGGGCCTGCAGATCCACCTTCATGGCCTGGGCATAGATGGTCTGAGCTCCGAACCGCTCAGCCCCCTGCTGCATCTTCTCGGCCAGGGAAAACCCATCGATGCCCTCATCAAAGCCGGGATAGTTGTCGATCTGATGGCTCTGGGCCATCTGTCCTCCGGCGGAGAGCTTCTCCACCAGAGCCGTGTCCATCCCTGCCCGAGCGGCGTACAGTGCCGCGGTATAACCGCCGGGTCCACCGCCAATGATGATCATATCATAGATGCGCTTGTCGCTCATGCCTGCTCCTTTCCGGCCTCCAGGGCCACCTGGATAAACTCGTCGATCTCACGCCGGGACTGGGGTGCGGTGATGGCATCCACCGCCAGACCATTCTGGTACAGCACCAGGGTGGGCACCACCTGAATGGCCTGCTGCTGTGCCACTTCCGGCGCTTCATCTATGTTCATCTGTACCAGTTCCAGCTTCCCCTCCCAGGCCTGGGCTGCGGCTTCCATGGCCGGCGCCAGACGCCGGCAGTAGACGCACCAGGGAGCCCAGAATTCCACCAACACCGTTTTGCCCGGCTGCATATATGCCTCAAACTGCTGCTGATTGATCTGCTTCATACCTTCCCATCCCTTTCTTTTTTTCTGTAGTATACCCGGCAAGCTGGAATCTTTCCGTGACAAAATCACGTTTTTTCCTGCCGCTCCCAGGGTTTGACAGCCCCCTCTTTCCCCGGTATAATGATAGTCGGACGCAAAGGAGGAATTGCCTGTGACTTTTGCCGAATATTTCCCCGTCTGGCAGCAGCTGACACCGGAGCAGCAGGCGCTGCTGAATGGCTCTGTCCAGCCCCGGCACTTCAACCGTGGGGATGTGATCCACCGTTCCGCCATGGAATGTACGGGATTGCTGCTGCTGCGTTCCGGTCAGCTGCGTGCGTATATCCTTTCGGAAGAGGGGCGGGAGATCACCATTTACCGGCTATTTGACCGGGATATGTGCCTTTTCTCTGCATCCTGCATCATGCGCAGCATCCAGTTCGATATCAGCATTGAGGCGGAAAAAGATACGGACGCCTGGCTGATCCCTCCCGATATCTACCGGCAGGTGATGGAGCAATCCCCCGCCGTGGCCAATTATACCAATGAGCTGATGGCCAGCCGCTTTTCGGAAGTGATGTGGCTGATGGAGCAGGTCATGTGGAAGAGCATGGACCAGCGCCTGGCGACTTTTCTGCTGGAAGAATCCGCCCTGGAAGGCTCCCGGCAGCTGCGCATGACCCACGAGGTCATCGCCAACCACCTGGGCACCCACCGGGAGGTCATCACCCGGATGCTCCGCTACTTCCAAAGCGAGGGCCTGGTACGGCTGCAGCGAGGCTGCGTGGAGCTGCTGGATGAAGAGAAGCTGGAAGCCCTGACCCACCAGCCTTCCGGTGAAAAACGAGGAAAAGGAGTACTCTGACATGCCGCATACAACGGTGTCCCGGCTGCTTGCCGGCACACCTTTCCTGACTTTGGACCTTCTGCTGCTGGCAGGTATCCTGATGGTATTGTTCCGCCGCCGGGAAGTTTTCTCCCAGAACCGGGACCCGCTGGCTCCGGAACACAGTACAGCTATCCGGGGCCTGCTGGCAGTGACAGTGGTACTGCATCACCTGTCGCTGACGGCTGCCCACGCCAATTTGTTCCGCATTTTTACTCTGGCAGGCATCGTTTGCGTTTCCGTATTCTTTTTCTATTCCGGTTACGGATTGATGGTAGGCCTCCTGAAAAAGGCAGACTATCTCCGGGGCTTCTTCTCCCGGCGGGTACTGCGCATCGCCTTTTTCTACCTGCTGTCCAATCTGGTTATCTGGTACGGTTTCCAGCTTACCCACTATAAATATACACTCTCGGAAATTCAGCACGGTCTGGTGACGGGCGATCCCTTTACCCCTTACTCCTGGTACGTGCTGACGCTGCTGATTCTTTACGTTCTCTTTTACATCTGCGCCCGGCTGTTCCACTACCTTTCTCTGCCGGAACCTCTCTTTTCCTTCCTGGGCCGGATCTCCTTCGAGATCTATCTCTACCATGGCTTGGTGATGCGGCTTGTGCGCAGTGAAGTGCTCTACCTTTCCTCCGATCTTCTGTATCTGATGGCTGTTTTTGCTATCACCATCCCTCTGGCCTGGATCATGCACCGTATAGGTGAATTCCTGTGGCAGGTGCTGACCCGCCGTTCCTGGCGCAGAGTAGCCGCTGTTTCCAACACCTGAAATAAAAAAGAGGCCTTACGGCCTCTTTTTTATTTCAGTCCAGCATCTGCAAAATAGCGTTCTTGGGTCTTGCACCGGTGGCCTGGCGTACCGCCTGGCCGTTTTTGAAGACCATCAGGGTGGGGATGCTCATGACGCCATAGCGCATGGCCAGCTCCTGCTCCTCATCTACGTTGACCTTGACTACCTTCACATCGTCCCGCTCACCGGCGATCTCATCCATCAGCGGCACCACCATGCGGCAGGGGCCGCACCAGGGAGCCCAGAAATCCACCAGCACCGGCTTATCGGACTGCAGCACCTCAGCGTTGAAATTCCCTTGATTGACAGACATGGCTTTCATGGAACCATCCTCCTTCGTTTTTTCTTTGTTGTACTTAGTATACCCCTATTGTCAACTGTTCTTCCGTGATAAAATCACTCTTTTCCCGCCTTAACCCGGCAGATGAGCTGGGTCATGGTGCCCATGGGGCAATAGACGCACCAACTGCGGGGCTTGAAGAGCACCATGGTGATAAGCCCCAGCACCGTAGAGGTCAGCATGACGCTGTAAAATCCAAAGGCAAACTGAGCCACGCCGGGATGCAGCAGCGTCCCGTGATACGCCCAGTGCCAGGGCAGCCGGAAGGTCCACAGCAGGGTCACCGCCTGCCCCAGATCTCTGGCCCCGGCAAAGACCAGATAGGTGGTCCAGAGCATCTGGAAAAACATGGCGAAAAAGAAAATGAGAAATCCGTAACGGAAAATCTTACTTTTCATCCAACCCGGCACATCCTTTTTCCGAGAGAGCCCCACCCGGCCTCCCAGCAGGGCGAAGAGCTGTCCCCGACCGCAGTAGCGGTTGCAGTAGCCCTTGCCGCCGCCGAAAATCGCCAACAGCAGCGGAATAAAGAAGCATAAAAGCCCCAACCAGGCAAAGAGGATGTTGAAAAAGCCCAGGATCAGATAGATCAGGGATGCGATCCACAGATAGTCATACCACCGCTTTTTCATGCCTGCACCTCCTTCAGGGAGATCACCGAAGCAGGACACTCCCGGGCGCACCGTCCGCAGCCTACGCACCGGCTCTCATCCACCCGGGCCTTCACGCCCTTCCAGATAGAAATGGCCTGCAGGGGACAAACCTTGACGCAGCAGCCGCAGGCCACACACAGATCCGCCACCGCTGCTTTTTTCCGTTTCACCGCTGTTTTTTCCATCTCTCCGCTCCTTTCCAAGATGGATCATATCCTACCGCAAATGCCCGCCCGCTACCGTGATGAGATCACCAAGCCCCCGGGCATTGACAATTTCCTCTCCGTATGGTATGCTCAGCGTACAAAGGGATATGCCTGCCGCCGGGCAGGAATGTGGCTGCATTCGTCTACACATCGCAGGAAGATGTGTATGCGGATGCTTTTTTTCGGGAGGATACTATGAAAGGCATGGGCGCAATCAATGGTTATTTCAGCAGGCGGGAACAGTTCTTATGGCTGGGTTCCGTGGGTCTCATTGTGCTGACCTTTCTGCTCTTCCGTCAAAGCGATTATTTCTCCCTGGTTTCCTCCCTCATCGGTGTCACAGCCCTGATCCTCTGCGCCAAGGGCAATCCCCTGGGACAGCTGCTGATGATCGTGTTCTGTCTGATGTATGCGGCCATCTCCCTGGGCTATTCCTATTACGGTGAGCTGCTGACCTATCTGCTGATGTGCCTTCCCATGGCGGTATTCAGCTTTGTAGCCTGGATCCGCCACCCCTATCAGGGCAACCACGCCCAGGTAACGGTGTACCGCATCACCCGCCGTGACCTTGCGGTGATGGTGATACTGACGGCAGCGGTAACGAACCTCTTTTACTTTTTGCTCTCGGCGCTGCACACCGTCAATCTGCTTCCCAGCACCATTTCGGTAACCACCAGTTTTCTGGCGGCCTACCTGACCTATAAGCGCAGCCCGTATTACGCTCTGGGCTACGCCGCCAACGATGTGGTTCTCATCATTTTGTGGGTTCTGGCATCTTTGTCCGATCCGGCCTATCTTTCCGTGGTGATCTGCTTTGTGGTGTTTCTGGTAAACGATCTGTACGCCTTTTTCAACTGGCGGCAGATGGAACGACACCAGGCGGCAGGCACCGCAGCTGGCGGAAAGGAGGATGCCTCATGCAGCGGGATCTGACCTGCGGCAGCGTACCGAGCTCCATGCTCCGCTTCGCCCTGCCCATGGTGCTGGGCAATCTACTGCAGCAGCTTTATAATGTGGCGGACACTTTTATTGTAGGCCGTTTCCTGGGCACCGATGCTCTGGGTGCCGTAGGCTCGGCCTATACCCTGATGGTCTTTCTCACCTCCATCGTGCTGGGCCTTTCCATGGGCAGCGGCGCCGTATTTTCCATCCGTTGGGGACAGCGGGATATGGATAAGCTGCAACAGAGCGTCTTTACTTCCTTTGTCCTCATCGCACTGCTGACGGCGGTGCTGTGCGGCGTATCCTTCGCTGCTCTGGACTCCATTCTGGTGCTGCTGCAGGTTCCCACGGAGAACTATGAGCTGATGCGCAGCTACCTGTGGGTGATCTTCTACGGCATCCCCGCCACCTTCTTATATAACTACTTTGCCTGCCTGCTGCGTTCGGTGGGCAATTCCACTGTACCGCTGCTGTTTTTGGGAATATCGGCGGTAACCAACATTCTGCTGGATCTCCTCTTTGTGGTGGTGATCCCCTGGGGCGTAGCAGGCGCCGCTGCCGCCACGGTACTGGCCCAGTATCTGGCAGGTGTGGGCGTGCTGCTGTACACGCTGCTGCGCTTTCCCCAGCTGCGTCCCCGGCGGCGGCATCTGCGGCTGCGGCGGCAGAGCATCCTGGAAATCAGCCAGTTTTCCCTGCTCACCTGCCTGCAGCAGTCTGTGATGAACTTCGGCATCCTGATGGTCCAAGGCCGGGTCAACTCCTTCGGTCCGGCGGTGATGGCCGCTTTCGCCGCAGCGGTAAAGATCGACTCCTTTGCCTATATGCCGGTGCAGGACTTCGGCAACGCCTTCTCCACCTTCATCGCCCAGAGCTATGGCGCCCGGAAGATGGACCGGATCTCCTCCGGTATCCGTTGGGCGGTGGTGACGTCTGGGGCATTCTGCCTGGCGGTATCGGCTCTGGTATTCGTCTTTGCCCAGTCCCTGATGGGTCTTTTCGTGGACGCCGGTGAAACGGAGATCCTGGCGGTAGGCGTAGAATATCTGCGCATCGAAGGCTCTTTCTATATCGGCATCGGCTGGCTGTTCCTGCTCTACGGCCTGTACCGGGCGGTGGCCATCCCGCTGATGAGCGTGGCGCTGACGGTGATCTCCCTGGGTACCCGGGTGGCCCTGGCCTATCTCCTCTCCGCCATTCCCTCCATTGGGGTGTTGGGCATCTGGTGGTCCGTCCCCATCGGCTGGTTCCTGGCTGACCTCACCGGTTTTCTCTACTACCTGCTGCGCCGCAGGCAGATCGAGGGTCGGCTATACGGCTCTCCGCACCTGTAAATCTCAAAAAGGAGACAGCCCCAAAGAGGCTGTCTCCTTTTTCAATGGAAACTTCTGCACTTTATCCCAGCAGCAGCCAAATCAACAGCATCATTACCGCCATGGCCGCTGCAGTCATCACCGCCGCTGTAGCCACAAGCCGCCAGAACGAGCGTCCGGTTCCCATGCACCCATCTTTAAGGCCGGCATCCGCCTGCCAGTTTTCCTCCATGCAGTTGAGATAGGCCGTCACACCCTGCTGCTCTGCCTTCATCAGGTCTCTGCACAGCTTATCCACTCGGTTGAATTCCTGGAAAAAGTTATAATTTTCCTGGCGCATCTCTCCGCCCCTCTCTTTCCGGCAGCTCTGCCGGTCCATGTCACTATAGTACGTGCTTTTTCAAGCGCCGTCAACTAATTCTACCGCTTTTCGTCATCTCATAGTTCTTCCAAAAAAATCCTTGACAAACACCCCCTTCTGCGTTATGCTCTGTATGGTTAGTTGATGCTAACTGTTTTTTCAACCCAAAAGTTACCTATTGCTAACTTCTTGGATTCCTATAGAAAGCAGGTGAATCAGATGACGCTGCTCCATGCGGCAGAGGGCAGGGAATATACGGTCCGGCAGTTACATACGGAAGATCCGGAGCTGGATGCCTTTCTGTTTTCTCTGGGCTGCTATGCCGGCGAGCACATCACCGTGGTATCCCGCCGTCAGGCAGGCTGCGTGGTGTCCATCCAGGATGGGCGGTACAATATAGATCCCCAGCTGGCAGCAGCCATCTGCGTGGAATAAAGCCGCTTTTTGTACCCAGGAGTTAGCAGCAGGTAACCATTTGTGTTTTAGGAAAAGAACCGGATGCAAGAAAAAGAGGAGGAATGTATCATGCGAATTGCCCTGACAGGCAACCCCAACTCCGGCAAGACCACCATGTATAATGCCCTGACCGGGCGCAGCGAGAAGGTGGGCAACTGGGCCGGCGTGACGGTGGAAAAGAAAGAACATGCCATCAAAAAGAACTACTGCAGCAGCGACGTGGAGCTGACGGCGGTGGACCTGCCCGGAGCGTATTCCATGTCTCCCTTCACCTCGGAGGAGAGCATCACCAGCTCCTATGTGCGCCATGAGCATCCCGACGTCATCATCAATATTGTAGACGCCACCAATCTCAGCCGCAGCCTCTTTTTCACCACCCAGCTGCTGGAGCTGGGCATCCCGGTGGTGGTAGCTCTGAACAAGAGCGACCTCAATGAAAAAAAGGGAACGCAGATCGACGTCTCCGCACTGGCCGCCAAGCTGGGCTGTCCTGTGGTGGAAACGGTGTCCACCTCCTCCCAGGGTCTGAAAGCGGTGGTAGACACCGCCGTGGCGCTGACGGGCAAGGGACAAAAGGCCCCTTACGTCCAGGGTGCAGTGGATCTCACCGACAAGCAGACGGTGGAGGAAGCGGACCGCAAGCGCTTTACCTTCGTCAAGGAGCTGGTCTCCCAGGTGGAGAAGCGGAAGGTCCTCACCCGTGAAAAGAATCAGGACGACCGCATCGATGCGATTCTCACCAATAAGTTCCTGGGCATCCCCATCTTTGCGGTGGTGATGTTCCTGGTGTTCCAGATCTCCCAGGTATGGGTAGGCCCCTTCATTGCAGAAGGCTATGAGTTTGAAAACGGCACCGTCATTCCGGGTCTTGTGACTCTGCTGGAGTCCTTCCAGGGCTGGGTAGGGAATCTGCTGGGCGACGCCAACCCCCTGCTCTCTGCCCTGCTGGTGGACGGCATCATCGGCGGCGTAGGCGCCGTGGTGGGCTTCCTGCCGCTGGTGATGGTGATGTACTTCCTCATCGCCCTGCTGGAGGACTGCGGCTATATGTCCCGTGCGGCAGTGGTGCTGGACCCCATCTTCAAGAAAGTGGGCCTCTCCGGCAAGTCCGTGATCCCCTTTGTCATCGGCATCGGCTGCGCCATCCCCGGTGTCATGGCCAGCCGCACCATCCGCAATGAGCGGGAGCGCCGGGCCACTGCCATGCTGACCCCCTTCATGCCCTGCGGCGCCAAGATCCCGGTCATCAGCCTCTTCGCCGGCGCTTTCTTTGACAATGCCGGCTGGGTCAGCTTTGTGATGTACGCTACCGGCATTGTGCTGATCTTCCTGGGCGCCCTGCTGGTGAACCTCATCACCGGCTATAAGAACCGCAAGTCCTTCTTCATCATGGAGCTGCCGGAGTATAAGCGTCCCTCCCTGTGGTTTGCTTTCAAGGCCATGTGTGCCCGGGGCTGGGCCTACATCGTCAAGGCAGCTACCATCATTCTGCTGTGCAACACGGCGGTGCAGATCATGCAGACCTTCAACTGGAGCTTCCAGGTGGCTGAATCCTCCGACAGCTCCATCCTGGCCTCTATCGCCGGACCCTTTGCCTATCTGCTGGTACCCGTTGTGGGCGTCCTCAGCTGGCAGCTGGCGGCTGCCGCCGTCACTGGTTTCATCGCCAAGGAAAACGTGGTGGGCACCCTGGCGGTTTGCTTCGTGGGCCTCAATAGCTTTATTGACGCCGATGCATTGGAAATGGTTCCCGGCTCCGGTGCTGAGATCATGAGCATCATGGCCATCACCAAGGTGGCAGCCCTGGCCTATCTGATGTTCAACCTGTATACGCCTCCCTGCTTTGCAGCCATCGGCGCCATGAACTCTGAGATGAAAAGCGCCAAATGGCTCTGGGGCGGTATCGGCCTGCAGCTTTGCGTGGGCTACACCGTGGCTTTCCTGGTCTACCAGGTGGGCACCCTCATCACTACCGGCTCTGTGGGCACCGCCTTCCTGCCGGGCCTCGCGGCTGTGGTGGTGATGGTGGCCATTGTGGTGGCCCTGTGCCTGAGAACCCGCAATCATCTGCAGCGTACCTATGCTTTGAATGGAGTGTGATCTGACTTATGCTGGAAAACATCATCCCCGCCGCCATTCTGATCCTGGTGGTAGGCGCCGCAGCCCTGTACGTATACAGGGCCAAGAAGAGCGGCAAGAAATGTATTGGCTGCCCGGACGGCGGCAGCTGCGGCGGCGGTTGTGACGGCCACTGCGGTGGCTGCGGCGGCTGTCACTCTGGTTCCTGAGCCTCTCTCCCAAGGGACAGGCGATGGTGGCCGACTCCGCCCGCCCCTTTTCTCCAGTTTTCCCGCCGCTGCGCCTCAGAGCCCAGCCCAGCCGGTCCCCTTTTGTCCGGCAGACGCAGCGGCGGGCCTTTCTTTCCTCAGTGGTTAGCCTATGCTAACTATATGAAACCGCCCTGCAAGGAGGATCTGCCATGTCTGATGAAATGATGATCCGCCATTGTTCCCCCACACTGGCCGGGATCAAGACCGGGAGTCTCTTTACCTGTCCCTGCCGGTGCCGGCAGCGGCTGACGGCGGAAATCTGCCGTCTCAACCGGATGCTGGTACCCAAGGGACTGCGGGTGCTGCCGCTGCGGATTCGGCAGGGCCGGGCGCTGATCTACGTCTACCGGCCCCGGGTGCTGGCCCGGGACCTGCAGGACAGCCGTGCCCGGGATCTGCTGGTGTCTCTGGGATATGTGCCGGAGCAGGCAGAGCAGTGTGTGATCCATCTCATCCGCCGTCTGGCGGCGCAGCAGGATTTTCCTCATGAGATCGGCCTGTTCCTCAGCTATCCGCCGGAAGATGTGCTGGGCTTTATCCGCCACGGCGCCGACCGTGCCAAGTGCGTAGGCTGCTGGAAGGTGTACGGTGATGAGGAAACGGCCAGAACCACCTTTGCCCGGTATCAGCTGTGTACCCGGGCCTATGATCTGCAGTGGCGGCAGGGCAGCACCCTCCAGGGACTGACGGTAGCTGTCTGACAAAGTAAAATCCATCAGAAAGGATGTGCAATATTATGTCGAAAATCGCAGTGGTGTATTGGAGCGGTACCGGCAACACGGAAGCCATGGCAGCCGCTGTGGCAGCAGGAGCCCGGTCCGCCGGAGCGGAGGTGTCCGTGCTGACGCCTGCCCAGTTTTCCCCGGAACAGGTGTCCGCATATGACGCCATCGCCTTCGGTTGCCCCTCCATGGGTATGGAGCAGCTGGAAGAGGCGGAGTTTGAGCCCATGTTCACCGCCTGCCAGAATCGTCTCAGCGGCAAAGCCATTGCCCTGTTCGGCTCCTACGGCTGGGGCGACGGAGAATGGATGCGCAGCTGGGAAGCCCAGTGCCGGGACTGCGGTGCCCAGCTGGCCTGCCAGAGCGTCATCTGCTGCCAGATGCCGTCGGAGGAGGATCTGGCCTCCTGTGAAGCCCTGGGCCAGGCCCTGGCATAATCCCTCTACCATTGAAAAGCGACGGTGTCTTGCCCGCCGCCGCTTCTGTGGCATATCGGTTCCTTCCGCCGCTCCTCCCGCTTTTCCATGATGGGCGGCAGCAGGAAAAATCCCCCCAGGTGCGCAGACCTGGGGGGATTTTATGGTTCATCCATTTTTCCGGCGTCTCACCGCCGGACTTTTCTTTCCTGCCGGGATCAGAAATCCACCTTGTTGCCGTAGTAGATGCAGGTAAAGAGCTTGGCCATGGTGGCCGGATCAATGGGCCGGGGATTGGTACCGGTGCAGGCATCGCCCACAGCGTTTTCCGCAATGGCCGGCAGCTTCTCCAGGAACTCCTGCTCGTTGATGCCGAAGTCCTTGAGGGTGTTGGGAATGCCCATGGCATCGTTCATGCTGCGGATCTTGTTCTGCAGCCCGGCCACACACTCCTCCACCGTTCCGGTGATGCCCATGATCCGGGCAATGTCGGCGTAGCGTACAGCGGTCTCAGGCACCTGGGCATTGTAGGCGATGACATAGGGCAGATACATGGCGTTGGCCAGGCCGTGGGTGATATGTCCGGTGGAGAACACGGCGCCGGTCTTGTGGGCCATGGAATGTACGATACCCAGCAGGGCGTTGGAGAAGGCCATACCCGCCAGACACTGTCCGTAGTGCATCTCCTCCCGGCAGGTCATATCACCCTGATAGGAGGGGATCAGGCAGCGGTCCACGATCTCGATGGCCTTCAGAGCCAGGGGATCGGTGAATACCGTGTGCATGGTGGACACATAGGCCTCAATGGCGTGGGTCAGCGCATCCATGCCGGTGTGGGCGGTAAGTCCGGCAGGCATGGTCTCCGCCAGAGCCGGATCGATGATGGCCACATCCGGGGTGATGTTGAAGTCAGCCAGAGGATATTTGATGCCCTTCTGGTAGTCGGTAATGACAGAGAAAGCCGTCACCTCCGTAGCGGTGCCGGAGGTAGAGGGGATAGCGCAGAACCGTGCCTTCTGCCGCAGCAGGGGGAAGTTGAAGGGGATGCACAGGCTCTCAAAGGTGGTATCGGGATACTCGTAGAAAGCCCACATGGCCTTGGCTGCGTCGATGGGCGAACCACCACCCATGGACACGATCCAGTCCGGCTCAAATTCCCGCATAACGGCTGCGCCGTTCAGCACCGTCTCCACGGAGGGATCCGGCTCCACGTTCTCAATGAGCCGGGTCTCCATCCCCGCCTCCTGCAGATATCCCAGCGCCTTATCCACAAAGCCGAAACGCTTCATGGAGCCGCCGCCCAGCACCAGAACCGCCCGCTTTCCCTTCAGATTCTTCAGGTTTTCCAGTGCATTTTCACCGTAATAAATGTCTCTTGGAAGTGTAAAACGATACATGGCATGTCCCTCCGTACGAAAAATGTTATGTTTGTTAATTGCTTAACAAGTCCCAGCAGAAGCACTATACCATATCGTTAATTTATTGTCAATATCCGTTTTGTAAATTTTCTGTTGCCGGGTATGCCCCGGGCGTTGCCCCGGCACCTCCTTGCCCTATGGGAACGCCCGGAAGTGCACAGATCTTAAGGCTACTCTCTCCTCTGTCGCTTTTTGGCAAAATATCGTATAATTTCCTCATCTTTTATGATGAGGTGATGTTTTATGAATCTTTCCCAACCGGATCTCAGCCTGCTCCAGGATATCCCGCCGTGCCTGCGGTACTACGATATCCCCCGGGTATCCGTTACAGCCACGGGACTGTTTTCCATGAATACCGCTCTGCGCAAGCAGGCGGGCGATCAGCGGAAGTTCCGGGTCAAGATCAGTCCTGACGGACGCTGTCTGGCACTGTATCTCTGTGAGCCCCACAATGTCCGTTTCTCCGATAAAGGGGGGTATGTATTCCACCACGGACTGCTGCAGCTGCTGCGGGAAAAGGGGTTTATGCCGCCGGTGGTCTATGATCTGGAATGGAACCCGGATGAACAGGCGTGGATCGGACTGTGCCGGGAGCTGCCGGCGCCTCCTGATCTCTCCTCGCTCCCCATGCCTGAAAAAGCGTCAAGAGTCAGACATTCCCGGAAGGCGAGGAACGTATGAAGCAGAAAAAGCGTGACTTTTCGCCCAGAGAGCGGCGGCTCATTGACGGTTTCATCTGGGATATCTGCCGGGCGCTCCGGCTTCCCCGTGACAGCGCCGAACTGTATCAATGCGGTTGGGCTGCCTTTCTGGACGTCTACCGGTCCGATCCTGCAGCCTTTGCAGATGCAGACTTCTCTGGCTGGCGCCGGGCCTATCTGGTGATCTGGGACGCCCTGGAACGGGAAAACCGGCAGCTTCAATTCTGGCTGTACGGTCTGGCTTCACTGGACCAGCCCGTCAGTTCTGAGGTCCCGGTACCCCGCTGGGAGCTTCTGCAGGCGCCCCACGGTGACTTTCAAAACGGCGTGTGCTTTCACGACTATCTGGACCGCATGGACACGGACGCCCGGCTTATGGCCTACGCACTGATGCACGGCGGTGCCATGGAGGAGATCCGCGCCTATTATCACTGGAGCCACGACCATGCCTACCGCACCTACAACCGTCTGCGCAGCAGCATGCAGGAATATCTGGCCCTTTGACACCTCTCCCTGTTGCCGCAAAACCCCCATCCGACTCTCAGCCGGATGGGGGTTTCGTGTTTTCTTGTGGTGCCGGGTATGGTGAATCACCGCATGCAAAAAGCCGCAGCGGCAGTTTTCCTCCTCGGTCAGCCGCTCCGTCAATCCTTTTTGTCGCTTCTTCCCACCAGATAGTCCAGTGAAACCTGATACAGTTCAGCCAGTTTCACGGCCAGGTCCAGCGGCAGTGCCCGTTCTCCCCTCTCGTATTTGGAGTAGAGAGACTGATCGCACGACAATGCTTGCGCTACTTGCGTTTGTGTCAGGTCAGCATCCTCGCGCAAATCCCGGATTCTCAGTCTCATGATGCATCACCAGATTTACTATAGCAAAAACCTTTATCTCCTATTGACATTTAGGACTATATGTCCTATTCTGTTCAGGGGGATATCCGCGTAAAACCGGCTGTCCCCCAACGCCTGCCTATTGTTTTCATACCCAGCATTTCGCTCATTATGTAAAATCAGAGAAGGTCCATTATGTACAAATCATGCAAGCGCCTGCTGGGTGCAGGGGTCCTGACCCTGTGCCTGCTCCTGTCCCTGATCCCTTCTGCTGCCGCCGTTGACGGTACGGATTCGGCAACCATCTATAACAGATTCTGCTATATCCACGTTTTGTTCACCGGCGTTTCCCATTCTTTCGATGAAAATACCAATGTTCCCGATGCAACCGCCCATTACTATCCCCAGATGATGGGCCTGTACCGTGATTATCAGGATGAACTGGGTCAGTGCACCCTTTCCTACAGCGAATATATCGCCATTCTGGACGGTCTCTTCCTGAACCACAGCGACATGAAGAGCTATCTCACCGAAAACGGCTGGTATGACGCCGAAACCGATACGGTGAGCTTTTTCCTGGGCGGTGTGGGGGATTCCATCTATTTCCAGCTGCTGAGCACCTATCAGGAAGGCAATAAGCTGTATCTCCAGGGTCTTTATCTGGATATGGCCGGTGACACTTCCGGTGAGGAATATGTGGACTGGTATGAGATCACCAATCCCGACGGTTCCAAGAGCAAGGGTGAGATTCTGGGCGCCAAGGAGCTGATCCTGACCCAGGAAGACGGCACGTATAAGATCTCCGCATACCGGGATATGGATTATTATATCGTCAACGATACCCTCTATGCCGACGGCACCACCTACTATCCCCTGACCATTGAATATTATCAGGTGAACGCCGACGGTATCATGCCGATTTTGTCCAGCTGTCCCGTGACATCTGGTCTCATCCCGAGCTGGGCCACGAAGAGCACCACGCCGTAGCGGTATTCACCGAATATCTGGAGCGTCAGGGTTTCTCCGTCACCCGGAATTACATGGATATCCCCACCGCTTTCCGTGCGGAATACGACACCGGCCGTCCCGGCGCCGTCATTGGGTTCCTCTCGGAGTATGATGCGCTGCCCCAGGTAGGCCACGGCTGTGGCCACAACCTCATCGGTACCATCGGCGTGGGCTCCGGTGTGCTCCTCTCCAAGCTGATGGAGCATACCGGCGGCAAGGTCATCGTCTTCGGCTGTCCTGCCGAGGAGACCTCCGGTGCCAAGGTCAAAATGTCCGAGCTGGGCTGTTTTGACGAACTGGATGCCGCCATGATGGCCCATCCCGAGAGCAAGTACTATAAGAGCGGCGTATCCCTCGCCATGGAAGCCCTGCGGTTCAAGTACTTCGGCAAGGCCACCCGTGCGGCCACTTCCCCCCAGGACGGCATCAACGCCCTGGAAGGCGTGATCCAGCTCTTTGTGAACATCAACGGCCTGCGGCAGCATATTCTGCCCAGCGCCCGGATCCACGGCGTCATCCGCAATGGCGGCGTGGCCCCCAACATCGTGCCTGATTACGCCAGTGCCGAGTTCCATATCCGGGCCACCAGCAAGGAATACCTGGAGGAACTGTCCCGGAAGGTCCGCAACTGTGCCCAGGCGTCTGCCCTGAGCACCGGCACCCGGGTGGAGATCTCCAACTATGAGGAGTCCTATTGCGATCTGCGGACGAATCAGAACCTCTCGGCCCAGGTAACGGAAAACCTGCACCTGTTCGGCGTGGAGGAGATCAACGAGCCCCGGAAGAGCTTCGGCTCCATCGATATGGGCAATGTATCCCATCGCTGTCCCGGTATCCACCCCTACTTCCCGGTGGTGGACCACGGATATGTCACCGCCCATTCCAAGGACTTTGCCGCCGCCGCAGTTACCGATTATGCCCATGAGCAGATGGGTCTGGTCATCAAATCCTTCGCCAAAACCGGCTACGACATCCTGACTGACCAGGATCTGCGCAGCCGGATCCGGCAGGAGTTTGAATGCCAGAATGTCTGAACGCAGTTTTCTTCCTTTCCAAACTGCATAAAAAACCGAAGCCGCTGCAGAAGCAGCGGCTTCGGTTTTTGGTAAATACTTGGAATTACGCTCATATCAGCCAATGAGCCGGCAGTATAAAAATGCAAATATAAATATATAAGATATGGCTTGCACTTTGGCAACTAAAGAAGTATAATACAAAAAAACATCTGCCGGTTCACTGCATGTTTATGTACCGGCAGCCATATCACGGGAGGAAATCACATGTACGGCATCCGAGAAACGCTGCTCACACAAGAGCGCAATGATTATTCCGAGCATCTGTCCCAGGGGGTCTTTGAGCTGGACTGCTCCATGGGCTCCAATCCCTACGGTGCCTGGCCCGGCCTGCACTGCCCGGAGGATCTGCTGCATCACATTGACCTCTATCCCCATTCCGACGATCCCATCAAGGAAGCCATCTGCCGCCATTTTGCTTCTGCGGCGGAGCTGAAGCCGGAAAATATCCTGCTGACCTGCGGCTCCATCGGCGCCATTCTGACCCTCAACCGCATGGTCCTGACTCCCGGCAAGCGGATTTTGGGTATTGCCCCCCAGTTCTCTGCGGTGGTGGACGATTTTGTCACCTATGAGGCGGATTACCAGCCGGTATTCCTGAAGGCAGAGAACGGGTATGCCTTCTGCCTGGAGGAGTTCCTGGAGGCCATGCGCCGCAATCCGGGCTCTTACATCTATCTGGATAACCCCAACAATCCCACGGGTCAGATCATCCCGCTGGATCAGGCGGAGCAGATCGTGTCCCTGGCCCGCCAGCTGGATTCCTTCGTGGTGCTGGACGAGGCCTACGGCGATTATATGCCCCTTTCCCAGTCAGCCGTGAATCTGGTGAACCGGTACGATAACCTTGCCGTGATGCGCACCTTCTCCAAAGGTCTGGGTGCCGCCGGCATCCGTCTGGGCTATATCCTGGCCCAGCCTCAGGTCATCAGCGCTGCCGCCAAGGTGAACGTCCCCTTCTCCAAGAATGAGGTGGCGGACTATGTGGCCCGCACCCTGCTGGAAAGCGATTGGGTAGCCGATTGTACCCGCCGCATCACGGCGGATAAAGCCCGGATGCTCTCGGAGCTTTCGGTGCTCAAGGCGGCCCATACCGCCAACAGCGTCCCCATCACCATGCTGTACGTGAACGATCCGGAGGTGGATCTCTGCCAGCTGCTGGAGCAGGCCGGGATCCGGGCCATTACCGGTGCCGGATACGACGGTATCGGCAAGAATACGGTGCGGCTGAACCTGCACAGCGAGATCGATCATCTCATTGCCTGCCTGCATAAGGCGGAAGACCTCTTGCATCCGCAGCACGGATAAGTTTCCGCCGCTGCCGCAGCATATGTCAGTGTTTTTAAGGAGAGAGCAACTATGAAAGAGAAAATCAACTGGTGGTCCGTCATCAAATACGCCGGGGCATTCATCGCCTTTATGATCGGTTCCGGCTTTGCTTCCGGTCAGGAGATCATGCAGTTCTTCACCTCCTATGGGATCTGGAGCATCGGCGGTGTCCTGATCAGTATGTTCCTGTTTTCCTGGAGCGGTGCAGTGCTGATGCAGCACGGCTACGACACCAAGGATGCAGAGAAGTCCAATCCCTTCCATTACTACTGCGGCAAGATTTTGGGCACCTTCTTCGATATTTTTGTGCCCTGCTTCCTGTATGCCGTGGTGGTGGTGATGGTCTCCGGTGCCGGTGCCACCATCAGCCAGTATTATCATCTTCCCCAGTGGGTAGGCTCCGCCGCCATGGCGCTGCTTGCCGTGCTGAGCGTGATGCTGGGCCTGCAGAAGCTCATTGACATCATCGGCTGCCTGGGGCCCTTTACCATTATCTTCACCATTATCATCGCCGTGGTCACCCTGCTGAATAACGGCGGCAACCTGGCGGAAGCCTCGGCTGCAGCAGCCCAGATGGAGCTGCCTCAGGCCGCCGCCAGCTGGTGGATCGCCGGCCTTCTGTATGTGGCCTATAACGTCACCGGTTCCGTCCCCTTCCTGACGGCCATGGGCGCCGGTGCCAATTCCCGGAAGGAAGCCAAGTGGGGCGCCATCGCCGGCGGCGTGGCCCTGATGCTGGCCGGCCTGCTGCTGAACCTGGCCATGCTGTGCGATATCGAAGAGGTCGCGGCTCTGGATATCCCCATTCTCCACCTGGCCAATTACATCAGCCCCGTATTCGGCGTGATTTTCTCCGTCATCCTGCTGGGCGAGATCTTCTCCACCGCCGCCCCCATGCTGTGGGTCACCGCCAACAAGCTGGGCAAGGAGGGCACCATGCGGCATAAGCTCATTGTGCTGGCTCTGGGTGCCGTGGCGTTCTTTGCCGGTCAGCTGCCCTTCGGTCAGCTGGTGAGCATCGTGTATCCCTACACCGGCTATATGGGCGTTCTGATGCTGATCATCATCGCCGTAAAGACCTACATCATCGAACGCCGGAATAAAGCGTAATCTCTGCTACCCAATGCATGAAAAGGAGCGGTATGGGCTGACCCATGCCGCTCCTTTGGCATTCATTTCTGCCAAAAACCGCTCTTTTGCTGCTGTGCAGCTGCACTGACTCCCGGCTCTTTTTTCTTCCATATTTTTCAAAATAAACGGAAAATATGGAAAAAGCTTGACTATTCCGAAATATTTGAATAAAATGCTAAGGTTAGTGTCGTTATTTTGCTGCAGAAAATGCCTGCGAAGTACCTTCGGCACAGCAAATAGACAGAAGGGAACGAGTATCGTGGAAGAGAATAAATTCCAACCTTATGTTCCGGCAAACAAGGTCATGCCTGAGTTTACGGTGGTCTCCATCGTTCTGGGCGCCATCCTGGCCATTGTCTTTGGCGGAGCAAATGCGTACCTCGGCCTGCGTGTGGGTATGACGGTGTCTGCCTCCATCCCCGCCGCGGTCATCTCCATGGGCGTCATCCGCAAGATCCTGCGGCGTGATTCCATCTTGGAGAACAACATGGTCCAGACCATCGGTTCTGCCGGTGAGTCCGTGGCCGCCGGCGCCATTTTCACCCTGCCTGCCCTGTTCATGTGGGCCAAGGAGGGTATGGGCAGCGCTCCCGGCCTGGTGGAGATCGGCCTCATCGCCCTGTGCGGCGGTGTGCTGGGCGTGCTGATGATGATCCCTCTGCGCAGCGCCCTGATCGTCAAGGAGCACGGTGTGCTGGCTTATCCCGAGGGACAGGCCTGCGCCGAAGTGCTCATCGCCGGTGAGGAGGGCGGTGCCAAAGCCTCTACCGTGTTCTCCGGTCTGGGCATTGCCGCCGTCTATAAGTTCATTGCCGACGGCCTGAAGATCTTCCCCAGTGAGATCACCTATGACATCTCCGCCTATAAGGGCTCCGGCGTGGGCATCGACGTGCTGCCCGCTCTGGCCGGCGTGGGCTATATCTGCGGCGCCAAGGTATCCTCTTACCTGTTCGCCGGCGGTATCCTGGGCTGGCTGGTGATCATGCCGCTGATGGTCCTCTTCGGCGGCGACACCATCCTGTTCCCCGTCACGGATAAGACCATCAGCCAGCTGATTCTGGAGCCGGGCGGTGTGTCCAACCTGTGGGGCAATTACCTGCGCTATATCGGCGCCGGTGCCGTGGCCTGCGGCGGTGTGCTGAGCCTTATCAAGTCCCTGCCGCTCATCATCCGCACCTTTAAGGATGCCATGGGTGACTACGGCAAGGGCCGGACCAGCAGCACCCTGCGCACCGAGCAGGATCTGTCCATGAAGACGGTTCTGCTGGGCATCCTGGTGGTGGCCGTGGTGATGTGGCTGCTGCCCGCCATCCCCCTGAACCTGTTCACCGCCCTGATCGTCATTGTCTTCGGCTTTTTCTTTGCCACCGTGTCCTCCCGGATGGTGGGCCTCATCGGCTCGTCCAATAACCCGGTATCCGGCATGGCCATCGCCACGCTGCTGATCTCCACCATGCTCCTCAAGGGCACCGGCAGTGACGGCATCGAGGGCATGACCGCTGCCATCGTTATCGGCGGCATCATCTGCGTCATCGCAGCCATCGCCGGCGATACCTCTCAGGACCTGAAGACCGGCTTCCTGGTGGGTGCCACCCCCAAGAAGCAGCAGATCGGTGAGCTCATCGGTGTGGCGGTATCCGCCGTAGCCATCGGCGCCATTCTGTACCTGCTGAGCATGGCCTGGGGCGGCTATGGTACCGACGCCCTGCCCGCTCCTCAGGCGGTGCTGATGAAGATGATCGTGGAAGGCGTTATGGGCGGCAACCTGCCCTGGAACCTGGTGTTCGCCGGTGTGTTCATCGCCATCGTGGTGGAAGTGCTGGGCATCCCCGTGCTGCCCTTCGCCATCGGTCTGTACCTGCCCATCTACCTGTCCGTGCCCATGATGCTGGGCGGCGCTCTGCGCTGGGTGCTGGAGAAGCGCAAGTACAGCTCCGAGAAGGTCAAGACCGATACCGTGCAGTCCGGCGTGCTCTACTCCTCCGGCCTCATCGCCGGTGAGGGTATCGTGGGCATCCTGCTGGCTGTGCTGGCCATCATCCCTGCCGGCGTCAACGCCGACGGCGATGCGCTGTATGTCAGCGACAAGATCGACCTGCACGAGATCTTCTCCATCGGCAACATCGGCGGCCTGATTTGCTTCGCGCTGATCCTGCTGACCATCTACTTCTTCGCCACCAAGGACAGCAAGAAGAAATAAACTTGTCTTTTTGCAAGCCGGGCTGTATACTTTGTTATACAGCCCGGCTTATGCTATCATCCACGAGGAGAGACCGATATGGCTAAGAAAAAAAGTGAGAATTATTTGGATTTCATCCCTATGATGAATCCCCGGAACGATTGGAGCCAGGATGAGGACGGCATCGTCACCATCCATATGGTCCACCGGGGCTTCTATGCCACCATCGCCCAGAAATTCTTCCATACCCCTCGTGTCAGCCACATCAAGCTGGACGAGTACGGCAGCTTCCTGTGGAAGGAGATGGACGGTCAGCGCACCGTGGGCCAGCTGGCCCAGCGGATGAAGGAGCAGTTCGGCGACGGGGCAGAGCCCCTGTATGACCGGCTGGTGCATTATATGCAGATCCTGCACAACAACCAGTTCATCCTGTTTCAGGGAAAGGATCGGGTGAAGCCGTGAATACACCGCAGATCATCCTGGGCATTCTGGCCTTTTCCCTGGTCACCGCCGTGCTGTATGTCTGGGGCCTGCGCAAAAGCATGACCCAGCGGGAGGACCTGGAGCGGATCCTCCTGAACAAAAGCGCCCAAAAGGTGGTACACTATCTGAAGAAGCATGAGAGCATCACGCTTTCGGAAATGGGCGGATTGTGCAAGGACGTAAAAGCCGGACAGTTCTGGTCCCGGCACAAGGCAGCCGTGCAGAGCCCCCGGGAATTCGCCCAAAAGCTTGCCCAATATATGACCGAGCAGCTGCTGATCCGCGAACTGCCCGGCGGCCGCTTCGCTCTGAGATAAGCAGTTTGAGAAAGGAAGAAAGAAACCATGCAGGTGTTGGAACATCTGGAACCCAAGAAGGTATTTGCGCTCTTTGAGGAGATGTGCGCCATCCCCCACGGCTCCCGGAACACCAAGGCCATCAGTGACTGGTGTGTGGCCTTTGCCCGGCAGCGGGGTCTGGAGTACCATCAGGACAAGAGCAACAATGTCATCATCATCAAGCCCGCCGCCCCCGGCTATGAAAACGCTCAGCCCATCCTGCTCCAGGGCCATCTGGACATGGTATGCGAAAAGGCGTCTGGCTGCGGCAAGGATATGGACCGTGAGGGCCTGGACCTGGCCATTGACGGGGACTATGTCTACGCCAAGGATACCACCCTGGGCGGCGACGACGGCATTGCCGTGGCCATGGCCCTGGCGGTGCTGGACGATCAGACTCTGCCCGCCCCCCGGATCGAGGCCGTGTTCACCACCGATGAGGAGATCGGCCTGCTGGGTGCCACTGCGCTGGACGTTTCGCCCCTCCAGGGCCGGAAAATGATCAACCTGGACTCCGAGGCCGAGGGGATCTTTACCGTCAGCTGTGCCGGCGGCAATACCACCACCTGCATCCTCCCGGTAAGCCGCGCTCCCTTTACAGGCTCCGTGCTGACCGTCACCGTGGGCGGCCTCACCGGCGGCCACTCCGGCGCAGAGATCCACAAGGGCCGTGCCAACGCCAATATGCTGATGGGCCGTGTGCTCCGTGCCCTGGCCAAGAATACCCAGCTGCGCATCCAGCGGGTGGACGGCGGTCTGAAGGATAACGCCATCCCGGTGGAAAGCCGGGCCACGGTAACGGTATCCGATCCCCAGGCAGCCCGGCAGCTGGCGGCGGAACTGGAAGCCATGCTGCGCAACGAGTACCGCACCACCGATCCCGGCCTGTTCGTCAAGGCAGAGGAGCCGGCGGAATCCGGAACGCCCATGGATCAGGCATCCACGGAAAAGGTCATCTGCATGCTCCAGTGCCTGCCCAACGGCATCGAGGCCATGAGCGCCGATATTCCGGGCCTGGTGCAGACTTCTTTGAATATGGGCATCCTGGTCACCGGCGAGGATACGGTGCAGGCATCCTACAGCGTCCGCAGCTCGGTGGATTCCCAGAAGCAGATGCTCAAAGAGCGGCTGGCCTGCCTGATGGAGCAGCTGGGCGGCCGTGTGGAATACGCCGGTGAATATACCGGCTGGGAGTATCAGGAACACTCCCCCCTGCGGGACCTGATGGTGGAGGTATTCCGTGACCAGTACGGCAAGGAGCCCAAGATCGAGGCCATCCACGCCGGCCTGGAGTGCGGCATCTTTGCCGGGAAAATGCCCGGACTGGACTGCGTCTCCCTGGGCCCTGATCTACTGGAGATCCATACCCCCAGAGAGAAGATGAGCATCTCCTCGGTGCAGCGGATCTGGAAGTTCCTGCTGGAAGTGCTCAAGCGTTCCAAGGACTGATCTACTACCCCACTTTAGGCAAATATAAAAAGGAGGGCACGCTTACGTGTCCTCCCTTTTCATTGTCGGTAATTGAAAACACTTCCGGCGTGTCCATATAATTCCCAGGTCCAGAATGAGGAAAATCAGAAATCTGACCATCACATACAAGGGCGTGAGAAAGTAATCCACCGGGCCAAAAGC
>CALWXA010000001.1 GCA_944385395.1 uncultured Oscillospiraceae bacterium | reverse complement strand
GCCAGGAAGGCGTCCAGCCGCTGCCCCGCCGCCTCAGGCGTCGCCGTCAGGATGGCCGTTTCCACGGGACGCCTCCTTCCTCTTTCCCGCCGCCCTGTCGTGGAGCAGCAGGTAGTAGGCCGCAAAGCCGATGGTGCCGCAGACGATGCACATGTCCGCCACGTTGAACACCGGGAAGGCGGGCATGAACTCAAAGTGGAACATGTCCACCACATACCCCAGCCGCACCCGGTCGATGAGGTTCCCCAGGCCGCCCCCCAGGATCAGCGTCAGGGTCCACATGGCCGCCGGGTGGGGGAACAGCTTCTTCCCCATGGCCCAGGCGATCACCGCCATCAGCACCGCCGTCACCGCCGTAAGGAGCCAGGTGTGCTCCGTGAGGATGGAGAAGCCGCCGCCGGTATTCTGGACGTAGCACAGCTCCACCAGGCCGGGGAGCAGGGGCCTGGTCTCAAAGAGGGCCAGGTTCGCCACCGTCCAGAGCTTCACCGCCTGGTCCGCCGCGATGCACAGCAGGATCGTTAAGATATACGCCATATCGGTTACTCCTTCATTTGCAGGTAGGGGTATCATACCACATCCCCCCGGGGTTGGCAATGGGCCCGGCGGCGGAAAACGGGAGAGGGCCTGGGCCCTCTCCCGTCTGTTTTCTCTTACAGCACCTTGGCCAGGAAGGACCGCAGGCGCTCGCTCCGGGGGTTCCCGAAGAGCTCCCCGGGGGTGTTCTCCTCCAGGATATGGCCCTCGTCCATGAAGAGGACCCGGCTGCCCACCTCCCGGGCGAAGCCCATCTCGTGGGTCACCACCACCATGGTCATGCCGTCCCGGGCCAGCTCCTTCATGACCTCCAGCACCTCGCCTACCATCTCCGGGTCCAGAGCGCTGGTGGGCTCGTCAAAGAGCATCACGTCCGGCTCCATCATCAGCGCACGGACGATGGCCACACGCTGCTTCTGACCGCCGGAGAGCTGTACCGGATACGCCTTGCCCCGGTCGCCCAGGCCTACACGCTCCAGCAGCTGCCGGGCTTTGGCCTCCGCCTCTTCCTTCTTCATGCCCTTGACCTGGATGGGGGCCATGGTCATGTTGTCCATGATGGTCTTGTGGGGGAAGAGATTGAAATGCTGGAACACCATGCCCATCCGCTGACGGTGGAGGTTGATGTCCACCTTCTTGTCGGTGATGTCCACCCCGTCAAAGAGGATGGTGCCGCCGGTGGGGACCTCCAGCAGGTTCAAAGAGCGCAGGAAGGTGGATTTGCCGGATCCGGAGGGGCCCACCACCACCATCACGTCACCCCGGCAGATGTCTACACTGACACCGTCCAGAGCGTGGATGGAGCCTTTGTTGTAGTGCTTTTCCAGATCATGTACTTCGATGAGCTTATCTCTGGTCGCCACGGCGCATTCTCCTTTCGATGGCTTCGATGGCCTTGCCGGCCGGATAGTTGATGCAGAAGTAGATGGCGGCTGCCAGGGTATAGGGCCCCAGGGTGATCCAGGTGGCGGAGGCCGTGCTCTTGGCGGCGAACATCAGGTCGGCGATGCCCAGCGTGGAGCAGATGGAGGATTCCTTCACCATGGTGACGATCTCATTGGCCAGGGCAGGCAGCACGTTCTTCACCGCCTGGGGCAGCACCACCAGACGCATGGCCTGCCAGGCCGTCATGCCCAGGGACCGGGCGGCCTCCGTCTGTCCGGCGTCCACCGCCTGGATACCGGCACGGAAGATCTCCGCCACATAGGCAGAGCTGTTCAGCGCCAGGGCCACCACGCAGGGGATGAACCGGTCAATGGCGATGAAGCCGAAGAGGTACAGACGGGGCAGAGTGATGGCCCCGAAGAGACCGAAATAGATGATGCTCAGCTGTACCAGCAGGGGCGTGGAACGGAAGATGGCGATGTACGCCCCCGCCAGGCCGCTGAGAAAACGGTTCTTGCTCAGACGCATCAGCGCCAGAATCAGGGCGGGGATCACGGCGATGAGCACCGACACCACCGCCAGCAGCAGGGTGTACTCGATGCCTTCCAGGAACATCTTGCCGTACTTGGGCAGGAATGAGAGGTTGAAAAATGAGGTTTTGCTCATGCCGTCGAAGAGCTGGCTCCACCATTCACCGGGCATAGGATCCTTCCTTTCTTATGTCAAAAAATGGTTGGGAGGTGCAGACGCACCAACATGCAAAGCCGGTTTCCCGGCTTTGCACGTTGGCACCCGATTTGAAGTAAAGGAGATAAGGGTTGGTTTACTCACTCGGTGATGGTACCGGTGACTTCCTCCAGCACGCCGGACAGGGCGTCAGCTTCCTCGAAGAACTTGTCGATGGAGCCGTCGGCCAGCAGCTTGGCGATGGTCTCGTTGATCTGGGGCAGCAGGCCCAGAGGATCGCCCTCGGCCACGGCTACCCGGTAGGGCAGGGCCTCGCCCAGAGCCACATCGGCCACAACCAGCTCGTCGTTGGAGGCAACCACCTGCTGAGCCACGGCGCCGTCCAGGACGATGGCGTCCACCTTGCCGTTCACCAGCTGGTTCACCATGTCGGTGGCCAGGGACAGGCTCACCAGATTGGCGCCGGTGAGGTCGTTCTTCACGATCTCTTCCTTGGTGGTGGAGGTCTGAGCGGCCACGGACTTGCCGGAGAAGGAATCCATGGAGGTGTACTGAGCGGCGTCAGCCTTCTTTACCACGATCATAGCGGGCAGGTCGGTGAAGTAGGGATCGGAGAAGTCGGCAACTTCGTCACGGTCGGGGGTGATCTCCATAGCGGCCAGCACGATGTCGCACTTGCCGTCCACCATCAGGTTCAGCATGTACTCGAAGGACATGTTCTCCACCTTCAGGGTCTTTCCCATATCCTCGGCAATGGCCTCGGCAATGGAGATGTCCACGCCGCCGTACACCATGTCACCGTTCTCGTCGGGATACATGAACTCATAGGGAGCGTAGTCGGCGCTGGTGCCCATCACCAGCACGTTCTCGGTGTCGCCGCCCTCATCGTCACCAGCGGGGGTGGAGGAGCAGGCTACCAGGGACAGGCCCATCAGCAGGGCCAGCATCATAGCAACGATCTTTTTCATCTTTTCTTCCTCTTTCCTATTGATTTTGGTTTGGCTCTATATCCATCCTTCTTGCGGGAAGGTTATAGACTCTTTGGCGTGTTCCCTTGGAACGATGCCTATGATACAGGACCTACGTATAAAAGTCAATAGGGTTTTGCATATTTTTTCAAGAGAAATGCGGTTTTCGGTGAAAATCACCGGGACAAACTGGGAGAAAATAGGGTGTATTGGGCATATTCACCGGAATGGTGGGTGTATATTTGAATAAATATGCAAATATACCGGATAGAGAGAGGGGCAGAAGGTCATACAGGCAGAAAAAAACCCCTCCCCGGTGGGGGAGGAGAGGATTTCCAACAAGGTGCCGGGCACCTTGTTGGCTGTTTGGGCAGTCCGCGGCATGCAGCATGGATCTGCTTGCAGCGGATCCATGCCACACTTGCGGCCTGAGAGGTATTTTCTCCGACGCACATGTCGCCGGAGAAAATGATTTTTCCTTGTTTCACGGCTGGGACTGTGGGAGCCGGGAGGCTGTGTCCGTAAAAAACCCCTCCCCGGTGGGGGAGGGGGGATCATAGAGGTGGATCAGTCGAAGATCACACGGGTGGCGCCGCAGTAGCCGTTGGCATAGTAGCTCTCGTACAGGGAATCCACCACCACGCCCTGAGAGGTGCTGGCGTGGATGAACCGGCCGCCGCCCAGGTAGATGCCCACGTGGTCAATGGAGCCGGACCAGGCGAAGTACACCAGGTCGCCGGCCTGCCGCTCCGCCGTGGTGACGGGGGTGGTGGCACGGTACTGATCCCGGGCGCCGTGGGACAGGGAATAGCCCAGATAGCCGAACACCCGCATGGTGAAGCCGGAGCAGTCGGTGCCGCTGTAGCTGGAACCGCCGTAGACATAGGGGGTACCCAGATAGGTGTAGGCGTAGTCGATGAGCTCGGCGTAGAGATCCTTGGCGGCGTTGGTGCCGGCGTAGTCGTCATACTGTACGCCCTGGCAGTCAGCGGCGCTGATGTAGCCGGTGTAATCACCGAAGGACACCTGATACCAGTTATCGTCCACGATGTCCAGCAGCTGGGCCGCCTTGCCTGCATGGAGGGTGCGCAGCACACCGGCGTCGGAACTGGCGGAGGAGCGGATGGCGGTGGACTCGGCAGTCACCACCACGCCGTCATACAGGGAAAGGAAGGCCTGCTTCTCTTCCTGAGCCTGCCGGGCTTCCTCCTGGGCCTGGATCTGCTGCTGCTGCAGCACCAGGGCCTGGGCGCTCAGCTCTGCCAGGGACAGCTGGCTGCGCTGACGCAGCATCCCCAGTTCGGAGGCCAGGGTCAGGGCGCCGCCGTCGGTGAGGGAGGCGGAGGAGCTGGTGAGCCCCGTTTCCGCCAGCTGGGCGGCCGCCTGGTCGTAAGCATCCTGTCGGGCCTCTTCTTCATCGGCCCAGGCAATGGCACTGACGCTGCTGAGCACGGTCAGCGCCAGCAGGATGGAAGCAATCTTTCGGGACATACGGAAACCTCTTTTCTATAGGGGTTTTTTTCTCTCTGTCCGGTATCATAACACAACTCTTTCAAAAAAGCTACACAAAAATTACAAATTGATAACAAAATTTTCGAAAGGGTTAAAATGGCCATCCGAGCTTCGGAGGGAAGGATAGTGTGAAAGGAAACCGTCAGGGTTTCCTTTCACGTTCAGTCATGTACACATTCCCGCCTGTGCGGGAATGTGCAGCCGGGCGGTGGGAAAGGACTTTCCGGCAGCCCGGACAAAATTTTCGAAAGGGTTAAAATGGCCATCTGGACCTCGGAAGAAATGGGGCCGACATGGGGCGCTTTTGGAATTGCCAGGGGAGGAAGAAAACGGAACTATGGTATAGAATGTGCCGGAAGTGGGAAAAACTTGCACGAAAGAGGCGGATAAAAATTTTTTCACGCCGGAGGGAACCTTTTGTCCACAGGGTGCGTCTAAGAGTTCGGAAGCCGCTCAAGAGGGGCGGCGCCGAAAACCAAGAACATAATATAAGGAGAATACCAACATGAAAAAGATTCTTGCTCTGATGCTGGCTGTGATGACCGTTGTGAGCCTGACTGCCTGCGGCAGCAGCGGCAGCGGCGATCAGGGCGGCGACAAGCCCGGCGATACCATGTCCCTGACCGAGATGGCCGACAAGCTGTATGAGGGCATTTCCGAGGATCAGCTGCCCATGATGCTCACCACCACCGAGCTCACCGCCGATATGTATGAAGGCGTGCTGTTCATCCCCGCCATCGAGGGCGCTGAGGCTGTGTCCAGCGAGTCCATGGTGGGTTCCATCGCCCACTCCGTGGCCCTGCTGCGTCTGCCCGAGGGCAGCGATGTGGATGCCGTCCGGGCTGACATCGAGAAGAACATGAACCCCGCCAAGTGGATCTGCGTCCAGGCTGAGAAGACCGGCGTCATCGCTCACGGCAACACCATCCTGATGGTGATGACCGACGCCGCCAAGTACGACACCATCGTCAAGAACTTCGACGCTCTGTGGGCCTGAGCCAAGGTTCATAACCCCATCCCCAAAGCCCCCCGCAAGCCGGGGGCTTTTCCAACGGCGGAACCCGTAAAGCTTCCGCCGCAGGAAAAGCCGCTTCCCGGACGGGCCCCATTCTTCTGACGGAGGGATTCCATGCTATTTTCCAGCATCAGTTTTCTGTATCTCTTTTTGCCGGTGCTGCTGGTGTACTACATCGTGCCCGCCTCCTGGCGCAACGGCGTGCTGCTCATCGCCAGCCTGCTGTTCTATTTCGTAGGTGAGCCGGTCTATGTGCTGCTGCTCATCTTCTCCAGCCTTTCGGACTTTCTCCACAGCCTGTATATCGAGAGCCACCGGGGCACCCGTGGCGCTAAGATCGCCCTGATCTCCTCCATCGTCATCAACCTGGGGATGCTGGGCTTTTTCAAGTACACCGATTTCCTCATCGGTGCGGTGAACGGCCTGCTGGGTACCGCCATCCCCCTGACCGGGGTGGAGCTGCCCATCGGCATCAGCTTTTTCACCTTCCAGACCATGAGCTACACCATCGACGTGTACCGGGGCGACGCCAAAGCCGACAAGAACCTGGCCACCATGGCCACCTTCGTGTGCCTCTTCCCACAGCTGGTGGCAGGCCCCATCGTCCGGTATGTGGACGTGGCCAAAGAGCTCCACAGCCGCTCCATTACCCGTCAGGATCTCTACGAGGGCACGCTGCGCTTTGCTGTGGGCCTGGGGAAAAAGGTGCTTATCGCCAACGCCATGGGGGAGCTGTGCGCCGCCTTCCGGGCCGCCTATGAGCCCTCCGTGGCCTTTTACTGGATCTACGCCGTGGCCTTCTCCCTGCAGATCTATTTCGATTTCGCCGGCTACTCCGACATGGCCATCGGCCTGGGCCGGATGCTGGGCTTCCGGTTCCCGGAGAACTTCAACTATCCCTTCATCTCCCGTTCCATCACCGAGTTCTGGCGCCGCTGGCACATGACTCTGGGCGGCTGGTTCCGGGACTACCTCTATATCCCTCTGGGGGGCAACCGTGTGTCCCGGGGCCGGTGGATCTTCAATACCGCCGTGGTCTGGGCCGCCACCGGCCTGTGGCACGGCGCCGCCTGGAACTTCCTGTGGTGGGGCGTCTACTTCGGCGTGCTGCTGGTGCTGGAAAAGCTGGTGTTGGGCAAGGCCCTGGCCAAACTCCCCGGCGCGGTGCGCTACGTCTACACCCTGCCGCTGCTGCTGGTGAGCTTCGTGATCTTCAACGCCGCCGACGTGCAGCAGTTCACCGGTGACCTTCGGGCCATGTTCGGTCTGGCAGGCCTGCCGCTGTGGAGCTTCGAGACCGGCTATTACCTGCGCTCCTACGCCCTGCTGATCCTGGCCGCCATCCTGGGTGCCACCCCGGGGCCCAAGCTGTGCTGGCAGCGGCTGGCCGCCACCCGTCCCGGCGCCGTGGCCGCCACGGTTCTCGAACCTTTGTTCGTAGCAGCCATGGTGCTCATGGGCACCGCCTATCTGGTGGACGGCAGCTTCAATCCCTTCCTGTATTTCCGGTTCTAAGGAGGCTATGATGGAAAAGCGCAAGCAAAATGCAGTCATCGCCGTGCTGGGTCTGCTGCTGGCGGGCCTGTTCCTGCTGCAGCTGCTGCTGCCGGATGCGGCCTTGTCCTATTCCGAGCGCCGGGCATTGGCTGAGCGTCCGGAGCTGACGGTGGAGGGCGTATTCAGCGGCGACTACTTCTCCGATCTGGAGACGTATCTGCTGGATCAGTTCCCCTTCCGTGACAGCTTCCGGAGCCTGAAGGCCCTGTTCCAGTACTACGTGCTGGGCATGAAGGACAACAACGATATTTATATGGTGGATGGGTCCCTGTCCAAGCTGGACTATCCTTTGAAGGAGAGCCAGGCCCAGCTGGCCATCGACAAGTTCAACGCCATTCTGGAAAGCCATCCCCAGATCGGTGCCGCCTACTACGCCCTGATCCCGGACAAGAACTATTTCCTGGCCCCGGAGGGGGGCTATCCCACCCTGGACTATGAGAAGCTCCTGACCATGGCCGGGGACATCGACGCATCCTATATCGACCTCTTAGCGCTGCTGGATGCTTCCGATTACTACCGCACCGACAGCCACTGGCGGCAGGAGTGCATCGTCCCGGTGGCCCAGGCCCTGTGTCAGGCCATGGGCACCGCCACCTACGGTCTGGATGATTACCGCACCGAGAGCCACCAGGGCTTCCGGGGCGTCTACGCCGGGCAGTCCGCCCTGCCGGTGGCGGGGGAGGACATGACCATCCTCCTCAGCGACGTCACCGACAGCGCCCGGGTGGAGAGCCTGGAGCACGGCAGTATGCCGGTGTACAACTGGGAGGACTTTTCCGGCGTGGACCCCTATGACGTGTACCTCTCCGGTGCCGAGGCCCTCATCACCCTGGAAAATCCCCTGTGCGGCAACGGACGGCACCTGATCCTGTTCCGTGACAGTTTCTCGAGCAGCATCGCACCCCTGTTGCTGCCGGGCTACAGCACCGTCACCATGGTGGACCTGCGGTATATCTCCTCGGCCCTGCTGGATGAGTACGTGGACTTCACCGACGCCGATGTGCTGTTCCTCTATTCCACCGGCATGTTCAACGCCGGCGCTACCCTGAAATGATACAGTGCAAAGAGCCGCCCTGTGGGGCGGCTCCCTTTTTTGCGTCCGGCTGAGACGAACGTTTTTTCGACAGTTTTCCCCAAATCTATTGACAAGCAGGGGTACGGATGGTACTGTAACTTCGAAGACGAAACGTTTGCGGAAACCACAGGAGGCGAAGGAATATGAACGACAATCAGATCTACAACAACAACGGCAGCAACGGGGATGTACCGGGCAAGGGCGCAGCTACTGCCAGTCTGGTGCTGGGCATCGTGTCGGTGGTGTGCTGGTTTTTCGGCTACGGGGCCATCCTGTCGGTGATCCTGGGCATCGTGGGCCTGGTGATGGCCTCCAACGCCAAGAAGGCGGGCTTCAACGACGGCATCCGCACCGCCGGATTCGTGCTCTCCCTCATCGGTCTCATCGGCGGCGCCATCGCTCTGGTGCTCCTGGTGTTCGTGCTGAGCATTTTCACCAGCATGGTCAGCTCTTTCGGAGAATTCTCCTATTACAGCCAGCTGTAAAAGGTATCACAAAAGACGGCAGGTACCCATGGTACCTGCCGTTTTGTTATGGGGTTTTGTTTTCTTTCTCCTCACCGGGCAGGGGGTCCGGCCCGGACTGGGGAATACGCTGAATGAGTCCGATGATCTGACCGGAGAGGATCACCGTCAAAAGGGAGTACCACAGCCGCCCCAGGGGGATGTAGGTGACGGACAGGCCCAACACCAGAAGGTCGCTGATGAGGTAGATGTACTGCACCGGCCAGTGGGTCACGTGGCTCAGAGCCATGGCCAGGGCATCGTCGCCGCTGACGGCGCCCCCTGCCCAGACGCAGAAGCCTGCCCCCACGCCTACGAACAGAGCGCCCAGCAGTGCCGCCAGCAGCGGCTGCTGATAGAGCTGAGGCCACAGAGGCGGGAACTGCTCAAAGAAGGCATAGCTCACGGAGAACGAGGCGGTGGCCAGGGCGGAATAGATCACGAAGTTCTTCCCCAGCACCCGCCAGCCCAGCACGTAGCACACGGCGTTGAGCACGAAGCCGGATACCGCCGGGGACAGGCCCCACCAGTTCTGCAAAAGCAGCGTGGCGCCCAGGACGCCGCCCTCGGTGACGCCGGCAAAGGAATGGATGTGGTACAGCCCGAAGGCCAGTACGCAGCTGGCGGCCAGCACTGTGATACAGCGTGCCGGCCGAATGTTGCGCAACAAAATAAAACCTCCTTATTTTTACCGTTTATTGCCCTTCCATGGTACCATATTTTCTCCATAAAGGCAAGGGGGCCCCCGGCCTGTGCCGGAGCCCCGTTTGCGTTTTTATCACGTTCTTGACGCCGCCTGGGGCATGGGATCGTGCCAGCGATCCCGGAGGTAGGTGATGAGATAGAGAACAAAGACCAGCATGTTGTGGCCGATCATGCAGCCCCAGGCCGCCACCAGCCCCAGATGGAGAAACTGGGTGCAGATCCAGGTGCCCACGATCCGTACACCCCACATGCCGCAGATGTTGTACAGGAAGGGCAGGCGTGTCTTGCCCAGGCCCATCATCATGCCCTCCACGATGATGTAGAAGCCGTACAGGGGCTCCGACACCGCCACCATCCGCAGCACCGTGGAGCCCAGGGCGATGACCTCATCGCTCTGGGAGAAGAGGGCCATCAGCGCCGGAGCGGATACGAACAGCAGCGCCCCGGTGCCGGCCATCAGGATCATCTCCATGGGGATGAACACCGCCGCCAGCGACCGAAGCCGCTTTTCGTTCCGGGCCCCCCAGGCGTTGCCCACCAGGGTGGCCGCCGCCGTCTGCATACCGGAGCCGGGGATGTAGAAGGCCGACTCCACGATGTTGGCGATGGTATGGGTGGCGGTGGCCACGTCGCCCAGGGAGTTGATCATGGCGGCAAAGAACACGAAGCCCAGTGCGGTGCCGAAATGCTGCAGCATGTTGGGGAAGGTCACCTGCCAGCACCGGCGCAGCACCGCCCAGTCCGGCCGCAGCCGCAGCGTGCCGGGAGAGAGCCGGGGATGCCGCAGCAGCACCACCGTGATGCGGATGCCGCCCCAGGTAAAGGCGATGGCGCTGGCAGCGGCGGCACCTGCCACTCCCCAGCCTGCGCCGGGCATCACGAAGGAAAGACCCAGCACCGTCACCGTCCGGGTGGGATAGATCAAGAGGAAGTTCAGCACCACGTTGATGGCGTTGACGATCACCGCCACCTTCATGGGCGTCCGGGTATCGCCTGCCGCCCGGAGCACCGTGCCGAAGATGGCCGAGGCGGTGCGGGGCAGCATGGGCAGATACAGGATGAAGAAGTACTGCCACGTCATATCCCGGATGGCCGGGTCCACCTGCATCCATACCGGTACCCAGGGACTCAGAGCCAACGGCACCACCGTGCTGATGACGCCCACCACCAGCACCACCAATATGGCCTGGGACACGGCGTTGCGGGTGCCGGCGTCGTCCCCGGCGCCGCAGGTCTGGGACACCAGGGCCAAAAACCCCACCCCGAAGGCCAGGATGGTGCTGTATAAAAGCCAGCCCACCGTGGTGGTGGCCCCCACCGCCGCCGTGGCCTGGGTGCCCAGCACCCCCACCATGGCGATGTCGATGTACTGCACCGCCACCTGCATCACCTGCTCGATGACCGTGGGCCAGGCCAGCACCACGATGGCCCGGGCCAACCCCCTGCGCTCCTGCCTGAGCATATCCTCCGACGCTCCTTCCCGCTGTTACCCAAACAGCCTTTTTTCTCCATTATAGCGGAGGTTTGATATTTTGTCGACAGCTTGTAAGGATTTTCCCGGGAAATTTTACGGGTCCCGGTGGGGGGGGAAAAAGAATATGCCCGGTGCGGGGGACGGCATCCTGCCGGGAAAAGCGGCTTCAGCCCGCTTTTCCCGGCAACTAAATATGCCCGGCCCCCAAGGGGCCGGGCATGTTGCATATGGGTGTTCCCTTTACACCGAAGCCGGTTCCGTTTCCGGCAGCCGCACCTGCACCTGGCCGATGCGCTGATCCGCCACGGCGGTAACGGTGATGGTGAGATCCTGGAAGGTGAAGCCGTCGCCGGGCATGGGCACACGCTTCATCTGCTCCATGATCCAGCCCCCCAGGGAGATGCTGTCGCTGTCCACCTGCAATCCGAAGCGCCGGGCGAAATCGTCCAGCTCGGCGCCGCCGTCCACCAGCCAGGTGCGCTCATCCGTCTGACGGAAGGGCTCTTCCACCTCGTCGTGCTCGTCCCAGATCTCGCCCACCAGCTCTTCCAGGATGTCCTCCATGGTGACGATGCCCAGCGTGCCGCCGTATTCGTCCACCACCACCGCCACGTGGCATTTCCGGCTGCGCAGCAGCTGCAGCAGGGCGTCCGCCTCCTCCGTGGGAGGCACGAACACCGGCTGGGTCATCAGCTCCTCCAGCGGCGCGTCGCTGACCCCGGTGCCGGTATAGAAATCCTTCTGACAGAGAATGCCCACAATGTGGTCCATGCTCCCCCGGTACACCAGCAGACGGGAGAACCGGCTTTCCGTGAACCGCCGTGCGATCTCCTCCCGGCTGGCGGAGATGTCCACACCCTCCAGATCCAGCCGGTGGGTGAGGATGTCCTGGGCCTCCACATCACCCAAGGTCACCGCCTTCTCCAGAAGCTCACGCTCCGACTGGTCGATGGCGCCGTCCTGCTGCACCTCGTCCAGAAGGAGCAGCAGCTCGTCCTGAGTCATGTGGGCGTCGTCCCGGCTGCGGAAGATCCGGCTCACCAGCCGCTTCCACTGGGTAAAGAGGAAGTTCACCGGCGTTAAAAGCCGGATGAGCCAGCGGATGATGGGGGCGGAAAACATGGAAAAGGCCTCCGAGTGATCCTTGGCGATGCTCTTGGGGGTCACCTCGCCGAAGATCAGCACCACAATGGTCACGGAGATGGTGGACACCGTGGCGCCCATGTCACCCAAGAGATCCACCAGCAGCACCGTGCCGATGGCCGCCACGGCGATGTTCACCAGGTTGTTGCCGATGAGGATGGTGCTCAAAAGCTTGTCGTACTCCCCGGCTACCTCCAACGCCAGGGCCGCCCGGCGGTTTCCCTTGTCTGCCATGGAGCGCAGACGTGTCTTGTTCACGGAGGAAAACGCCGTCTCCGTGGCGGAAAAGTAGGCCGAGAGCAGAATGCATACGGCCATGGCAATCAATGATCCGATCATATGTTACTCCTTTTTTCTCGTTGGTGATTGGCAGCAAAAAAACGGCATACTGCTCCCGCAGCACGCAGGGCAGGTATACCGCCATATGATCTCATCATGTTGTTCAAGCGTGTGGCACAACCGTCACTGTCCATGGAGATCTATCACCTTCCTTTTTGCAGATATATTGTCTCTGAGTATAGCATTCTGCCGGCATTTCGGTCAAGAGACCAACATTTTCTTAACGTTTCCTTGTCGCCTCTTGGCAAGGAAGGCGGGGCGTGGTATGATAAAGAGCACAACGAACGGATAAAGGAGGCGGCGTATGGAGCTGCTGGAAACGAAAGTAGACAGCCGTGAGATCTACCGGGGCAAGATCATCACGGTGCATGTGGATACGGTGCGTCTGCCGGGTGGCAAGGAGACCCGGCGTGAGGTGGTGGAGCATCCCGGCGGCGTGGGCATCCTGGCTCTGGACCATCAGGGCCGTGTGGCCATGGTGCGGCAGTACCGCTATCCCATGGGCCGTGTGGTCCGGGAGATCCCCGCCGGCAAGCGGGAGCCGGGAGAGGAGCCTTCCCTTACCGCCCGGCGTGAGCTGCAGGAGGAAGTGGGGGCCACCGCCGGAGCGTGGCAGGATCTGGGTGCCCTGCTGGCCTCCCCGGGCTGCTACGGCGAGACGCTGTATCTCTACCTGGCCCGGGACCTGACCCTGGGCGCTCCCCGTCCCGATGAGGACGAGCGTCTGGAGGTGGACTGGGTGCCGCTGGAGCAGCTGGTGGAGGAATGCCTGGACGGCACGCTCCAGGACGCCAAGACCGTGGCGGCGATACTCAAGGTGCAGCTATTGCTTTCGAAAAAGTGACAAGCACTTTTTCGAGATCTTTGCACCCGGCCCCGGCCTCGATTCCTGGAGGAAAAGTCGGCCCGGGCCGGGTGAGCGGTGTCATTTCCGACGCACATGTCGCCGGAAATGACGGAATAAAAAAGGGTACGGGGTTGCTGCCCACATGAGGACGCCAAGACCGTGGCGGCGATACGCAAGGTGCAGCTATTGCTTTCGAAAAAGTGACAAACCACGCAAGGCGGAGGGGTCAGCCCCTCCGTCTTGTTTTTTGTTTCATACAATCGAACAAATGTTCGCCATGCGGCGACGGTGAGAAGAAAAAACCGGGAAATGGAAAAATTTTTTTCCGTTTCCCATTTTTGTTGCCCATTCCCGGGCAACAAACCGGGGGTGTGAGCCCTATAAGTAGAAGGACAAAGGAGAAAGGAGATGAGGCCATGCTGTCCATTCGGGAAGAGGACGGTGGGGAGATCACCGGCGTGTGCAGCGTATGCGGCGGCGACATCTACCGGGGTGAGGAATACTACCGCATCAACGGCCGGAGCATCTGTCCGGAGTGTCTGGAGGACTTCGCCCGGGACTACTTCCGCAGCTTCGTCTGCCGGGGAGGGGAGAGATGGTGAAACCGGAACTGGAGATCATCCGCCGCCGGTACGAGGCCGGGGAGGGCACCTACAGCCAGCTGGCGGCGGAGCACGGGGTGGCGCTGTCCACCCTGGCCCGGTACGGCAAGGCCCAGGGCTGGCAGCGGCCCAAGCACCGCCGGGAATCCCGCAGCGTGCTGGATAGTGCCCGGCAGCAGCTGGTCCGGGCGGTGGAGGAGGCCATGGACCGGCCGGAGGTCAGCTGCCGGGAGCTGAAAGAACTCTCCGCCCTCCTCCGGGAGCTGCTGGCTCTGGATCAGGCCCTGACCCCCCAGGAGGAGGGCGCCGTGGAGGTGGTGCTGCAGGGTGAGACGGAGGAGTGGAGCCAATGACCAGACTCGTCATCCAGCCCCCCAATCCCCGGCAGAAGGAGTTCCTCTGCTGCCGCAGCAAGTACATCGCCTTCGGCGGGGCCCGGGGCGGCGGCAAGAGCTGGGCGGTACGCACCAAGGCGCTGCTGCTGGCATTGCGGTATCCCGGCATCCGGATGCTGCTGGTGCGCCGGACGTATCAGGAGCTGGAGAATAACCACATCCGCTTTCTCCGCGCCCAGACGGCTCAGATCGCAGAGTACCGCAGCACCACCCGGCAGCTTTTTTTTCGCAACGGCAGTGTTCTGGATCTGGGCTACTGCGCCTGTGACAGTGATATGGACCGCTACCAGGGTGCGGAGTACGACGTGATCTTCATTGACGAGGCCACCCAGCTGCGGCCGGAATGGCTCAGCCAGTTCACCGCCTGTCTCCGGGGCGTCAATGACCTGCCCAAGCGGATCTACTATACCTGCAATCCCGGGGGGCCGGGTCACGGCTACATCAAGCGCCTGTTCATCCAGCGGCGGTTCCTGCCGGGAGAGGAGCCGGAGGAGTACACCTTCATCCCCGCCCGGATCACCGACAACACCGCCCTGCTCCGGGCCCAGCCGGACTATCTGCGCCAGCTCCAGGCCCTGCCGGAAAAGCTGCGCCTTGCCTGGCTGGAGGGGCGCTGGGACGTGTTTGAAGGCCAGTTTTTCCAGGAGTTCACCGACGACCCAGACCATTATGCAGACCGGCGCTTCACCCATGTCATTGCGCCCTTTGACATCCCCCGGGAGTGGAAGGTGTTCCGCAGCTACGACTTCGGCTACGCCAAGCCCTTCTCCTGCGCCTGGTGGGCGGTGGATTTCGACGGGGTGATCTACCGCATCCTGGAGCTCTACGGCTGCACCGACACCCCCGACCAGGGGCTGCGCTGGACCCCGGAGCGGCAGTTCGCCCGGATCCGGGAGATCGAGGACAGCCATCCCTGGCTCCGGGGCCGGGACATCCAGGGTGTGGCGGACCCGGCCATCTGGGACGCCAGCCGGGGGGAGAGCATCTACGAAACGGCCCTGCGCTACCGCATCTATTTCCAGAAAGGGGACAACCGCCGCATCGCCGGATGGATGCAGATGCACCAGCGGCTGCAGTTCGACGACGAGGGCTACCCCATGCTCTACGTCTTCGACACCTGCCGGGCTTTCATCCGCACCGTGCCGGCGCTGCTGTTTTCCGGCACGGAGGTGGAGGATCTGGACACCGGTCAGGAGGACCACGCCGCCGACGAGTGCCGCTATTTCTGTATGTCCCGACCCCTGCCGCCCCGGAAGGCGGCGGTGGAGGCCCTGCCGGCGGAGGACCCCCTGGACCTGCGCCGCAGCCGGTGGCGGTAAAAAAATTTTTCCCGTTTTCCCCATTTGTTGCCCAGGTATGGGCAACAAACCGGGGGTGAGAAAGCTATAAGTGAAGGACGGTTTTCCGTTACAAGAAGGAGGAGGTATATGGAACACAACAAGATCGGCCCCCAGGAGCTGCGCCGGGCCCAGCAGATCCTCAAGGAGTACCGCCGGGGCAAGGCGCATCTGGAGCAGCGGCTCATCGACAACGAGCAGTTCTGGAAGCTGCGGCACTGGGAGCAGATGGCCAAGGAGGGTCAGGGAGGCAATCCCCACGATCCCCAGCCCACCAGCGGCTGGCTGGTGAACTGCATTTTGTCCAAGCACGCCGACGCCATGGACTGCTATCCCGAGCCCACGGTGCTGCCCCGGGAGGCCGGGGACCGGCCGGAGGCGGGTCGCCTCAGCCGCATTTTGCCGGTGATCCTCCGGCGCAGCCGGTTCAAGCGGGTCTATTCCGACGCCTGGTGGCGCAAGCTCAAGTCCGGCTGCGCCGTCTACGGCGTGTTCTGGGACGGCGACAAGCTGGGGGGACTGGGGGACATCTCCATCCGCTCCATGGATCTTCTGCAGCTCTTTTGGGAGCCGGGGGTCCGGGACATCCAGGATTCCCCCCATTTCTTCGCCACGGAGCTGGTGAACAACGAGGCCCTGCTGGCCCAGTATCCCCAGCTGGAGGGCAAGCTCCACGGCGGCAGCTTTTCCGTCAGCCGCTATCTCTTTGACGACGCCGTGGACACCGCCGACAAATCCCTGGTGGTGGACTGGTACTACCATACCGAGGGGGGCGTATTGCAGTACTGCAAGTTCGTGGGAGAGACGGTGCTCTACGCCACGGAGAACGACACGGAGGAGCCGGAGCTGGCCCAACTGGGCTGGTACCGCCACGGCAAGTATCCCTTCGTCTTTGATCCCCTGTTCCCGGAGGAGGGCACCCCCTGCGGCTACGGGTATGTGGATCTTTGCAAGTCACCCCAGAAGCAGATCGACCTTCTCAACCAGGCCATTTTGAAAAACGCCCTGGCCGGGGCCACGCCCCGGTTCTTCATCCGCTCCGACGGGGCGGTGAACGAGGAGGAATACGCCGACTGGACCCGGCCCTTCGTCCACACCAACGGAAATCTGGGGGCCGATTCCATCGCACCCATCCGCACCGACGGGCTGGACAGCATCTATGTGGCGTACCTGCAGAACAAGATCGCCGAGATGAAGGAGACCGCCGGCAACCGTGACGTGGCCAACGGCGGCACCAACGGCGGCGTCACCGCCGCCACCGCCATCGCCGCATTGCAGGAGGCCAGCGGCAAGCTCTCCCGGAACATGATCGACGACAGCTACGAGGCATTCGCCGACGTGGTGACCCTGTGCATCGAGCTCATCCGCCAGTTCTACACCCTGCCCCGTCAGTTTAGGCTCCTGGGCCGGCAGGGGGAGGAGTTCATCCAGTACGACAGCGCCGCCCTCCAGGGCCGCACCGTCCGGGACGATGCCGGGGAGCATTACCGGGTGCCGGAGTTCGATCTGGACATCGCCGCCCAGGAGGAGAACCCCTACAAGTCCATGGAGCACAACCAGCTGGCATTGCAGCTGTTCCAGATGGGCTTTTTCCGTCCGGACCTGGCGGATCAGGCGGCGGCCTGCCTTTCCCTGATGGACTTCAAGAATAAGGACGCCGTGGTGGAGGCCATCACCGGGCCCCGGCAGGAGCAGCAGGAGGTGCAGCGCCTGCGCCAGCGGCTGCTGGACGTGGCGGCGGTGGTGGACCGGCTGAAGGGCACCAATCTGGTGGAGAAGCTGCAGCAGGAGTTCGGCGCTTCCGCCTCCGGCGGCGCTGCCTCCGGCGGTGACGCCGTCACCGCCCAGCGGGGCCAGACCCGTCTGGCGGTAGAGCCCCGATGATCCGGGTGGTATGGGGCCGGGACCGGGTGACCCTCCGGGGTCACGCCGGGTACGCCCCGGCAGGACAGGACATCGTCTGCGCCGCCGTGTCCGCCCTGGTGTACGCTCTGGCCGGTGCGTTGGAGCATCAGGACGCCGTGGAGGAGCTCACCATCCGCCCCGGACTGGTGATTCTGGCGGCACGGCCCGGCCATGAGCCGGAGCTGCAGGTGCTGCGCAGCGGTCTGGGACAGCTGGCCGGCCGGTATCCCGGCTGCATCCGGCTGGAGGAATAAAAAAATCAGGGCGGCAGGGTGGGAACAAGGATACAAAAGGTCGTGACTTACCACGGAAAGGAGCGGTATGGATCAGCTCAACAACACGCTGCCCATGGAGGCAGCGGCGCCGGAAACGCCGGCTCATCCCATTGCGGGCGAGGGCGGGGACACTACTCCCGCCGCCAAGGCTCCCGACGCCGGGGAGCAGGAGGAATTCGAGGCCCTGATCCGGGGCAGGTGGAAAGAGCAGTTCGACCAGCGGGTGAAAAAGATCCTGGACGGACGGCTCCGTCAGCTGCGCCGGGAAAACCAGGCCCTGCGGGAGCGTCAGCAGCGGCGGCAGCAGCAAAGCGCCGCCATGCTCACCGCATTGCAGGAGGCCCAGCCGGAGATCCGGCGGCTCTACGGCCAGTTCGATTGGCGCCAGGCCCTCCGGGACCCGGACTTCGCCCGGCTCATCGCCGCCGGAGTGGAGCCGCTGACCGCCTATGAGGTGCGCCATCACAAAGAGCTTTTGCAGCGGGCCATGCGCTATGCCGCTTCCCGCAGCGCCGCCCACGCCGCCCGGACGGTGGAATCCAACCGCCGCCGGGTGCCGGAGACGGGCCGGCGCAGCGCCGCCGTTACCCGTACCGATCCCCGGCAGCTCAGCAGCCAGGATCTGGCGGATATCCGCCGCCGGGTACAGGAGGGCGAGAAGATCCGGTTCTGACCGGGACAACGACAAGGAGGACAAGAACACTATGGAATGGAACAAATGTTTGAATCTGCAGCTGTTTGCCGGTGACAGCAATACCCAGACCACCGGACAGCTCACCGCCGAGATGAAGACCTACTACGGCATGGAGCTGCTGGAAAACGCACGGCCCCAGCTGGTGCACAATCAGTTCGCCGCCACCAAGCCCCTGCCTGCCGGCGGCGGCAAGACCGTGGAGTGGCGGAAATTCGGCTCTTTTGACAAGGCCCTGACGCCCCTCACCGAAGGCGTTACCCCGGACGGCAGCGGCATCTCCGTCAGCTACATCACCAAGGAGCTGGAGCAGTACGGCGACTACACCACCGTCTCGGACATGCTGGACCTCACCGCCATCGACGACGTGGTGCTGGAGATCACCGACCGTCACGGCGCCAACATGGGCCTGACGTTGGACACCGTTACCCGCAATGAGATCCAGCAGGGCAATCAGGTGATCTACGCACCCAAGGCCGACGGCCAGGAGGTCACCAGCCGCTATGAGCTCACCGGGGAGTGCAAGATCAACGCCGAGCTGGTGGCCCGTGCCGCTACCCAGCTGAAGAAGATGAACGCACCCAAGATCGACGGCAAGTATGTCTGCATCATCCACCCCAGCGTGGCCTTCGATCTGCGGCAGGATGAGAGCTGGCTGGCCGCCCATCAGTACGCCGCCGCTACCCAGCTTTTCGACGGTGAGATCGGCGAGCTCCACGGCGTGCGGTTCGTGGAGACCACCGAGGCCAAGATCTTCCGGGGCGAGGATCTGGCCTCGGACAGCCGGACCCTGTCCGTCTCCTCCGTCAGCGGCACCACGGTGAATTTCACCGGCGGTACCGTGGCCCCCGACGCCCTGGCGGGCCGCTATGTGCTGGTGGGCAAGGATCGCCGGAAGGTGATGGCCAACACCGCCTCCGCCCTGACGGTGGACGAGGCCGTCACCGCCGGCGGCGGCACCACCATCTATCCCGGTGAGGGCGGCGCTGAAGGCTGCGCCGTGTACGGCTGCCTCTTCCTGGGCAAGGGCGCTTACGGCGTGGTGGACCTGAGCGAAGGCACCGAGGTCATCGTCAAGCCCCGTGGCTCTTCCGGCACCGCCGATCCTCTGGATCAGCGCTCCAGCGTGGGCTGGAAGGGCGTACACGCCGCCGCCATTTTGTACGACGAGTATCTGGTGCGTCTGGAGTGCGGCTCCAGCTACAGCGACGAGGATCAGGCCAACTGACAAAAGCCCGGGCGGGGGACGTTTGTTCCCCCGCCCGGGACGGCAAAACCAAGGAGGTAGCAAGCAATGAAGGAAGCAAAAGATACGGTACGCATCCTGCTGCCCCGTGGGCGGAAGAACGAGGAGAATTTCCTCATCGTGTCCGTCAACGGCCGCAGCTTCAAGATCATGAAGGGTGTGGACGTGGAGGTGCCCCGCTGCGTGGCGGAGGTGCTGGAAAACGGCCGGATGATGGCCGACGAGGCACGGCGCTACGTGGAGCGGATGGCCGAATGAGAAGGGAGGGGAAGCGATGGACGCTATGACGCCCCGCCGGGCGGTGGAGCTGGTGGACGCCCTGCTGCCCAATCAATATGACGAGGCCCAGAAGCTCTCCTGGGTCTACGAGGCGGAGGGCCACGTGCTGGCCCTGCTGGGCCGGGAAACGGGAGAACTGACGGAGGACACGGCTCTCACGGTGCCCCAACCCTGGGATCCGCTGTACCGCCATTACACCGAGGCCCAGATCCACTACTGCAACGGCGAGATGGAGCGCTACAACAACGCCATGGACCTGTGGAACGCCCTGCTGCTGACCTGGCGTGACTATACCGTCCGCAGCGGCGGCGGCAGCGTCACGGCGCTGAAGCTGTGCTGAAAGGAGGGGGAACCATGTTTTTTTCCCATCTTCGTTCCCAGTCTTTAAGCCGCCGGACGGTGAACCTGTTCTTAGGCTGTGACCGGCAGGCCCGGCCTGCCCCGGGCAGCTTCACCGAGATGGAGAACCTTTCCAGCAGCGGCTATCCCGCTCTGGAGGTGCGGCTGCGCCGTGGTACCGTCACCACCCTGGAAAAGCCCCAGGGTCTCATCCACAAGGACGCCCTTTTGTGGGTGGACGGGGGCACCGTCTATCTGGGAGGCAGCGCCGTGGTGGGCCCGGTGCTGACGGAGGGGCCCAAGCAGCTGGTGAGCATGGGAGCCTATGTGGTGATCTTCCCGGACAAGCTCTACATCAACACCCGGGATCTCACCGACTGGGGCACGCTGGAAAATACCACCGTCACCACCGGTACGGTGGCCATGAACCTGTGCCGCTCCGACGGCACGGAGTACGCCGACTATCTGGTCTCTCAACTGGCTCCCCAGGAGCCGGAGCCGGGAGAGCTGTGGCTGGATACCTCCGGCGACGCCCCGGTGCTGCGCCAGTACGGCCAGGAGGGCTGGAGCGAGGCGGCGGACGTGTGCGTGAAGCTCTCCGCCGCCGGTATCGGCGCCGGGTTTGCCGCCGGGGACGGCGTGGAGATCTCCGGCTGTGAGGCGGAAAGCCTTAACGGTCAGCAGGTGCTGCGCCTTGCGGAGCAGGACGCCGTGGTGCTCTCCGGCACCGTGGCCGGAGAGCTGACCCAGGCCACGGCAGTGACGCTGCGGCGCACTGTGCCGGATATGGATTTCGTGGTGGAGTGCGGCAACCGGCTCTGGGGCTGCAAGTACGGCGTGGTGGCCGGCCGGGCCGTCAACGAGATCTACGCCAGCAAGCTGGGGGATTTCAAAAACTGGCAGTGCTATGCCGGGCTCTCCACCGACAGCTACGCCGCCAGCCGTGGCAGCGACGGCATCTTCACCGGCGCCGCCGTGTATCTGGGCAGTCCCCTCTTTTTCAAGGAGCACTGCATGGAGCGGGTGTACCCCTCCGCCGTGGGCGCCCATCAGATCGTGACGCTGGAGTGTCCCGGCATCCGCCGGGGCAGCGCCGCTTCCGCCGTGGTGGTGGACGGCACCCTCTTGTATCACGGCATCGGCGGCGTCTACGCCTTTGACGGCAGTCTCCCGGTGCCGGTTTCCGCCGCCCTGGGGGATGGGGAACTGACGGACGCCGTGGCGGGGGCCTGGCAGGGCCGGTACTATCTCAGCGCCCGGGACCAGGCCGGGGCAGGCCATCTGCTGGTCTACGACACCCGCCGCCGGCTGTGGCACCGGCAGGACGATCTCCAGGCCCTGGCCTTTGCCGCCGGCACGGGAGAGCTTTACTGTCTGGCAAAGGACGGCAGGCTCCTTTCCATGCTGGGCAGCCACGGAACCCAGGAAGGCCCCGTTTCCTGGCGGGCCAGGACGCCCCTTTCCGGACTGGATGAGCCGGAGCAGGGCTATCTGGTGCGCCTGAGCCTGTGTCTGGCTCCGGAGCAGGGGGGCTGGGCGGAGGCCTGGCTCAGCTATGACCAGGGCCAGACCTGGGTGAAGCAGGGCCGCATCACCGGCAACGGCAGGACGGAAGGGGTGCTGCTGCACCTGCGGCCCCGGCGGTGCCGTCAGCTGCAGCTGGAGCTCCGGGGCAGCGGACACTGCCTCCTTTACAGCCTCTCGGCGGTATACACCAAGGGAGGTGACGGCCCGTGAGCAAGTTCACCATGCCCCCGGCTCCTGCCGGCAGCGTCCAGCAGCAGCTGCAGCGGCAGTACGCCTACCTCTTCCAGATGGCCCAGCAGCTGAATCTGGCCCTGGAGCAGCTGCCCCAGACCTCTTCCGGCAGCGCCGTTTCCGATTCTGCCGGGAAGGACACGGCGGCGGCACAGTACCACACCCTCCGCAGTCTCATCATCAAGACCGCCGACCAGGTGCGCCGGGAGATGGAGGAACTCTCCGTATCTCTGGAGGGCACCTATGTGGCCTCCAGCCAGTTCGGGGAATATGTGGAGCAGCTCTCCAGCTACATCCAGGCCAATCCGGAGGCGCTGACCCAGTACTACAGCTTCACCGCCGACCTGCAGGCCGATACGGAGGCGGTGTCGGCGGCCTTTGAGCGCTACCGCACCGAGATCCAGGCCTATATCCGCACCGGCATCGTCTATTACGACGGCGCCGTGCCGGTGTACGGCGTGGCGGTGGGTCAGAACCTCACCGTGGAGGATGTGGACGGTGAGCAGGTGGTGTCCCAGCGGAATTTCCGGGCCACCTATACCGCCAGCAAGCTCTCCTTCTGGCAGGACGCCCGGGAGGTGGCCTACGTGTCCAATAACCGGCTCTACATCACCGACATCACGGTGCTCCAGGGCCTGACGGTGGGCAGCTGGCAGATCAGTACACAGGGCGGACTCACGTTCCGCTGGATGGGAGGATAAGCTATGGGAGCCACATTACGCCTGCAGGTCAGTGCCATTGCCGGCTCACAGAATGTGGTGGCCAACACCAGCCGCATCGCCGTGACGCTGGACATCGTCACCAATCTGGGTACCTGGAGCCATGACGGCACCACCGACGGCTCCATCACCATCGACGGGCAGCAGGTGGTATCGCTGAAGGGCAAATGGGTGGATATGAACACCACCACCCGGCTCTATACCGGCGAGCACACCATCGCCCACCGGGTGGACGGCTCCGCCTCGGTGACGGTGAAGGCGGCCTTCGACATGAATACCGCCACCCGCTGGATCTACGCCCAGCAGGCCCTGACCCTGCCCACCATCCCACGGCCCAGTACCATTTCCGCCCCGGCCATGACCCTGGGTCAGCCGGGGGTGCTGACGGTGGGGCGCAAGGACGAGTCCTTTACCCATACCGTCACTTACACCCTGGGGACAGCCTCCGGCACCATCTGCACCAAGTCCGCCGACACCCGCCTTACCTGGACGCCGCCGCTGTCTCTGGCCAATGAGCTGCCCCTTTCCGCCGAAGGCGAGGGCACGCTGACCATCGTCACCTACAGCGGAGGGCAGGAGGTGGGGCGTGCCACCGCGCCCTTTACCGTCCATGTGCCGCCGGAACTGGTGCCCACGGTGGAGACCTTTACCGTAACCATTGAAAACAGCCACCCGGTGCTCTCGGGCTGGGGCGTGGCGGCAGCGGGGAAATCCCGGCTGGCTTATACCGTGGCCGCCACCAGTGTATATGGCGCGCAGCCGGCGCTTTGCACCTTTACCGCCGCCGGGGAGACCATCACCGGTTTTCAGGGTACCACCGGCGTCCTCACCGCCGCCGGGTCCGTCACCCCTAAAGTGACGGTGCGGGATACCCGCGGCCGCACCGCCCAGGCGGAGGGGGAGACCATCACCGTCCACCCCTACGACCCGCCCACCATCCAGGAATCGGCGGCGGTGCGCTGCGACGCAGAGGGGAATCCCAACGACGCAGGCAGCTATCTCCATGTGCTGTGCCGGGCGGCGTGTGCGTCTCTGGCAGGGCACAACAGTGTCACCGTACGGCTTCGGAGCCGCCGCAGCGGCGGTGACTGGAGCGGCTATACGGCCCTTACCAACGGTGCAGCCCAGGTGCTGCCGGGCTTTGACGCAGACACCTCCTACGAGGTGGAGCTTTCGGCGGTGGACGCACTGGGAGCGGAAAAGACGGTGGTCTATCCCGTGGCCACGGAGCAGGTGGCCTTCAAGCTGGCCGACGGCGGACGGGGCGCAGGCTTCGGCAAGCATCCGGAAGGGGAGGGGCTGGATATGGCCTGGCCCATCGCCATGAACGGAAACCCCATTACCGGCCTGCCCCAGCCCACGGCGGAGGATGAGCCGGTGACCCTGGGAGCCCTGCCGGATCTGGTGCAGCCCCTGCTGCCGCCCCGGCCGGAGCTGCCGGAGATCCCCGCCATGCCCCTGATGGAAAACACCGTGCGGTACGTCAGTCCCTCCGGCAGCGATGGGAACGACGGTCTCACCGCCGATGCGCCCATGGCCACCATCCAGGCGGCGCTGGACAGCATCCCCCGGGATATGGGTGGCTGCACCGCCACCATCTATCTTCAGGGCGGCAGCATCAATGCCGGCAGCGGCTACAGCATCTACGACACGGCCCACTACAACGGCTACCTGATTTTTGACGGCTCCGGCATGAGCAGCGGCGCTACCATTACCGGGGACATTTCGCTGGGCGGCCGGAACATGGCCTACCGGCTCTATGACCTCTCCATCAAGGGAAACCGGGCCAGCAGCTACAGCGTCATCACCTTCGGCGACTGCGCCCGGGGGGAGGTATCCACCTGCACCGTGGACGGCGTCAGCCACGTCAGCGGCCGGGCGGGCGTGCGGACACTGTACAACGCCGGCATGGTGGTGCATAGCTGCAACATCAAGAACTGTGATTATGCGGTGTCCACCTGGATGAGCAGCCAGGCCCAGCGCAGCGGCTGTATGGTGCAGGTGCGCAGCTGTACCGGCAGCAACAACCGCATCGGCATCTACGCCCTGACGGCCCTGGTGATGTCCATCGACAATGCACTGGGGGCCACCACCGCCCAGCTGGTGTCGGCAGGCGGGCAGATCTTTACCTGAAATCAAAAAGGAGGAAACCATATGGCATCCAATTCTCCCACCGTCAGCTACGGTTCCTACGGTGATACCGTCCGGCAGCTGCAGGAGGCCCTGAACCGGGTAGGCTATCAGCTGGAGGTGGACGGCAGCTACGGCAAACTTACCCGGAATGCGGTGCTGGATTATCAGAAGAAAAACAACCTCCGGGTGGACGGCGTGGCCGGCAGTGAGACCATGGGCAGCCTTTTGAGCAAGCTCTACGGCGCTTCCGGCGGCAGCAGCACCAGCAAGGGGGTGCTCTCCGGTGTGTCCGACGAGACGGCGGACCGGCTGGCCCAGCTGGAGCAGGGCTACCGTCCTTCCGACGAGGTGCTGGCGGCTCAGGCCGAGCATGAGAGCATCGCTGCCATGAAGCCCGGAGACTATCAGTCCGGCTTCGACGATGAGCTCCAGGCCCTGTACGATCAGATCGCCGGCCGGGAGGACTTCTACTACGATCCCAATACCGACGCCGCCTACCAGCGCTACGCCGCTCTCTATACCCGGCAGGGCCGCTCGGCCATGGAGGATACCCTGGGTCAGGCGGCATCCCTTACCGGCGGGTACGATTCCAGCTACGCCCAGCAGGCGGGAGCCCAGGCCTATAACAGCTACCTGCAGCAGCTGAGCGCCCTGATCCCGGAGCTGGAGGCTGCCAGCTATGACCGCTATGCCCGGGAAGGACAGGCTCTGGAGGACCAGTACCAGCTGGTGCAGCAGCGCAAGGATGAGGAGTACCAGCAGTGGCTTCAGGGTCAGGAGCAGTGGCAGCAGGCGCTGGAGCAGGCGGCGGAGCGGCTGGAAACCCTGCGCAAGGAGGACCGGGAAGCCTACGAGACCATGCTCAAGTACTATGCCGACAAGGCCGCCGCCGAGCAGAAGGCCTCCGACGGCCGGGTGGTGAACAGCGGCAAGAGCGCCAAGACGGAGACCACCCAGACCAGTCTCAGCTCCACCGCCAGCGACAGTCTGCAGCGGGCCATGAACAACTATCTCAAGGCGGAGGATGCCTCCAGCGCCCTGGCCTTGGCCCAGCAGTACGCCGCCCGGATGACGCCGGCCCAGAAGAAGAAAATCACGGAGCTTTTCGCCAAGTACGGCCAGACGGTGCAGCTGTGAGCCATGCGCCTCCCCGCCGGGAAAGTATCGCTTTACAGGGTTGTTAAAATCCGGTATAATGAACCGATACAAACCGGCGGGGAGGTGCGCGGCATGCAGGTCAGTCAAATCAAGGCGGGGGCGATTCTGTCCTATCTTTCCATGGGCCTGAGCACCGTCATCTCCCTGGTGTATACCCCCATCATGATCCAGCGTCTGGGGGAGAGCGAGTACGGCGTATATAACCTGGTGCTGCCCATCATCTCCTACCTGAACCTGCTGAGCTTCGGCCTGGGCAGCGCCTACATGCGCTACTATTCCCGCTACAAGGTGGCGGGCAACCGCAAGGGCATGGCCCGGATCAACGGTATGTTCCTGGTGACCTATACGCTTCTGGGCTGTCTGGTGCTGGCCA